>JAWKKM010000028.1:0-80008 GCA_041393255.1 Bacteroidales bacterium | reverse complement strand
AGTGTAATAGACGATAATGGTAATTTATGGTTTGTAACCTATCTTGACGGTGTATGGAAATATGATGGAACTAGAATTACGCATTATCCAATTCAAGAAAAAACTAAACAGATTTCTTTATTCAGCATATACAAAGACAACAATGGTGACCTTTGGCTTGGAACTCACGAGAGCGGTGCATATAAGTTTAATGGAACAACATTTGAAAAATTCATAAAATGACGAATGATAAAAGAGCTACAGCTAATAAATAGGACTCTGAGCGGTCTGCAAGACCCGGCGAGGAGCCGGTGTTGAACTACACACCATACCACAGAAGTAGTATTTTTCTATGCACTTAATGAGGGTTACAGGAAAATCAGCCCTATTTCTATTCACCTAAAGGCATACTCTTACCTCTTGCCCTACCACAATCAAATTGTTCTCAGCAAATATTCAAGCCCGAAAAAAACACCTTGTCAGACAAGCTAATATTTGCTATTTTTGAACCATCATGAAATCAATTTCAAACCAAAACGGTAAATTTTGCACAGACTGACGTTAGCAACAAGGCGAAAATCGACCTTAAGGTAGAAGAAATGATTAATTAATCTTAATTTTATAAGAAGAAGTATTTAAAAATAATTCTCTTAAAATCAATGAAACACATTTTCATCATTTTAACATTCTTACTCCTAGTTGGTAAAGTTTCTGCTTGGACATCTTCAAATGAAGGAGTGTGTTACACCATGGATACGTTATCCTTGTTAAGCGATTCTATTAGTTATAATCAGGTTGATCAAAAGTATGAAATTGCTTGTGATATTGTTATTTTGGAGAATGATACACTAAAAATTAGTCCAGGACAATATATTTATTTTATAATGGTAATTCAGCCACCAAGTATTTGGGAATATTATGGAATAAAAGTTTTTGGGACTTTTAAGGCTTTAGGCCAAAAAAGTCATTTGATTTATCTTGGAGACAAAGAATACAATATAACAAATGGAAATATCTGGTGTGGAATTCAATTTTATAACACATCGACAAATGGTGAGAGCAAACTCAAGTATTGCAATTTTAGAGGAGCAATGAATGTGGAAGGAGATGAGTGGAATGGAAATGCAGACGTAGGAATATTCTGTGAAAATTCTTCACCAATTATTGATCATTGCAACTTTTGTTATGTGATTTCATCATGGGAAACAGGGGGCGCCTCTGCAATAGCTTGTAAAGGACAAAGCTATCCCATAATAAGCTATTGTAACTTTGAGCACTTATATAATAGCATTGCTATTTGGTGTAATCCATGGTATTGCTTTGATACTATAAATGTTCCTTCACCTTTGGTTTATGGATGTAATATTTTGCCTTCAGTTACTGGATTTTTCTTTTGGCCAATTGATGATGATGTTATAATCTTCCGTGGAGGATTTATAGATAATTGTTATCTTGGAGCAACATATTATTCTGCTGATACGACTTTGGGATTTCCAATTGACACTATCGGTAATGGAATCTGTAATACAACATCTACTTTCTGGGAACAAAAGTTTATGGATGTTGATGGAGTTAAAAATCCGAGAGGGGATACTCTGCTTACAGGAATAGATGAAGAAGAAACAGACATTCTTCCTACAACATCACAGTATTTCGTTTTAAAAAATAATTACCCCAATCCATTTTCATCATTCACTACAATTGAATTTGAAGTAACAAGTCAAAAGGCCTTGATTAGCATGTATATTTATGACTCAAAAGGAAATTGTATAAAACAACTCATCAATAATTCAAAATACACATCAGGGACTCATCAGATAAAATGGAATGCTGATAATGAATATGGCAAAAAAGTAAATCCCGGAATATATTTTTATAAGCTTATAAATAATGACCAATTACAAGTTAAGAAAGCAATCGTAGTTAAAAATTAAAATGAATTATAATCGCCCAGTTGCTAATAAATAGGACTCTGAGCGGTCTGCAAGACCCAGCGAGGAGTCGGTGTTGAACTACATCCCATACCACGACACGGGAGTCGTATTTTTCTATGCACTTAATGAGGTTTACAGGAAAATCAGCCTTATTTCTATTCACCTAAAGGCATACTCTTACCTCTTGCCCTACCACAGTCAAATTGTTCTCAGAAAATATTCAAGCCCGAAAAAAACCCCTTGCCACACAAGCTAATATTCGCTATTTTTGATCCCCTGTAAGATCAATTACATACCAAAATGGTAAGTTTTGTACCGACTGACGTTACCATGCATTTGAATAAAATAAAAGTTTAACAACAAAATCAATAAAACAAATGGAAACTAAAGCTCTCAATCTAAAATTTCATGACAGGAGAAAATTTAATTCTTCAACAAAAAGGTCGATGTACATTGTTGGTTCATTTATAATTATTATAGGTCTATATCAAATCTTAATTTCCGACAATAAATTCAGAGTATCTGACCTCATCTTAATCATTATCGGAATACTTCAACTTATTCACACTTTTTATGGTAAAGAATTGATAAAACAAAAAAATACTATTTCAATAAGTGGAGAAGAGATTGAATACAAAAATTCATTTAAAAAACCCAAAATAATAAAAATTAATGACTTGGCGGATTTAAGAATTGAAACTGCAAAGGTTGAATTTGTGCACAGAAACCACAGGGTTGAATCCTATAATTTCTCTGTCTTTCAAAGGCACGAAATTGACGATATTTACAAAGAGTTGGAAGGAATAAAAGCAAATTTGAACAAATAACGATGCTATAAGTAAGGCTTCGTGTGGCGAAGCCCAATATGAAGCCCTGTTGCACCACATCCCGCCAACCACAGTCAAGTTATTTTCAGACAATATTCAAGCCCGAAAAAAACACCTTGCCACACAAGCCAATATTCGCTATTCTTGAACCCCTATAAGATCAATTAATAACCAAGTGGATAATATTTGCGCAGACTGACGGCCTGTTAGAAAATGAACCTATGTGTCCACGCCTGAAGTGCGCATCTGGAAATACCTCAACCTCGGATGCAAAGCGATCAATTTGCAAGAATTCATCCATTAGTACTTACTAATTCCCCGCTGCCTCAAAGCCTCAAACACCACAATGGCTGCGGAAGTTGAAACATTCAGCGAGTCGGCAATACCCAGCATGGGAATGATAATACGGAAATCCGAATTTCGGATCCATGTTTCGGACAGGCCTAGGATTCCGTTCCCACCACGATAGCTGTAGGTTTTGTAAAATCACCTTTCAGGTAATGGTCAGATGCCTCAAGGGATGTGGCAAAAACTGATAATTCCATTCTTTTTAATCCAGTGAGATGGCTTCCTCGTTGGTACACGTTGTAAGCTCGTGTGGTAAATACGCAACCGATGCTCGATCGTATGATGTTGGGGTTAAAGATATCCGTTTTGGGGTCACAAACGATTACGGCGTTCACCGCAGCGGCATCGGCTGTACGCAAACTGCACCGAGGTTACCCGGTTTTTCAACGGCTTCCATAACAATGACCAGCGGATTTTTTGTCAAATTGAATGTCAGATAGTTTTTGTGGATTTTGGAAGGGCCAGTGCCAGCAAACCATCCGAACCTTCGCGGTAAGCCATCTTTTTCAAATACATCGCTTGTCACTTCTTCTGTTTCAAACTTTCCGGAATGCAAGAACGATAGGGTTTCAAGAAAAGTACCATTGGCAATATCAGGACAAACAAAACCGTCTCCAGCACAAATCCTGATTTTGCTGCACGGATGATCTCCCGCTCACCTTCAATGATGATTCGGTTTTGCTTCCTGCGTTCGGTGCCTTTTCCGGAGTTTCACAACATTCTTGGATCCGTGGATTATTCCTGCTTGTTATCATAGTATTATAAATTGCTGCTCGTCGATTGTAAAAGTATTATAATTTTGCTTATCGCTGTATCGCACAAAATTGTAGATCGGTAAAAATGAATCGCAGATAAGACTGATATAGCTGGTTTTCGCAAATTATACAATTTTGCCCGTGTGTATCAGCGTTAATTGCATACAAAGCTAAATCGCAAACCAAATGGAAGAGATCAGCATTTTCACTGACAAGTCAATAATTCCCGAGACAGATGCCCTCAGGCAGGCCATTGGCCCATCCTATGAATGGTGGAAATCCATCAGGGACTATGTATTTGAAAAGTATCCCGCAGCTGTCGAAGAATGGAATTACCCGGGAAAAAAGTACGGATGGAGTTTTCGGATCAAAGATAAAAAGAGGGCCATAGTTTACCTGTTGCCAAGGGAAGCATTTTTCAAAGCAGCTTTTGTCTTTGGCCGCAAGGCTTATGAAGAGATTGCCGGGAGCCCGGTTTCAAATGACATAAAAAAGAACCTTGAAGAAGCAAGGGTTTATGCTGAAGGCAGGGGCATCAGGATAGCAGTGACCAATGCAAAAGTACTGGAGGATATCAAGCGATTGATTGATATTAAACTGACTTATTGAATTTGGAGTTTTTTGCCAACTGACAACCGTTTAATCCAAAGCCAACAAAAGAATTTTTCTGCTCATCCAGAAACACCTACCTCAGCCGGTCAACCGACTTCACAAGTTTTTCGTCTTTCAGGATATAACGGTTCGCAACGATTAGCAAAGCTACTGAAATAAGAGGGAAATAAGCTCCGGAGGCCGGACTGATCGAGAGGTCGAAATCAGTCAGGTATTGAGGGTAATTGAGAAAAATACCGGCAATTAAAATGATATTCAAAAGAATGGAAAGTTTAACCAATTTTAATTGTTGCGTGCGGTATTGATACCTGAGAATCGTGTATACCACCAGCAGAATCAAAACCGAAACCAAAATAAGGACAGGCAGGCTTGATGTTTGGTTTAAATGAGCTACGCTGCTTTCGGTAGGGTCCTCAATTCCCATGGCAAACAGTTCGTAATAATCGGTTTCAAGTCTTTCGTTTTGCAATTGGGTAAATTCGGTAACGGTGGCAATGGGGTAAAAAAACATCATAACATAAGCCACAACAGCCAACAACAGCAATAAGGATTGTAATCTCTGGATCATAATTCAGGAAATTTTATATTTCGGCAAAGATAAATTTTTTAGCCGTTAATTATCTGAAATTTCTTCCGGCTTTTTAGGATTCCGTTTCTGTTTTTTCGTGTTCTTTTTTGTGATTTGAACAAATCCCTGAAACGGTAAAACTCTTTCGTATAGAATACGCCAACACCTTGTGTAGGGTGCATAGTTTTTATAGAGGTAATTGTTGTTCGATTTATTGAAAGCTTTGGCCCTGAACCTTCCATCTTCCGTTATTTTAACTTCCACATTCACTTCCCCAACAATGCTATTGGCTTCTCTGGCTTCCTCACTTCCCCTCATGCCAACATTGCCATCAACTAAAACCCGCTCGTCCCAAAGCTGCGTTGAAAGGGCCACTTCCAGTTCCTGTGCTGAGATGTCATCGCCGGGCCGGTAGTTAACACCAATATCAAAATCGTTGCTGATGTTTGAAAGCCAGTTATTAAGCTGATTTGTTAACAAGGAAAAAGTATTGAAACTAAACGATCCGGATGACCCCGTGCTGTGATAAAAGCTATTCATAACCAATAAGGAGATCATTTGTTGGCTCATCATGGCCTGGTCATTTGTATCGATTCGGGTAAAAATATACTGTTTTTGATCTTCCTTCAAATCAGGAAATTCAACGGTAAAACGTATTTCCGGGTTAAACAATTTGTTGGAAAGGGCGATCACACAGTCAACATTTACACGTGAAGCCGAATCTTCAGGTGGCCCATATTCACCCAGGGCGGTTTTCACTTTGTAAACGGCTTTCAAATCAATATCTGCATCATAGGGGTCGCCGGTCCAGCTCACTTTGCTACCCCTTTTGATATCAAAATCCCTGTTGATAATACCCTGAAGGGTGAGAAATAGTGATCCCCGGTAAATTTCATAACCGCCATCCATGGTAAATTGCCCCGATCGGTTGACTTTCATAATGATATCCCCTTTTCCGTTACCGCGAATATTGCCCATTTGGTAAGGCAGAAACAGCTGAATATTTGCATCATGTGTAACATTTAATCCCAGGCTTAAAGCAACCCCGTTCATATCCACATCATAGCTTTTCTTTTTCTGTTCCGAATCATATTCACTATTGATAAATATGATATAATCATTTTCCATTACTTCACTCGCTGCAGAGGCCGGTATAGTTATGTTCGTTCCTTTTTCTGACCGTACATTGATTTCAAGGTTTAAATTGTCAAAAGGGCCATAAATCTTCACTTTTCCGCTTGCAAAGGCAGACCCGTAAAAGGTACTGTTTTGCGATCGTTTTGTGTTTAAACCAGCCAGCTGTCGGGCATCAAACTCCAAATCCAGATTAAAGTCTTTAAGGTGGTTGTGGTATAATTTCCCTGAGCCCGTTGCTTCATTGTTCAGCGAATCATAAACGGTGATATTGTCAAACCGGATCAGGTTTTTTTCAAGTTCTAACTTATCAGCCAGGTTGTAGGTTACATTTAGATAGTCGATCTTTAAACGGGTTCGCATCAGGTTTATGACCCCGGTTAAATCAGGCTTTTCTTTACTTCCTCTCAAACGAATCTCTCCGCTGGCCATGCCTTCCAGGTTTGAACTAAAAGACCGGATAAACGGCTCAAGTGTGTTCAGCTTATAATTGTAAAGATCGATATCAATAAAAAAGTTTTCTTCCTCTCTGTGGGGATAGTAGGTACCCTCAATTGACAACATATTGCTTTGGCCAATATTGCCCGTATAGATAATGCTTGCAAGTATCTCAAAAGCCTCGTCCTGAGTGTTCCATGTAGTTTTTAACTTTGCATCCCCTAGTTTTTCCTGGTTGAAATACAAATCGTTTATCATAATATCGGAAAGGAATGTCGGGGAGCCATAGGCATTGGAAATATTCAAAGAACCATTAATAACACCATTCAGATCAATGTTCATATTCTTCAAAAACATGTCTGCATTGCTGATATTAAAGTT
This sequence comes from Bacteroidales bacterium, assembly GCA_041393255.1. Lineage (GTDB taxonomy): Bacteria > Bacteroidota > Bacteroidia > Bacteroidales > JAADJA01 > JAADJA01. Next base: position 73,032 of record JAWKKM010000028.1, on the reverse strand, counting down.
GCTGAAATCAATAACCAGTGAATCAGAAGGCATTGTTGAAATGTTCCCGTGAACCATAAATTGAGCCGTTGTACTTCGCAATGAGACGTCCTGAAAATGAGCTGAACTCGAATCAATCGAAATTAAGTTATGAGGGCTTACTGACCAAAGAATATTATTATAAAACACGTCTGCCGTGTCGAATTTAATCTCCATTTTGTCCTTTTCAAAAAGTGCAAGCTGTCCGGAAAAACTTCCATAATTATTGTAAGGAGCTTCCTTGTGCTTCAAATTCAATGTATAGTGAATGGTATCGTTTTTAGCCGAACTCACAAGGTTAATACTGTCCAATGACAGGGTATCATTCAGAAAAATCTGACTGCATTCGGTTATCAGAACCATTTCGTCATGCCCGAGATAGAATTCCGAATTCCAATCACGTATTTTAATATCATTGTACACAATCTGATTGGAGCCTTCCTTCAAAGAAAAGGCTGTTGATCCGGGAGTTGTATCCACCCGTAATCGTTGTTCCGTGTAAAGGTTTAATGCGGGCAACAATACAGAGGTTACAGGGTGGGTATTCTTTAGCTCGATATCAAAAATAAAATCCTGAATGGGCAGATCTTCAACAGTATAAGGCATATCGGGGAACAATGAGTTCAGGTATTGATCGAAAACATTTTTTATGTTAACCGGCAAATTGTATAGCGAATAGGTGCCTTCGATGGATGCATCAGCGATGTCGGAGAACAACCGGATCATTGCATATTTGGAAGAGTCGCGGGTGATGCTAAGGGTAAAGTCTTTCATTCTGTACTGGCTCCCTTTTTCCGAGTAAACGGTTTTATCAAGAATCAATATTCCCTGCATATTGTCAAGCTTATCTCCCATCAGGTTAATGTTCATGGTGGTTGAGAAAGTCATTGATGTATCGTGCTCCATCAGGTTGATGTTCTGAAGCTTTGCATTTTTAATGACGGAAGTGAAGTTGTAAATAGGTACATTTTCACTGTAGTCAATGATACCATCAAAATCCAGATTTATGTTTTTATCGGAAACGTCTAACTTACCGGTAAATTTTTGTTCGCTCAAATTCCCTGAGATAGCAATTTGGTTGTATGTATAGTTGAACAATTCAAGGGAACTGACAACGCCATCCATATTCAGGTTCATATTTTCAAATTCAATCCCAGAACCTGTTATATCAGCATTCAAATCAAGCCTTCCAAGGTAGTTACCCGCATTGAACATTTTCCCGGCATTAAATTTCAGGGCGATAAGCTTTCCCACATATTCTATATTTTTAGTGTCGTTTACCTTGACCAATAGGTCGGTTTTTACCTTTCCAATATCTGTATCGAAACTTGCATAGGATACAAAATTGTTATAAAACCCGGTAAAAAACCCTTTGATTTTAATACCGCCAAGGGTAACGAGGAAATCGGGCAAACCTATTGTTTCACCTGGCATGGGTAACCTGAGATCGGTGACATCTTTGTAATTGGTTTCAAAATCTGTAATATTCAGGTGTGAAAAAGTTTCTTTTATATCTGGCAAGCCTGTCATCTGGACATCACCTCTAAATTGTGTAACGCGTCCAAAGGCGAATTTGAAATCCTTTGCTTTAAAGTCAGAAACGGTTCCTTTGATTTTCCCCGTGATTTTAATGCGGTTATCCATTGCATGCATGACCGGCGCAAAATAACCTACTTCAGTTAGGTTGATTGTGGATGGGCGAATATCTGATGCAATGTATACTTTATTTACAAAGTCATTATAATCTTTAAAACTATCGTATGAAAAAGATAAGTCTAACCCAATGTTATTTTTGGGTGTTCGGATTCGGGTATTGTTAGCTTGTAAGATTTTTGAGCTGATCTTGAAATTACAGGAAAGGCTATCGAGCTGAAACCCACTTTTCTCCTTAATTGTATTCGATCAACATCAACCATAAAGTGTCCCATTAATGGTTGCGTTTCGGATAGCCAATTCTGAAATCTGAACATCAATATCAGCAAAATCAACCTGGTCAGGAGCCTGCTCCTGGTTCTGATTTCTAAAAACAAACCGGGTATCGTAAATGCTCAGGGCCTTTAAAACAAATTTGAAATTGGTTTCAGCGGCACTTAATGTATCTGCCTTATCGCCAAACTATCTGCTGGCGGTTCCTTATCTCCCTGAAAGAAATCAATGATAAAGGCCATGTTCAAATAGTCTTCGCCTTTGTACTTTTTCAGGCGGATATCCTCTCTGAGAGGCTAATTTTCTTAATCTTTAAATTACCATCATCGGCATTGTAAGTTGAAAGCACAATTGATAAATCGCCTGCATAAAGCAACGTGTCTTTGTTCAAATCTTCTACATAAAGATTTTTAAAAGCAAAACTTTTAAGCGATTTGATCTCCAGTTTGTCAAGTTTTAAAGTCGTTTGAGCTTGCCGGATAAGTAAGTTGTGGCCATCCTTGCCAGTATTGTTTGTATCAAAGGAAGCCTGAACATAAGGAATAGCATTACCATGAGGGTGATAAATCCTACTGTAATATAAGTCCCTATTTTAAGAATCCTGATTTTAATAACTTTGCCCTCTTTTTTAATCGTTAAGTGGGATTAAACCAACTTACGAAGGTTATAAAGATTATTGAAATAGTAAGGTAAAAAATTTATTTTTACAAACAATCAACTGTGTAAAAACTTAGTAATAACGCATTCCAATAATGAAAACATATATTCTCGGTATCGAATCTTCCTGCGACGATACCTCCGCTGCAGTTCTTGAAAATAGCAAGATTCTTGCCAACGTGATAGCCAACCAGGAAGTTCACCGAAAATTCGGCGGGGTTGTTCCCGAGCTTGCAAGCAGGGCACATCAGCAGAATATCATTCCGGTAGTCGAAAATGCTTTGCAAATCGCCGGTATCGAAAAACCGGATTTACATGCAATCGCTTTTACCCGTGGACCTGGCTTATTGGGGTCCTTGCTGGTGGGCACTTCTTTTGCAAAAGCCCTGGCCCTGGGACTGGATATCCCTATGGTGGAAGTTGATCATTTGCAGGCGCATATTTTAGCGCATTTTATCGAGGATCGAACAGGAGTTAAAAAAGTCCCTTCCTTTCCCTTTTTATGCCTTACTATTTCTGGTGGCCATACACAAATTGTCAGGGTAAATAATTACAAGGATATGCAGATCATCGGAAAAACCATAGATGATGCTGCCGGCGAAGCTTTTGATAAGGCTGCCAAAATTATGGGCTTGTCATATCCTGGTGGGCCGGTGATTGATAAATTGGCAAAAATGGGAGACCCTGAAAAATTTTCCTTTCCCAAGCCAAGAATTCCCGGATTGGATTTCAGTTTTAGCGGGCTGAAAACCTCCTTTCTCTATTTCCTTAGGGACTCATTGAAAGAGAATAAAAATTTCATTGAAGAGAATAAAAATGATTTGAGTGCTTCTATTCAAAAAGTTATTGTGGAGGTCCTCATGGATAAACTTAAACTGGCAGCCCTTCGAACCGGCATCAATGAAATTGCCATTGCAGGAGGGGTATCTGCCAATTCGTTGGTGCGAAATACACTGGCCGAAACAGGAACCGAGTTGGGATGGAATGTTTATATTCCCGAGTTTCAGTTTACTACAGATAACGCTGCGATGATCGCTATGGCCGGATATTTTAAGTATCTGGCGGAAGATTTTGCTGATCAACGGGTAGTGCCTTATGCCCGAAGTACTATGTAAATTTCGTTGCCTATGACTTTTGCTTTTGATAACCTCCATTCTTTCCTTGAAGAAAAATACGATTATTATAACAGGCCCGATTTTATCGAAAACGATCCGGTATCGGTTCCGCATCAGTTTTCTTCCAGGGAAGATATTGAGATAGCCGGTTTTTTTAGTGCAATTATTGCTTGGGGAATGCGATCTACTATTATTAGCAACGCCAGTAAACTTATGCAACTAATGGATTTAGCACCTTATGATTTTGTGATGAATCATTCGAAACAGGAACTAAAACGTATTGAACCGTTTGTTCACCGCACCTTTAATGGCATTGACTGCAATTATTTTATCCGGTCGTTACAGAATATCTATAAGCATCATGGTGGACTTGAACATGCATTTTCCGGTAAGGATGCACAAGATTCCATTATGAATTTCAGAACGTATTTTTGAATTGCCTTTTCCGCAAAGGACTTCAAAACACATTGCCAACCCCGAAAGAAATTCAGCCAAACGGATCAATATGTTCCGGTGGATGGTGCGCAGCGACCTTATAGGAGTGGATTTTGGATTTGGAAAAAACCATGGCCCTGCAAAACTGGTTTTGCCCGCTGGATGTTCAGTTCGGGAAGAGTTGCCCGGAAATTGGGACTGCTTGAAACCCTATCCGATGATTGGAAGGCAGCTGTGGAATTGACCGGCAATCTGAGAAGGTTTGATCCGAATGATCCGGTCAAATATGATTTTGCATTGTTCGGGCTGGTGTTTCAGAGAAGTTTTAAAACCCATCAGGTTTTTTACCGTCTGAAAGGTTGTTGAAATAGAATCTCTCATTATTTGTAATTTTGATTTTTTATAAAAAAACCATCTGTGTATGAAACAACCTAAAGTTAAAAACCCTTTCCTAAATGGCGCCTGTAATTTTTGATATTATTTGAAGTCGACACTCCTACAAGAAAGCCTTCGATATTGGTTTATTGATATTCACGTTAAGTGTGGTTGTTGTATTGGTTGATAGTGTGCCTTCCATCAATACGCACTATGGTAGGTTCCTCTTAAGTGAAGCGGAATGGTTTCTTACCATTGTTTTTCCATTGAGTATATACTGCGCATCATTTCCTTCCAGGCATCCTTCGAAATATATTTTCAGTTTTTATGGCATCATAGATTGCTGCTATCCTGCTGACTATTTGAGCCTTGTTTTTATTGGGCCATAAATACCCATAGATCGTTATCCGCATGCTTCGCTTATTAAGGGTTTTTCGGGTACTCAAACTGGCGAGGTATGTAGGGGTTTCTGGCAGTGCTTGCCATAGCTTTAAAAAAACAGCCGGCATAAAATAGTAGTTTTCCTTGGAAGTAGTCCTCACATTGGTAGTTATCATGGGTTCGTTGATGTATTTGATCGAAGGGCAGGAAAATGGTTTCAGAAGCATTCCGCAAAGCATTTATTGGGCCATTGTAACCCTGACAACCGTGGGATATGGAGACATTGCCCCTCAAACGGTTTTGGGCCAAACCCTAGCATCTATCATCATGATCATTGGTTACGCCATCATCGCTGTGCCCACAGGCATCATTTCTGTAGAAATGGCCAAAGCAGGCAAATCCAATACACAGGTATGTTCCAATTGCCATTTCGACAGGCACGATGATGATGCCAGGTTTTGTAAAAAATGTGGAGAGGCTTTGTAAATGGTGAAGTGTGAATAGTAACTAAGTGAATATGGGGAATAGGTGAACTTATGCGATCTTATATGCCCTTTGTGGTTCAAAAAAAAAAATTAGCATTATTGGTAACCGGTTGTATGAAAAAAGAATTGTCAAATGATCCGTTTGAGAATGCATTCCTGGATTATTTCAGCGGAAAAAGGTCAGTGGAAATAATTATTCACAGTAACAAAAGCGATGTTGATGGTGTCCCGGTTGAGTATTTTTTCAGGGAGTTTGATCAAATGCCCGAAATTGAAAAGTCAGCACTGGGGCATTGTACCGGCAAAATCCTTGACATCGGGGCAGGTTCCGGTTGTCATTCATTAATTTTACAAAAGCAGGGGAAGGATGTTACTGCCCTTGATATTCGCCAGGCATTTGTTGACATCATGAAAAAGAGGGGGCTTAATAAAGTAGTGTTGGCAGATATTTATTCCTACAATCAAAATACATTTGATACTCTGCTTATGCTCATGAACGGCATTGGCTTCACAGGAGATTTAAATGGCCTGGCCCGTTTTCTTGCCCATTCCAGAAGATTGATCAGGCCGGGAGGCCAAATCCTTCTTGATAGTACCGACATTCTTTACCTGTATGAAGAAGAAGACGGATCGGTAATGTTAAACCTGAATGAAGATTATTACGGGGAAGTGGTTTACCGTTTTGAATATAATGGCGTCACCGGCAAACCTTTTAAATGGTTGTTTGTTGATTATTCCCTTTTAAGTGAAATGGCCGGACAAGCCGGTTACAACTGCGAATTACTCATGGAAGATGGTTTTATAATTACCTGGCAAGGTTATATTGAATTTATTCAGGTAAATCCGGGATTAATATTGTAACCGCAGGCCTGTTTCCCAGAAACTTAAGCCCATCTTTTCCCGCATGTTTTTATCTGTTGAAAATTTGTAGGCACCATAAATTCTGATTCTTTTAATGATCAGGGTTCCTGCAACAATTTTTATATCTGAGGGATAATCATTATCAGAGTAATCATAAGATATTCCTGCAAAAACAAGATTCGAATAATCAACAAAGAAAGAAAAATCGAAAAAGTAAGTTTTATTGCCCGACATCTTCCTCATTTGGATATTGGGATTTATGCCCCATTTTGTCTTTAGTCGAAAATCATATCCTGTAATTAAACTGTACTCCACGGAATTTGGGTTAAACTTGGATATTTGCTTTACAAAATCGTATTGCCAAAAGTTTAAATAAGCAAAACCAAAGTAAAAGCTAGTGTAATTGAACCACAAACCTGTATTGTACCATAAATAATCGTGGTTCTCCTCAAGGGATTGTAAAAGCGGGTCTTCCGGGTCAGCTGCTCCTTCCAATAACTTTTCAACATCATATTTTAACCTATAAAAGGTTAAAGCGGAAAGCCCAATCCTTATATCGGTTTTATCATTAAATTGCATTCGGTAAGAAATCGAAATATTTGATTCCTTACTGCTTGTATATCCCAGTTTAGAATAGGAATAATAGGCGCCAACTCCCAGGTTCTTTTTTTTCCCAAAAGCAGAGGAGTAGGAAACTGAAAACTCTGGCAAGTCCCATTTTTTACAGTCACTGTAAATCATATTCAGGGTATGCTTTTCTTCCACTCCGGCAAAAGCAGGGTTTTTCATTACGCCTGAAAAGTTAGCAGTGCCATACCGGTTTATTTGAAAGGCAGGCTCAGTTTGGGATTGTGCAATTTTTATTAACAAAAGAATGGAAATGATCAAAACGATTTGTTTCATAACTCACTGCCGGTTTAATTTGCAATTTTGCACGAATTCACGAATTTAATATTTTTTGTTCAGGTATGCGATATAAAAAAATGGCAGTTTATCTGATCTGCTAAGATAATGGAAATCTCAATAAAATTGATAGGTTTTTTACAGCTTGCTATTGCTTCTTAAAATTATGAAAACGGTTAAAACGCTGTTGCTTCGGGTTAAACATAAAGAGGTACATTGCAATTTACTGGCGAACCTTTGATCAATTAATTTTTTTCATGCTTATACGATCCAACCATAATACCTATTCCAATTAACAGGGAAACAATGGCCAATATAAAAGTTCCGGTAAACCCCATGATCTCATAAAAGAGAACACCCAGCAGTGGAGCGAACATTGCCCTCGCTGCGGTGAGCGATAAGTGGACCGATTGGTAATCGCCGGCCTCTTCTGGTTTGCAAAAATAAGCCGACCCGATAAACCACAACAAAGCCATGGTAGCCGCAAAAACACCATAGAACAAATAGGCAATGATGAGCATTGGGTACACTTCAATTCCGGCAATGTCCATTTTCGCAGGAAAATATTCGGTGAGCATCATAAAAAAGATAAAGAGCATTAAAGAGGTAAAGGTGATCAGGGCAAATTTCCTTGGATCGGTCTTTCCCAATAATTTACCCATCCAGGGAAGTAATACTATTGCCAAAATGTTATAGGCATTTTTATAAAAAGCCACCGATGAATAATTCAGGTGAAGTGCCCTTTCCAGGAAAATGGTTATCACCGTTACCGTGATCATAAACGAAAACCCGTAAAACATAAATCCGGCTTCGAAATGCAAATAGGGTTTATTGGTTCTTAAGATGCCGGTCATGGTACTGATTGATTTTTTAATAGAAACGAAAAAACCAGGCCTTTTATCTTTCAAAACAGGTTCTGTATAGTTAATCAGGGAGAGCAAATGTACCGATCCGATGCCCAATAATGCAACGATTGGAAATACCCAGGTATAGGCGTTAGGATCCCAGTCCAAAAGCAGGCCATAAAAGAAAGTTGCCACCAGCATTACAATTTTATTCAGCGAAGTGGCATATCCGTATAGTTTTCCAAAACTGGAATGTGAGTACTGATTTTTAAGGAAAAGATTGATCAGTGGGTAAATGATGGTGTTGCCAAAATAATAGATAAAAAACAATCCCAGGAAAACAAAATGATACAGGCTTGTGGAGGTTAGTGCTTCGGTATTGTGTGGAAAAAAGAAAAGAAGCAACAAAGGGCCACGAGTCAACAGTCCTGTCCACTGCAGTAATTTTCGCTTGTTCTTTGTCCGTTTGATGAACTCATTGATAAAAACAAGAAAAATAAAGACCACCATGCTGAACTGGAATAAGAATCCAAGTTCGTAATTGGTCCCTTTCAAACTTTTGATAAAAACGAATTCATTAAGTGCAAGCACACCAAGGATGATTCCCTCGATGAAAGAATAGGCCAGATGCAGCTGAAATGCGTGTTTTTCCTTTGGCGATGATATGATCCGTAATATCCTCATTTTCAGAAACCTAAACCATTGCGTGCTGTGATGACAATAGGTCGTTATAAAAAAGTGGTAAATTGAAGCTGCAAAAGTATATCTTTATAGAAATTTTGACGTATAAGATTTTGAAAAACAAATGTAAAAGATATTACATCTTAGTCTGCGTTTGAAATCTAGATTGCATATAGTTTTATGAGTGAAATTATGAATGGTTTTCTGAAGAATTTTCAACTGTATTTTACAATTTTCTTTTTCTCACTGCAATGCGGCCTATTTGCACAAAATAATGACCCCAAAACCACTTCTCAGAAATTTGCCTCTGCACTTCAAATTATTGATTACGCCTATGTTGATTCGGTGAACGAACCAGACCTTGTTGAAAGCGCAATCATCTCTGTTCTAAAGCATCTCGATCCTCATTCACAGTATATTTCGAAGAAAGATTTACAAAAAGCCAATGAACCGCTTGAAGGGCAATTCGATGGAATAGGTATTTCATTTCAAATACATAAAGATACTATATTGGTTATTTCTCCCGTTCCCGGCGGCCCTGCCGAAAAACTTGGTATACTGGCGGGCGATAAGATTGTCAAAATCGACGGAGAGAATGCAACCGGAAATGCCATTGATAACAATTATGTTTTCAAACGCCTGCGAGGGTCAAAAAAAACAATGGTGGAAATAAGTGTTTATCGGAAAGGCCGAAAGAAACTGATTGATTATACCATTGAGCGGGACAAAATTCCCATTAACAGTATTGACGCTTCTTTTATGGCCCTGCCCGAAATTGGCTATATCCGCCTTAACCGTTTTTCCCGTACCAGCATGGACGAATTTCGAAAATCCATTGGAGAGCTCAGGGATGAAGGAATGAAGGATTTAATCCTTGACCTCCGCGGCAATTCGGGTGGCTATCTCGATGTTGCAATTGATTTGTCGGATGAATTCCTTGGGGCAGGGAAGCTTGTTGTATATACCGAGGGTGTCAGCAGCCCTAAACGAAAATACAAGAGTTCATTCCGAGGAGAATTTGAAACCGGGAAATTGGTTGTTCTTATTGATGAAGGTTCGGCATCGGCAAGCGAGATTGTAGCCGGTGCCGTTCAGGATTGGGACAGAGGGATTATTGTTGGTCGTCGTTCCTTTGGCAAAGGACTGGTACAGCGCCCTTATTACCTGCCCGACAGTTCGGTTATCAGATTGACCATTGCCAGATATTATACCCCCACTGGAAGATGCATTCAGAAATCCTACAAGGAAGGTTATGATGATTATTATAAAGATCTTGTGAAGCGTCTCGAAGGAGGTGAACTGACCAATGAAAATAATATTGACTTCCCCGATTCCTTAAAATATTACACGCCCAAAAATCGCATTGTCTATGGTGGTGGTGGAATCATGCCCGACGTATTTGTACCCTGGGATTCCACAAATTACACCGATTTTTATGTTGACTTGCTAAGTAAAGGAGTGTTCAACGATTTTGTTCTTGAGTACATGGATAATGAAAGGAAAGAACTGGCTCGAAATTATCCCGATTATAACAGGTTCAATGAGACCTTTCTTATTGATGAATTTTTCCTGAATGATTTTGTTGATTTTGCAGAGGGAAAAGGGATTACCCCGGTGGGTAAAGAACTTGAATTGTCAAGTGAACTTATCAGCTATCAGATAAAGGCCCTTATTGCCCGGAATTTGTTCGAATTCAAATCCTATTTTCAAGTGATGACTCAGATCGATGAAGGTTTCCAAAAAGCCATCCAGGTTCTTATTGATGATGAAAACTTTGCTGAGTTAAATATGAAGTAAGCATTTTTGAAGTTAATCTTTTATCCTTAAATTTTGATCCTGATGAATTCCCTACTTATTATTTTTTGGGAATATTTGCCTGATTTATTCCCAGTATGGGAGAAGTTAATTTCGTAAATCCCCCCAAACTCTTATGCTCTAATAAAGAGAATTCCTGCTTCATTCTACTACTAACATGTTGTAATTGTTTTGTTTACATGTTTTCCATTCACGTGTCAATGGGTAAAACAAAAGCTTCAATTTGAGTTGTTGCATAGTTTTGGTTATCCATAATCCAGCAAATTTTAAGGTAAAAAAAACATGGAGGGATAATTTCTCAGGTTGTTCCTCCATCAATAATCTAAAATTCAACATGAAAACTGTATTAACTATATTAACTCTTGTTATACTTGGTGTTTCCAACACTTTCGGCCAGACCATCGTGGCTGAAGGGATATTTTTGGAAATTGGGAAAAAGCCTACAGCCCTTATTTAATTGAAGGAAATGTTCTGCTGCAGGCAAATAAGAAGTTAACTATTGAAGCCGGGGTTTCGGTTGTTTTTACCGGGCCGTATTCCTTTGAAATTGCAGGTAAAGTGGAAGCCTTGGGCAATGAAAATGAACCTGTTACTTTTACCATAAATGATACGACCGGTTATACATCAGGAAGCTTTACTGGATGGGGAGGGATTTTCTTTGATGGGATGAACTCCAACCTTACGGAAAACTCCGTCTTTACTTATTGTAATATAGAATATTCTGGGAGTTCAGCCATAACCTGCGTGGACTACGATCATTTGATGATTAATAATTGCATCTTAAGGAATAATCAAGGTTCAGGAATCAGTTTGTACGAAGATTCCAATATCGGGATTGAAAACATTTCCATTACCCAAAATGGATATGTTGGTTTTGCTTGTAATAACTCTTCTCCCCTCGTTGATGGTTTTGAGATTAATAATAATGATGGATCTGGAATATATTGTTCAGGAATTGGTTCAACAGGAAGTCTTATTAATTTCATCAACGGGAAAGTGCTCAACAATGTTTCTGAGAATAATGGTGGTGGGATTACTTTAGCAGATGGCGCAGGGGCATCATTCGACAATGTTCAAATTGCCTATAACGAAGGAGTGAATGGAGGTGGGGTTTATTGCCACATGTCAACTGTCGAAATGAATAATGTTAGCATTAATGATAATTTTGCTGTAAATGGAGGTGGAATATATAGTAGTTATTATGCAGACCTATCGATTGAGTACACCTTAATTTCTGGAAATCATGCAACCGAGGATGGGGCTGGTATTTATTCAATGGAATCAACTATAAATACCATTAATGCAACGATCAGCGATAATTTTGCCGGTGGGCAGGGAGGTGGAATTTTTCATTTTGACTTTGATGCCTCAACCCAAACTATCCGCAATTCAATTCTTTGGGCCAATACTCCCGATGAGATTTTTAGTATGATAGAAAAACCTGTTGTCACTTTTTCAAATGTAATGGGTGGTTTCGAGGGCGCAGGAAACATTGACGGAGACCCCATGTTCGAAAATCCTTTTTCAAACAATTATCATTTGCAATGGAGCAATTTTCCGGACGATTTTGGACTTAAATCAGCATGTATTGACATGGGTGATCCCATTGCTTCCTACGATCCTGATGGCACAGTAGCTGATATGGGTGCTTTTTTCTTCGATCAGGCTTACATTACATCAATCAAGGAAAACGCGATAAGTAATGAAGTGAGGATTTATCCCAATCCGGTCAAGAACAGATTAAATGTGGAAAATAGTGAAAATTATTTTCTAATATCTGTTTTTACACTCACAGGAGAGAAGGTTACAGAAAATGAAATTCACAATGCATTTGTGGATATTGACGTTTCTGGCCTGAATACAGGGTTTTATACATTGGTTTTGCATAGTAAAGATGGAAATCTGGTTGCAAAGAAGTTTATTAAGCAATAATTTGAAATTATTTTTTTTCATTTATAACGTTTAGGTTAGTAAAAATTGAGTCATTTGATTAAAAGAGAATTAACAAGTTGGCTTGTTTTAAAAATTAATTACCAGAAAGAATGCCGGGGTTTAGCATCCCGGCATTCTTATCTTAAGGAAATGGCCATAATAAAGTAAGGCATTTAGATTCAATTCTTAAAAAGTCATTCCATCTTTACTTTTTTACTAATTTTGATTGATCATAAAAATTGCAGCATGATGAAAGAAATAAAATTACTTCAGGAGCAGATCGATAAAATGGATGTTAAGGATTTTGACCTGAACGCCTGGAAACAATATACAATAATCTTGTTGGCCCGAATTTTTGGTGAACAAACACAAAAGATAACCCAAATCGAAAACATCGAATATGACTATTCCAGTTGGTCATTGCGCGATACATCCGGTCGTTTGTCCAATCTTGAAACCTGTAAGAAATTAGGGCGGGAAATTCTTTCGGCATCTATTGATGAACTTAAAGCATTGGGTTTGCCCGATAAAAACCAAATTCCTGTAAAGCATATTCAAGTTGAAGTGATTTCAACCTCCCTCGAAAATGAATTAAAGGGTTCTCAATACAAGGAGATTGCAAAAATTGTCAATTCCGATATAAATGCACAAAAAAAGAAAAAAGAGCTTCAAAAAGTGATTAAGCGCTATGGAAGCGAGATTGCAGAATCAGTATTGGCCGAAATACTTGCCAGCCCTGAACTGAAAAATTTGCTTTAGTGGGTTGCAGAAATAGTATTATCATTTTCACCAACAATTGATTTATAACAAAGCTTATACGCCATCACAAATAAAAAACAAGCCTTCACTTGAAGAGGTAGCTTAAGAATTTGCAACCATTCAAAACACAATGTTTTAGCATTTTTTCAATGATTAAAATAAATTAACAATCAATTATTAAGATTAAAAGGCAAAAAACATTTGCAGAATAAAATATTTTACTAATTTTGCACTCCGATTTTTTAAGCAGAAAGTTAATAAAAGATATAAGATGTACGCAATTGTTGATATAGCAGGACAGCAGTTCAAGGTTGAAAAAGAACAAGAGATTTTTGTTCACCGGTTGGAAGGTGAAGCAGGGTCAGCTGTGGAATTCGATCATGTGTTGTTGTTGGATAACGATGGTAAAGTTACTGTAGGAAGCCCGGTTGTAAACGGGGCAATGGTTAAGGCTAAAATCATAGAACACCTTAAAGGTGACAAGGTAATCGTTTTCCACAAGAAAAGAAGAAAAGGTTACCAGAAGCAGAATGGCCATCGTCAATACCTGAGTAAACTGATCATTGAAGATATTTTGGCTTCAGGTGCGAAAGCGGCCACCAAGAAAAATGAAGAAAAAGTGGAGCTGAAAGAAACGCCCAAAGTGGAAGCAAAGAAGGAAACCAAAGCAGAAGTAAAGGAAACTCCAAAGATTGTTGCGAAGGAAGAAGTAAAGAAGGAGACAAAGCCAGAAGCAATGGAAGCCCCAATAGAAGCAACACCTAAGGCTGAAATGAAAGAAATGCCCAAGAAGGAGGATAAACCGGTTGCTGAAACCAAGGCCAAGCCAGAAGAAAAAACGGAAGAATAATAAAGAATCAGTAATAATAAAAAATTATAGACCATGGCTCATAAAAAAGGTGCAGGTAGCTCGAATAACGGACGCGAATCGGAAAGTAAACGATTGGGCGTAAAAATTTATGGCGGTCAGTTTGCCAAAGCTGGGAACATCCTTATCCGTCAACGTGGAACCAAACACTATCCTGGCGAAAACGTTGGAATGGGAAAAGACCATACCTTGTTTGCTTTGACTGATGGTACAGTTGAGTTCAGAAGAAGAAAAGGCGATAAGTCATTCGTTAGTGTAGTTCCCGAAAATCAGGAAGCTGTTAACTAACTGCCTGAAATCGTTAAAGTATATAAATCCTTCCCGGTCTGGGGAGGATTTTTTTTTGAGAATAAATACAGCTATGGCTTGATGCGACCATTTCATATTTTCGCTTTTTATATTAGTTCGAAAACAATACTTTTGCACATCTAAAATAATTCTCAATGTTACAGGTAAATTTCATCAAAGAAAACAAACAGGAAGTTATCAGTAAGCTTTCCGTAAAGAATTTTAAATCAACTGAAATCATTGATCTGGTATTGGATCTTGATGAAAAACGAAGGACATTCCAGAAAGAGCTGGATGATGTTCTGGCTGAATCCAACAAATCGGCAAAAGAAATAGGAAGCCTTTATAAGCAAGGCAAGCATGAGGAGGCTGAAGCCATGAAGGCAAGAGCAGGTGAATTGAGAACATTGTCGAAGGAGCTTTCGGAACAACTTGAAGCAATCAAAATGGAAATGAATGATGCTTTGGTTCAGGTTCCTAACCTTCCTCATAGTTCTGTTCCAAAAGGGAATTCGGCTGAAGATAACGAAATTGTGAATGAATCGGGTTTGATTCCTGAACTTGGCGATCAGGCATTACCTCATTGGGAACTTGCCACCAAATATGCTATTATTGATTTTGAATTGGGAAACAAAGTAACCGGATCCGGGTTCCCATTTTACAAAGGAAAAGGAGCCAAATTGCAACGGGCTTTGATCAACTTTTTTCTCGACCGTGCCCTGGATGCAGGATATTTAGAGATACAGCCTCCGTTAATGGTAAATGAAGACTCTGGGTATGGTACAGGACAATTGCCTGATAAAGACGGCCAGATGTATCACGTTGGAATTGATAATTTTTATCTTATTCCAACAGCTGAAGTTCCGGTAACCAATATTTATCGGGATGTAATTTTAAAAGCTGAGGATTTTCCGGTAAAAAATGTGGCATATTCGCAATGTTTCAGGCGCGAGGCAGGATCCTATGGAAAGGATGTGAGGGGATTGAACCGTTTGCATCAGTTCGACAAAGTAGAGATTGTGCAATTGCAACATCCTGATAAATCTTATGAAACCCTTGAGGAAATGCGAAACCATGCAGCCTCCCTGATTGAAGCCCTGGAGTTGCCCTTCAGGACACTGAAGTTGTGTGGGGGAGATTTGAGTTTTACATCTGCTTTAACCTATGATTTTGAAGTGTATTCAGCTGCCCAAAAGCGATGGCTGGAAGTAAGTTCAGTTTCTAACTTTGAGAATTTTCAAGCCAACAGGATGAAGCTTCGTTTTAAGGATACGGATGGAAAAACAAAATTGGCTCACACCTTAAATGGCAGTGCTTTGGCATTACCGCGGATTGTCGCTGCCTTGCTTGAGAACAATCAAACGGAAAAGGGGATCAGGATACCAAATGCATTGCAGCCGTATACCGGTTTTGAATATATTGATTAAAGAATTGATTTTCAATAAAACCAAATGGGTTTTGTTTTGTTTTTTTATCAGGCAACTAAAATTATTATAGATATTTCCCGTTCAATAAGGAACTTGTTTTTTATGGCAAAATGGCCTACATACGTGATGGTTTTTTTATTTTGTTTTATATGGGTTAACGATGGGTTCACCCAAATAGACAAAATCTTAAAACCTGTTGAAATTCATCCACCCCACCCGGGAACCCCTCCGGCACCGCCTCAAAAAAGGGAGAGCGATGAACAACTTGCAGCTCATTATTTTCAGAACAAGGAATATGATAAAGCGGTCGTTTTATATGAGAAGCTCTATGAAAATTCCCAAAGAAGCCTCTATTATACATACCTTTTATATTGTTTGGTTGAACTCGATAATTTCAAGGATGCGGAGAAGGTTGTAAAAAACCAGGTAAAGAAATCTCCGGATAATTTGAAGTATTTAGTTGACCTGGGTTTTGTGTACACCGAATCGGGTGATCTGACCAAAGCAAAGAAACAGTTTGAACAAGCCATTAAAAGCCTTTCACCCGACAAGAGGCAAATAATGGAACTGGCAAATGGGTTCTTGTACAGAGGCCAGACAGATTATGCTGTCGAAACCTATAAGCGGGGAAAACAGTTGATGGATGATTATCCTTTTAATCTGGAATTAGGTAATTTGTACGAACAAATTCGGAATTATTCCATGATGGTGGAAGAATACCTTGATTATGTTGATTATAACCCTGTAAATATGCCGGTCATTCAGCAGCGGATGCAGGATGTATTGGATGATGACCCTGATAAAACGGTTAGTGAATTGTTTCGAAGATCACTATTGGTAAGGGTTCAGAAAGCTCCCGCTAAGATTTACTATTCCGAATTGCTATTGTGGTATAATATTCAGGAGAAAGATTTTGAACAAGCTTTATTACAGGCCAAATCAATTGATAGACGTAATGATGAAGAGGGGGAACGGGTTTATGATCTTGCACGATTGAGCCTTTCGAATGAAAATTTTGATGTTGCCATCGATGGATTCGCTTACATTTTAAAAAAGGGAAGAAGCAATTATTTGTACATCGATTCCAAGATTGGAATTTTACAATCCCGTTATTTAAAAGTGACAACCTCTTCAGACTATGATGAGGATGACCTTTTGGAATTGGAAAAAGAGTATAACTCCATGCTTGATGAGTATGGGCGAAATTCTGCCACCTTGCCTGTAATGCGCTATTTGGGCAATCTACAGGCGTTTTATCTGGATAAAACCAGCGAAGCCGTTAACCTGTTGTATGAAGCAATCAGCATTCCCAATGCACCGGCCAATATGGTAGCTGAGTGCAAAATAGAACTTGCGGATATATTGGTATTTACCGGTGATGTTTGGGAGGCCAAATTGCTATATGCACAGGTTGAGAAAGCATTTAAAAACGATCCGATTGGCCATCTTGCAAAATTTAAAAATGCCAGGCTTTCATTTTATATCGGGGAATTTGAATGGGCCAAGGCACAATTGGATGTATTGAAAGCTGCAACTTCAAAATTGATAGCCAATGATGCGCTTCGTTTTTCGGTATTGATCAGTGATAATATTGATATGGATTCCTCAACAGTTGCATTGGAAATGTATGGCAGGGCTGACTTATTGCTTTTTAGAAACCATCCTGAAGAAGCACTAATGACTCTTGATTCAATTTTTAACCTGGCTACCCATCACCCTATTTTTGATGAAGTTCTCTATAAAAAAGCAGAGATTAACTACAAGCAAGGAAGAAATGAAGATGCAGTAGAGCTTTTACTTAAGATTGTTGAGGATTACTCCTATGATATCACTGCTGATAATGCATTGTATATGCTTGCCCTTATTACCGAAAATGAATTTAAGGATGATGAGTTGGCAATGGAATATTATCAAAAACTGTTAACCGATTATCCGTCAAGCCTTTTTACTGTAGATGCCCGTAAACATTTTAGGAAATTGAGGGGTGATTTTTCGAGTGAAGAGGAAAGAGGGGAAGATTATTTCTTCTACGACCTTCAGCCTTTTGACAATTAGTTAATTGATATACCTGCATGGTAAAACCCAAAAAACATCTTGGCCAACATTTTTTAAAGGATGAAAATATTGCTCAGAAAATAGTTTCAAGCCTGTCACCAAATACAAGCAATTTGCTTGAAATCGGTCCTGGTACAGGAGTTTTAACAAAGTATTTATTTAATTCAGGCATAAAAAATTATCATGTAATCGAAGTTGATACGGAATCCGTTAATTATCTGAAAAAAACGTATCCTGAGTTTTCTGGCCATATCATTCAGGATGATTTTTTAAAGTTCGATTTGGATTTGGTCTTTCCTGAAAGCTATTCCATAATTGGTAATTTCCCCTATAACATTTCCAGTCAGATATTATTCAAAGCCATTGAAAACAGAAATAGGGTTAATGAGCTGGTCGGAATGTTTCAGAAGGAAGTTGCAGACCGAATTGCATCGCCTCCGGGTTCAAAAAAATACGGAATATTAAGTGTATTGGTTCAGGCCTATTTTCAAATTGAATATTTATTTACGGTTAATGAAAATGTTTTTCACCCTCCTCCAAAAGTCAAATCTGCCGTAATTCGAATGAAACGAAATGATGTAAGCGCACTTGATTGCAATGAAAAAACCTTTAAAACCATTGTAAAAACAGCTTTTAATCAAAGGAGAAAGACACTGAGAAATTCACTTAAGGCATACCCATTTGAACCTTTAGAAAAAATAAAGTTTCTGTTAAGCCAAAGGGCGGAACGGTTGAGTGTTCAGGATTTTGTTTTTCTAACCCAAAACCTGAAAGAGTAAAACCCGTTAAGATTATTCTTACTCTTCGTTACACCTGTTGATACATTCGATGATTTCAGTAAGTGTTACGCTTTTCAGAGAATAAAATATTTTTTTCCCTTCCCTGCGTGATACCAAAATACCTTTATTCTTTAATATATTGAGGTGATGTGAGGCTGAGGCTTGCTCAATATCCAGTGCTTCATAAATTTCGGTTACACTGAGTTTGTTGTTGTCGTTTAACAGGTCAATGATGGCAATTCTCATGGGATGTGCAATAGCCCTCAGTTTGCTGGCTGCCATTTCCAGTTTCGTGATGTCAAGAACTAATTTTGTCATAAATCAATTAAGTTTAATGTTTTCAAGCAACAAAAGTATAAAAAATATTATATGCAAGTAAATATGTAAATATTTAGAATTAATATGAATAATCAATTTTCATAAAGGGATGTAAATTCAAATTTTGTTCCATCGAACAATCCTTTATCGCTCAGCTTTAATGCGGGAATTACCAGCAATGCCATAAAAGATAAAGTCATGTATGGCGCTCTTAGATTCGATCCGAGTGCTTTTGCTTCTCGGTTCAGTTTCGCGTACTTTTCTGCAACTATTCCTCCGTCTTCATTCGACATAATTCCGGCAACCGGAAGGGGCAGATGTTCCGCATCGTTTCCATTTACCAGTGAAATGCCTCCTTTGCTTTCGAGAATAAGATTTATGGCTTCAATAATTTCCTGATCCGTTGTGCCAACAGCAATAATGTTGTGACTATCGTGGGCTACATTTGAAGCGATAGCGCCTTTTCTCAAACCAAATCCACTTATAAAACCAACAGTGGGCTTAGAAATAGCATAGCGGTTTAGAACAACAATTTTAAGAATGTCATTAACAACATCATTCTCAACAAAATTGCTCCTGCTTTTGGCCTGAACAGTAAACTTTTCAGTAATGAGCTGCCCTTCCATTGCTCTTATTACTTTTAAATCTGACCCATTTGCCTCAACTCGAATATCATTTGTTTGTATTGGCATAGCATTAAAAATATTGGGTGTACTCTCCTTAACCGGCTTAATCAATGTTTTACCATCCTTCGCCACCATAATTCCGTTGATCCAGGTAGATTTGACCCGGAAATCTTTTAAATTGTTCACAATAATAAAATCAGCGGGATCACCCTCCTGCAAAAGCCCGACATCCAGTTTGTAGTGTCTGACCGGATTATAGGTACAAACTTTAAGAACTGTTAAAGGATCATAGCCCAATGCAATTGCTCTTTTTACAATTTGATTAATGTGTCCTTCCAATAAATCATCTGGATGTTTATCATCGGAGCAGAGCATTATTTTCTCAGGAAAATCTTTAATCAACGGAATGAGTGTTTCAAAATTTTTTGCCGCGCTTCCTTCCCTGATTTGGATAGTCATACCAAAAGCGATTTTATCCAAAGCCTCTTCAATAGTGAAACATTCGTGATCGGTTGAAATTCCGGCCTCACAATATTTTCTTGCCGCATCTCCTTTCAATCCGGGTGCATGGCCGTCAACGGGCTTGTTATATTCTTTTGCAATTTTAAGCTTGGCCATCACTTCTTTATCATTATAAAGAACACCCGGGAAATTCATCATTTCCGATAAATATTTTATTTCATCTCTTTTCAAGAGTTCCTTAATTTCTTCAGGGCCCAAGGTTGCGCCTGATGTTTCAAAAGCAGTTGCCGGAACACATGATGGGGCTCCAAAATAAAACTTAAAGGGTACTTTTTTGCCATTGTCTATCATGAACTGCATCCCGGGTAATCCCAAAACATTGGCAATTTCGTGTGGATCGGAAACAGTTGCCACAGTGCCATGAACAACAGCCATTCGGGCAAATTCAGAAGGGATCAACATAGAGCTCTCTACATGGATATGGGAATCAATTAAACCGGGTAGAATATATTGTGACTCATTCACATTTTCCTCCCTAATTGAAACTATACTGCCATTATTAATTTGAATTGTCCCTTTGAAAATTCGGTGATTTACAACATCTACAATAAAACCGGAAATGTTATGTTCTGTATCCATGATTGATCTTTATCACAATTTATTCGACAAATTTAGACTATTTAGAACTCAATTAAAAAAACGTATTAATTTTGATCTCTAATTTTGCCATTTTACTTAGGTATGTTCAGATGCGAACAATAAATGTATTATAGTGGACACCGAAACCCTGAACCGGTATTTTACAGAATGTGTGATGTTTTATATGTCAGGGATTTATAAGGATGGCATATTTTTAGATTAATCAGCATGTTTATTGCAACAATCAATATGAGATCATCAATTGAAGCGTTTGTATTAATACTGGATCACGAACAATACAAAATCATAAAAATGAAGAGAACTATTCATCTGTTTTTATTAGCAGCGTTTTTTGTTTTATTTCTGCAGAGTCTAATTGCTCAGCAATCCAAAGTCTGGACGTTGGAAGAATGTATCAATTATGCTTTGGAGCACAATATCAATATTCAGCAGGAGGCCTTGAATGTAAATTATCAGGAGGAGCTGTTGCTACAGAGCAAATTGGGCATCCTACCAAATATAAATGGCTATGCTTCGCACGGTTATAACTGGGGGCAACGGGTTGACCCATTTACCAATGAATTTGCGACAGACCGCGTTAGAACAAACAACATATATTTACAAGGCGATCTCAATCTTTTCAATGGTTTGCAGCAAGTCAATACCATCAAGCGGAATTTGCTGAATTTGCAGGCAGCTCAATTGGATGTTGATTATTTTAAGGATGAAATTTCCATTGCCGTTGCAACAGAATACCTCCAAACCCTATATTATATGGAGTTTGTTACCATTGCCAGAAACCAGTTGGAAATAACCAACCAGCAAGTTGAACGTACTTCTAAACTGGTGAATGCAGGTACTCTTGCCAAGGGCGATTTACTCACAATTGAGGCGCAGCAGGCATCAGAAGAACTCTCATTGGTGACGGCAGAAAACAATCTCGCACTTGCCTACTTAAACTTAACACAACTACTGGAATTGCATACCACAGAGGGATTTGAAATAGAGAAACCAGAATTGGGACTGATTGAGCAACCGGAAATTTTCACACCTGATAAGATTTATTCGGTTGCCGTTACTGATCGCCCGGAAATTAAAAGTGCTGAGATGAAGGTTGAAAGCTCAGAAAAGTCATTAAGCATTGCAAAAGGAGCATATTATCCAAGGTTAAGCCTGAGTGGTTCTTTGGGTTCTGGGTATTCAGGGGCCAATGTTGTGGGAACCAATCCGATTTATGAGGAGCAAGAGTTTGGATATTGGTATACGGATGACCCAGTTAATCCAACTGTACCGGTTTATGGTATTACTCAGGGCTTTGAATCATACAATGCCAAAAAATTTGGAGACCAGCTAAACGATAACCTGAATGAATCCATAGGGTTAAGCCTTAGTATCCCCATTTTTAATGGATGGAGTAGCCGGTCACAAGTGGCTCAGGCAAAGATTGGTATTGCCAGCGCTAATCTTGACCTCGAATTACAAAAGAACAACCTTTACAAAGTCATTCAACAAGCTTATAACGATGCTGTGGCTGCTTTTAACAAACATAAAGCTGCAACAAAGAAAGTTAATGCTACTTCCGAATCATTCAAGTATGCCGAACAGAAATTCAATGTTGGGCTTATCAATTCCGTTGAATATAACGATGCTAAAAAAGAATATAACAATGCCCTTGCAGAATCCATTCAGGCTAAGTTTGATTTTGTTTTCCGCACAACGGTAATTGATTTTTATCTGGGAAAACCCTTAACATTAAAGAGATAAAATACAAGATTTATGAAACATAATACTCATGGGTTTGTTTCCGATTTTTCAAAGGGTATATTTAATGGACAGATAAACGACCTTGCATGCATTGAGCAATTCCAAATAATAAATTGAGGCTGATTGTTTATCTCCGGATTAAAAATTAATTACTTTAGCAATCGAATTCCTAATGTTAAAGAATAACTAAAATGGCTGGCAAATCGAATAAAAAGAAAATACTGCTCTGGAGTGCAGCTGCTTTGTTGGTGGTGCTTATTGTTCTGGCGGTAACAAAAGATAAAGGAGCTGCTGAAATTAAAGTGATTACTGAATTTCCACAGTTTCGTGATATTGTAGAAACGGTATCAGCAAATGGGAAAATCCAGCCTGAAGTGGATGTAAAGATCAGCCCATACATCTCTGGTGAAGTTGTCGAATTGCATGTAAAAGAAGGAGAACAGGTTCACAAAGGTGATTTGTTGGCCAAAATTGATCCGGAAATATACATCTCCAATTACGAACGAATTGAAGCTGCGTTGCAAATGCAAAAGGCGAACCTGGCTAATTCAAAGGCCCGGCTGGCACAGGCAGAAGCACAGTTTTATAAAGCCGAGGAAGATTTTAAAAGAAGCAAGCAATTGTTCGATGAAAAGGTAATTTCTCAATCCGATTTTGATGCAGCAACTTCTTCATTTGCAGTTTCAAAAGCAGAAGTAAAAGCAGCCGAGGAGAACGTCAAGGCAGCCGAATTTTCAGTTAGCAGCAGTGAGGCCTCTTTACGAGAGGCAAGGGAAAATCTAACCCGAACTTCTATTTATGCCCCAAACGATGGAACGGTTTCCAGCTTGAGTGTAGAAAAAGGCGAGCGGGTAACCGGAGCTTCGCAGTTTTCATCCGGAACTGAAATCATGCGCATTGCTGACCTGTTGAGGATGATTGTGCTGGTTGAGGTTAATGAGAATGATATCGTACGGGTTAACTTAAATGATACCTGTTTAATTGAAGTGGATGCTTATCTCGACTGGAAGTTCAGGGGGATCGTTACTGAAATAGCAACCTCTGCAAACGTGATGGGCGTTAGTGCTGATCAGGTAACCAATTTTGAAGTAAAGATTTTGATATTGGAAGAATCGTATAAAGAATTGGTCAAGGAAAACGACCTTATCAAATCCCCATTCCGGCCCGGTATGTCGGCCACAGTTGATATCCAAACCGAAACCGCATTGGGAATCCTGACGATTCCCATACAAGCCGTTACAACCCGGACAGATACTTCGGGCGTTGCCTCGGAAAGGCCAGAAGATGACGACAATGAGGAAACAGAGAATAGGGCTGTTGAAGAAAAGGAAGAAATGATGGAGGTGGTCTTTTTGTTCGAAGATGAAAAAGCCATTATGCAAAACGTAAAAACAGGTATTCAGGACAATATGTATATCGAAATCAAAGAAGGTTTGTCTGCTGAGCAAGAAGTTATTGTTGGGCCATATCGTGCTGTTTCAAAGAAATTGAAAAATGATGACAAGGTAAAGAAAGTTGACAAGAAAGATCTGTTTGATAATGAGAAAGATTGATCATTTTCCTTTTCTATAAATAAATTTTGAAATTCATTGTTTGTCTTAAATTCATATAAAGGGTTCTTTTTAAAATTACCTGCTGCCAATTTATTTAGTTACATTTCAATTTAAACTATAATTTTGCCCAATGGCATATATTGTATCAATAGAAACAGCAACTCCTGTGTGTTCAGTTGCCCTGTCAATTGACAATGAAATCATTGGCCTTAAGGAAACGGATGTAAAAAATTCCCATGCCGAAGTTGTTACTGTTTTTATTGATGAGCTGTTGCAAGAAAACAAAATAAAAACTTCACAAATAACGGCTGTTGCGGTTAGTAAAGGGCCTGGGTCATATACCGGCTTGAGAATTGGAGTTTCAACGGCAAAAGGATTGTGTTATGCCTTCAATATCCCAATGATAGCCATTGGCACACTAACGTCCATGGCGTTTGGAATGGCCGGAAAGATGGCCACGGATTATGACTCTTCAACATTGTTTTGTCCGATGCTTGATGCGCGCCGGATGGAAGTTTACTGTTCACTGTATGATTATAGTAACAAAGAGGTTTTGGAAACTTCTGCCAAAATTATTGACAAAAATTCGTTTTCAGATTATCTGAACCAGGGCAAGATCATTTTTTTTGGCAATGGAGCTGCCAAGTGCCGTAATGTGCTGAATCATCCAAATGCTTTTTTTGTTGATGATTTTAACCCATCTGCAAAGGATTTGGCCGGAATTGCATATTCTTATTTTCAAAACAAGCAATTTGAAAATGTGGCTTATTTCGAACCTTTCTATCTCAAAGACTTTATAGCCGGAATGCCAAGGGTTAAGGGGTTGAAATAATCTGCTCAACATTAAACTGGTCTTCTTGTCTTTTGATTCATATTTGAAAAGTTCATGATTTTCCTTCGAGCAACTCCGTGCTTCTAAATATAGATAGTTTTTAAAGCTATTTATTCACAAGAAGCCTGCCTTATTGGCGTTCGTCGCTGCATCGTAAATAACCTATAAAAAGCTTTTTCCAATTGAAAAAGCAAAAATAATAGCTTTAAGATTATTGGTATTTCCCAATAAATTAAAACAGAACAACCCCCTCTGTGCAAAGATGATTTTCGTTTAATTTTACAACCCACTATTTTGAAAATGAGAATTTACTTCAAATTGATATTTGTTTTCATGCTTTTCAGCTTGAACTGTGTGAATAAAAAACATGGCCCTCAAATTGAAATCAAACAGGAGTTTCAACACTATTTCGACAGTTTTGATTTGCAGGGTTCTTTCATTATGTATGATTTGAATAAAGGTTCATATTTGTATGTCAACCCTGATCAAAAAGATATTGAATTTCCTCCTGCATCCACTTTTAAAATCTGTAACTCCTTAATTGGGTTGGAAACCGGCGTTATAGAAGATGAGAATTTTGTCATTCCATGGGACAGTGTGCAACGAAATTTTTCAGCCTGGAATCAGGATATTAATCTCTCGCAAGCCATTAAATATTCTGTTGTATGGTATTACCAGGAGTTGGCGCGAAGAGTTGGGGAACAACGAATGCAGGAGTGGATTACAAAATCACAATACGGAAACGAGGAAATTGGCGGTGGAATTGACCAGTTCTGGTTAAGGGGAGATTTGAGAATTACACCTCAACAACAGATTGAATTCCTTAAAAGGCTCTATAGAAATGAACTTCCCTTTTCCAACAAAAACCAGGAAACCGTGAAAAGGATCATGATTGTTGAAGAAACTCCAGATTATACAATGCATGCTAAAACAGGCTGGGCTCTGGTAAACAATACAGGCTGGTATATTGGTTATGTTGAAAAAGAACATAACGTCTATTTCTTTGTCACCTGTGTTCAGGGGAATGACTTTAACATGGAGAATTTTGGAACTGCAAGAATTGAGATCACACGAAATATATTGATTGAATTGGGTATAATTTAATTGTTCTATCCTCGATTAATAGATTGAAATTTTGTGCGGTTCATTTCACTTCATTTCATTTCTTTTTCTACTTTTAGTCCATTAAAAATTATTCGTATGAAACTTGGGATATTAATGGCAATAATTGCTTTGGCAAATTCTTTTTTTGCAATGAGCCAATCTGAACTGTTAACCACCGCCGAAAAAACCAACTTTGAATCCACTTCAACTTATGAAGAGGTAGTGGAATTCATACAAACCCTTGATAGATCTTCTGATATTTTAAAGCTGGAGAACTTTGCAACCACTGTTGAGGGAAGGGATATCCCTCTCATGATCATCGCCGATCCAATGCCGGCAAACCATAAGGAGATAAAAAACGATGACCGCATTGTTGTATACATTCAGGCAAACATACACCCCGGAGAAGTGGAGGGTAAAGAGGCCACCCAAATGCTTGCAAGGGATTTATTGAAGGGTAAGAACACTGATGTACTTAAAAATGTGATTTTGCTTATCTGTCCAAATCTCAATGCCGATGGAAATGAGAAATTCAGTACAAAAAACAGGACAAACCAAAATGGGCCGATAAATGGAGTTGGTGTTAGGCATAATGGACAATTTTTGGACCTCAACAGGGATGGGATGAAACTGGAAACGCCTGAAATTAGAGGTGTTGTGACAGAAGTTTTTAACAAATGGGATCCGGCCATCACTGTTGATTGCCACACTACCAATGGCTCCTACCATGAAGAGCCGGTTACCTTTACCTGGATGATGAATCCAAACGGCGACAGGAAATTGATAAATTATATGCGTGATCAAATGATGCCTTCCGTTCACAGGGTGTTGTGGGATAAATATGATGTTGAAAATGTATTTTACGGAGAGTTTCTGGACCGGATGAATGTGGATACAGGATGGACATCTTATGCTTGTGAACCGCGTTACCTTGTCAATTACGTGGGTGTAAGGAACCGACTGGCAATATTGAATGAAAACTATGTGTATGCTGATTTTAAAACTCGGGTAAACGGAAGCTATCATTTACTTCTGACTATTTTAGAATTTGCAGCTCAAAATAATGTTGAAATCAAGAAAATGTTAAATGAAGCAGATGAACGCCTGGTTCATCGTGAATCTAGTATTGGAAATGCGGATTCATTTGCCATTGAATATACTGGAGTGCCAACACCGGAGAAGATCACCATTAAAGCCATTGAAGCAGATACCATACCAGGTATGAAAGGCTATTGGAGATACAAGCAAAGTGATCGTAAAAGAACAGTGACCGTAGATTATATTGCTGATTATTTTGCAACCGTGAGCACCAAAATGCCTTTTGCTTATATCCTGTCTGTTCCCGACCCCGATGTGCTGGATTTATTAATAACACATGGCATTCGAATTGAAAAACTGGAAGAAGGGATTTCCGTGGAGGTCGAACAATTCAACATTTCCGAATTAAATCCAACGAAAAGGCCTTACCAGGGTCATTATATGAATACCATAAAGGGTGATTTTGAAACTGTCAGTAAAAACTTTGATAAGGAAACATACATTATTAAAACAGCCCAGCCACTTGGCAACCTGGCGGCTTATTTTTTTGAACCCTTATCAGATGACGGACTGGTAAAATGGAATTTCCTCGACCGGTATCTTGTACCCCAATGGGGAAGCGGGTTTTATCCATATCCAATATATCGATTAATGCAAAATTCGGAAATAAAAACTACAAAAATTAATTAACCCCAGGGGTTTCAAATTGTTTTATTATTCTCTTGAGTAAAGCTCGAAATAAGGATCGAAAACCTTGGAGGCCCGTTGGCTCAATTCATGTTGCTTAAACTTCTGGGTCACTTGTATCATTTTTTGAAGCATTGCCAGGCTTTGCTGTTTTTCAAATTCATATAAATCTCTTCTTTTTCCTGTAAAAGAAAAGTAATAGGCGAGCTGTTTATCAAAAATTTCAATCATACGGGAATAAATTTCATTCCCTTTTTCCATGTCCCCAATTTTATAATACCCTTCCGCTATTGGCATGGTGAAATAATTATAGGGAATTGTTTCATCCGGCATTTCATGAAGGCACAGGTCCATAGCAATTTTAGCCGAATCGGACTTTCCTTCTTTAATCAAAGCATCCGACAGACGGAAAAAATTATTCCGCAGGTTCATGGTCATTCGCATGCTGGTTTCATCAAGGTAAACCGATGGGTCTTTCATGTTTCCAAAGGCAAACTTGTTAACCAAATTTTCATACATGATCGCTGTATTTACTTCCCCACTTTGTCCATCTGATTTAGCGGTTTTTACAGGAACCAAGCGATAGGTCAATCCTTCCAGTTGAAAATAATTTTCCAAACCGATGTATGCTTCTGAACCGGTTGTTATCGCAAAATAAACCGGACGCTCCCAATTATTGGTAGCAAGCAGATCCAGTACCATGAGGTAATTTTTTGTAACCCCACTGCGATTCAGAGTCCACTGAATTTCATTAACTATTCTATCAGCCTGCTCTGGTTGCACAGTTCCTGTTGCGACAACCTTTGCCGAATCAACAGTGATTTTGAATTTTTTGGTCGGGAAATATTCTATCGGGCCAATGCGTGTTTGCATCGTTAGGCGCTCAGGGTCCTTTTTTAGAATATCAAATAACTGGGATAATTCCACATGCCCCTTGATGTTTTCGCTTTCGATGAAATAAGTGTAATTTCTTGTCCCATCTTTGTATTGATCCCATGGTAATGAAAAAGGAACAGGATCAGAATCATAAGCCTTGCGCTTCATTTGTTGAATATACCATTCCGTATTCAACAGGCTTAAATTAACAACCCTCACATCGGTTCGAATTCCCTCTACTTCCTGTGCATACCACAATGGGAAAGTATCGTTGTCGCCATTGGTAAACAAAATGGCATTAGGCGCACACGAATTCAAATAATTGTTTGCCATTGCCAGAGCTGTGTATCTGCCTGATCGGTCATGATCATCCCATCCCTCTTTAGCCATGATGCCTGGAACCAACAATAAAGAAACCAAAGAAACCACAATTGCTGCCGTCTTCTGTTTCATTTTTCCTTGCAGTAAATCAAAAATAGCAAATACACCAAGGCCAATCCAGATTGCAAAAGCATAGAACGAGGCTGCATAGGCATAATCCCTTTCACGGGGTTGCGGGGAATGCTGATTGAGGTAAACAACGATGGCCAGGCCTGTCATGAAGAACAGCAATCAACAACAATAAAATTTCGTTTGTCACTTTTAAGCTGATACAAAGCCCAATCAGCCCAAGGATAAAGGGCAGCATGTAAAATTTATTAGTGGCTTTGTTTTTAAGGCTTTCCGGAGCATCAAGGACAGGGCCGAGCCGGGCATGGTCAAAAAATCGCAACCCGGTTATCCAGTTGCCATCTTTCCGGTCAACCATTCCCTGAATATCGTTTTGTCTTCCCGAAAAATTCCACATGAAATACCGGAAATACATATGATTGAGTTGGTACCTGAAAAAATACCGGAGGTTTTCACCAAATGTTGGTTTATTGAGTGTTTGCTTCTCACCATATTCATCCTCTGCAGTCATGGGGATACCCTTCATTTTGCTCCACTCTTTATAATCATTAATATATCGCTGTTCAGTATTGTTCCACATCCTGGGGAAAATAGTGGTAAATTCAGGATTATACACAGGAATCGTCCCTTTCCTTTCATCTATGACGATGTATTTACCAGTCTTTGGGTCTTTCCGGTAAACGGGATTGCCATCCTTACGGTCAACTACAGGGGCATTGAAATACTGCCCCTGAAGTACAGGCCAATCGCCGTATTGTTCACGGTTTAAATAAGCCAGTAAACTAATCGCATCTTCCGGGTTGTTTTCATCAATGGGTGTATTGGCATTGGACCGGATGATGAGAAGGAAAAAAGAAGAATATCCGATTAAAATAAAAGTTAATGACCAGAGGATTGTATTCATAACTACTTTTTGGTTTTTGCGGGTATATCGTATACCAAAATACAAACCGGCTATCAAACCAATAAAATAAATAACCGTTCCTGTATTGAAAGGCAAACCAATGGCATTAACAAAAAACAACTCAAAATATCCGGCGAAATTTACGATCCAGGGAATAATGCCGGTCATAACAAATCCGAGCGCCAAAATTGAAACCAGAAAAGTGATGATCAGGCCCTATTATTTGTTTTTTTATACCTTTTAAAATAATAAACGAAAGCGATAGCAGGAATAGCCAATAAATTTAACAAGTGAACACCAATTGAAAGCCCCACCATATAAGCAATAAAGATCAACCAGCGGAAAGCATGTTTTTCATCTGCATTTTCTTCCCATTTTAAAATGGCCCAGAATACCAAAGCCGTAAAGAAGGATGACATGGCATACACCTCCCTTCAGTTGCAGAAAACCAAAATGAATCGGAAAAAGTATAGGCCAATGACCCCACCACAGCGCTACCAAAAACAGCAAACATCTTTCTTCGGTCATTTCACCGCTGCGGAACGCTAATTTCTTAGCCAGCATGGTAAGGGTCCAGAAAAGAAATAAATGGTAAAACTACTTGACAAGCCTGACATTATATTTACCATAAAAGCCACATTGCTTGCATCGCCAAATGCAAACATCGAAAAGAATCTTCCGATCAATTGAAACAGGGGTGCGCCCGGTGGATGACCGACCCTGCAATTTGTATGCAGTTGCAATGTATTCACCACAATCCCAAAAGCTGGCAGTGGGCTCTGCAGTCATTATATAAACAATAGAAGCGATAGCAAAAATAGCCCAGCCTAATGTATTGTTGATTTTTGTAAGTGTTCATTTTATCCAATAGATTTGAATGATCTGCGAAAATATAAAATAATGGCTTAGGTAATCTGGAAATCAGTTCCGATGTTGAGCACTCGTCTTTCTAGCAGAATAGGCGCGAATTAAGAATTGTTTATTGCTATGAAGATTCGCAATAATTCGTGTGTTCGTGATGAAATTTTTTATTCAGCATAATTCACTTCCTGCTTTTTATATTCTTTCATTTGTTGGGTGGGCTCTATGATTGAGAAGCCCTCCACAATTTGTCATCAAACTGGTCAACATGATATTATTTCCATAGTTTTGGGTTGCTGAAAACCTGTAAATTGTTTTTCAGAATCTCCTTGGCGTGGAGGACTAAATATTCAATGGATTGATCTATATGAACCGAAAGTTCGAGTCCAATTTTTAACTCTTTTAAGGTCTTATCGAAAAGCAATCTTTTCTTTTTCTTTAATAGGGCTATGCTTCTGTCTATACTTGCATCAGCACCATTCTTATAAGAAAAGTACTTCAACATATAGTTATCTTCCTTCTTTTCGAAAAAGATAGATCCACTAAACTGAGTTTCTGTATATCCAACACCCAAAAGGTGAAAATCAGTACCTGTTTTATCCGGGGCATATTCATAGTCAGCCCTGATCAGTGCAAAAGTATTGATGGCTATATACATTCGGCCCAGGTACTTGCCACTTCCATCAGGGGTGAAATCAATGATGTACACATCTTCTCCGTTCACACGGGTTCCTCCTGCCAGGGTGTATTTGTATTTACCGGTACTGTGCAAAAATTCCCATTGGTCTTTGTCATCCAGGGTGCTATATTTGAGC
Organism: Bacteroidales bacterium; assembly: GCA_041393255.1. GTDB lineage: Bacteria > Bacteroidota > Bacteroidia > Bacteroidales > JAADJA01 > JAADJA01. The sequence continues at coordinate 41,498 of JAWKKM010000028.1, read as the reverse complement.
TGGTACTTCACTCTTCGGGTAAAGAAGGATAGGTTGCTTTTATAGTCGGATACCGTATCTATTTCATATTCCTCATCCGTTTCAAGTTTTTGGCCGAATACCCCACTTTTAATCTTCCAGTATTCCTCCTCTTCAGTATTGGAAACCAGGTTTTCAAAAATGGATTGCACTTGATCAAGTTCAGCAATGTTTTTTTCTTTTAATGAAACTGTCCGGATGGGTTCAATTTTTAATTTAACAGAATCGTCCGGGTTTTTGGTAAAATAGAGGTCGCCCAGGAAATCGGTGTAGGAAGTTGTGTATTTGGGTATTTTTTTCTCAACTTTGGCTATCATTTCCCGATCCAGTTCATCAATGGTGCTTTTTTTATAATTGAGCGCAACTTCTTTTATCTTCACAATTTCCCTTTCACGGATGAAGGCCTGCTTTTTACACGTTGCTTTTTTATAATTGGCATCTTTGTGTTTTAATACATTTTTTACAATGGATACAACATCAAGGTTATTCCCAAAAACGATGGTTTCGTTCAGATTGATAATCTCTTCTTTGAGGTAAACCACAGAATTTGTCTCCAATTGGCCAATTGTAATGTATTGCGTTTTATAGCCAACATATTGAAATCGCAGGGTGTCGGTTTTATCCAGTTCCGATAAATCTATGGAAAAATGGCCCAACTCATTACTGATCACACCAATACCTTTATGCAAATTGTAAATGTTGGTGTAGGAAAGCGCAGTTTGACTATTGGCATCAAGAACCATTCCTTTGAGTTCATTGGTATTCGCCACAGCACCAGTAGAATCTTGCTTTGTCTGTGATTGGGCATCGACAAACGACAGATATATCAGGATTATAGCGAAAAAATATATTCTTGTCATATTTTGTGTTGAGACAGGTTTAATAAGTTTAAACGCTCTTCACGCAAAAGAATTATCCCATCAGGATAATTAGCATCAAAATTACAGAATCTAAGCAATCAGAACCTTCCCGGTCATCTCCTCTGGTATCTCCATTCCCATATTAAAAAGAATAGTAGGCGCCACATCGGCGAGGATGCCATTTTTCAACTGTACTTTTTTATCAGTAACCAAAATACAGGGAACAGGGTCTAATGAATGGGCAGTGTTGGCCGAACCATCTTCATTAACTGCATTGTCGGCATTGCCATGGTCAGCGATAATGAGCACATCATAACCATTGGCCTTAGCGGTTTCTACAACTTCCTTAACACATGTGTCCACCGCTTCAACAGCTTTCAAAATGGATTCATAAACTCCGGTATGGCCCACCATATCGCCATTGGCAAAATTGAGACAGACAAAATCAACTTCCTGTTTTTTCAATTCCTCTACAATGGCATCTTTTACCAGGTAAGCACTCATTTCAGGTTGCAGATCGTAAGTAGCAACTTTAGGAGACTGAACCAAAATCCGTTTTTCATTTTCAAATTCCGTTTCCTGCCCTCCGGAAAAGAAGAATGTGACATGGGCATATTTTTCGGTTTCGGCAATACGGATTTGTTTTTTACCGGCTTTAGCAATCAGTTCGCCTAGGGTATTCCTTACATTGTCTTTTTCGTACAAAACGTGAATACCCTTAAAGGAATCATCATAACTGGTCATGGTGTAGTAGTGGAGATCCAGGGTTTTCATGCCATATTCAGGGAAATCCTTTTGTGTTAGGACGGTGGTGATCTGACGAAGCCTGTCGGTGCGGAAATTAAAACAAATGACCACATCACCTTCCTTAATTTCAGTAAGTGGCTGATTGTCGTCTCCAACAACAACAGTAGGTTTGATAAATTCATCCGTAATTCCTTCATCATACGACTCCTGGATTGCCTGCAGGATATTGGTGGTTTTTTTGCCTTTGCCATGCACCATCAAATCGTAACCTTCTTTAACTCTTTCCCAGCGTTTATCCCGATCCATGGTGTAGTAGCGCCCAACAAGCGTAGCAATTTTCCCGTTAGAATTCTTAAGATGTTCCTGGAGATTCTTTACGAATCCGAAACCGCTTCTTGGATCACAATCACGGCCATCGGTTAAGGCATGAATAAAAACATTTTTCAAACCATAGTCTTTGGTAATATCGCACAACTTATAAAGATGCGTATCCATTGAATGAACACCCCCATCGGATACCAGGCCGATAAAATGAACACTTTTATCATTCCCTTTTGCGTAAGTCAGCGCTTCAACCAGCTTTTCATTTTTGGTGATGCTGTTATCCCTGATAGCAAGGTTGATCTTAACCAAATCCTGGTAAACAACCCTGCCGGCTCCAATATTCAAATGCCCGACTTCGGAGTTGCCCATTTGGCCATCAGGAAGGCCAACATTTTCGCCACTGGTTTCCAATTGAGAATGAGGATAAGTATTTTGCAAGTAATCCATATAGGGTGTATTCCCCTGAAAAATGACATCCGCTTTTGATTTATTTCCTATGCCCCAGCCATCCAATATCATAAGGAGCATTTTCTGTGTTTTATTTTTATCCATTTAGAATATCTGTTTGCAGTTGAATTTTAGATTGGCAAAATTATAATAAATATAAATTGCTTATTCGCTTATTTGCCACAGATCCAAAGATTAAACAGACATGTATGCGCGCTCTGTGGATCAGTGGCAATTTGTTTATTTTTTTCTTTAGGAAGTTTGTAAAAAATGAAGCTACCGATTCAATAAAAATAAGATAGATTCGGGGCTTCTAAGAAATTTGAATATTTTTGCCGGAGATTTAGAGTTATGAGAGAACATTGGGTAATCCCTGACATCCATGGAAATGTAAAAACGCTGAGGGCACTGATTGAAGACCTGATCAGGCCATCGAAGCATGACTGGCTCTACTTTTAGGGGATTACATCGACAGGGGGCCATCCTCAAAAGAAGTAATCGATTATATTATGTACCTTCAAAAGGAGGACTATAACATCCGGACATTGTTAGGCAACCACGAAGATTACCTCCTTAAATCGTATGAAGAAGAACTGCAACTGAAAACCCTGTTCGGATTTAAACAAAAAAATAAAAAGAAAAAGGAGTGGCTTTTTCATGGCGGTAAAGAAACCATGGAGAGCTTTAAGATCACCGACCTGAAAAGCTTCCCTCAGGAATACCTGGAATGGATGCGCAACCTGGAGTACTTTATTGAAGTTGATAATTACTATTTGGTCCATGCCGGATTCAATTTCAGGAAGGAAGATCCGTTTGAAGATAAAGATTCAATGCTTTGGATAAGGGATTATGAAATTGATTCGAAAAAAATAGGGAACAAAAAAGTGGTGCATGGACATGTTCCTGTCAGCCTTGAATTTATTGATCTGAGCATTCGCAATAAATCCTATAAATTCATTGACCTGGACAATGGAGTCTATATTCAAAAGCGGGAAGGATTTGGTAACCTGGTTGCCCTTGAACTGAAATCGCTTGAATACAAGGTGCAGTATAACCTGGATATCTAAAGCAATTTAAATTCGATAGTAGGATACCCTTTTTGTCCCTCGGTATTGTAAAATCCCGTAAACCTTAATTTGAAGTAAAAACCGTTTCTGTTTTTTACAATATAAGAGAGTCCCGGAACGATATTGTAGCTAACATTCCCCGAATTTACATCCCCTTCAAGAACTTTCCAGTCATATCCAACCTGGTCAAGTATGGGTGAGAATTCCAGGTCATTAACAATATCAAGGGCCATATCTGAAAATGGAGTAACGGTATCACGAGCCACTTCCACATCCACACGATTCGACAAAACCCCGGTAACAAGATAGGGATACGGGTCACCCTCATCCGTATACAACAGTGTGGTGTATTGGGTAAAAACGATATCCCAGGTATCGAATGGGGGCTCCAAGGAAAGCTGCTTTCCACCATCACTAAAAGAAAAATTAGTAAAACTTGAAGAAGGATCTTTTTCAATTACAAAGGAGTGTTCATCCGTTCCATCAGGATTTGCATACCGGAAAGTATAGTTCCCGTTGGAAAGATTTTCAAACTGAACCTTTTTTATACCTCGTAAAACCCCCAGGTCAGTGTATCCTCTATCAATTAGATACACATCATGCGTATATATAGTATCATTCATGTCGATCGAAAACCAGTTGCCAATGGCTGTTGAGTCCAGGTTTCCATCCGATTGATCAAATCTCCATTTCAATCCACTGGTATCCGGTACTATTTCAAAATCCTTCAGGCCTGTGTTAGCGGCAACCATAAAAGCAGAAGTGTTGAGTAAAATATGGCTTCCTTCTTCAGAACATTCAAAACCAAGGTCCCACTCATTTTTATTATTAACAGCCACTTCTTTACCCTCTTCCAGGTCAAAATAAGTCTGATAGGTATAATACTGAGTCATTTCCACAGTTTTTACAATCACGTCTCCCCTATCATAGGGTTCTACCTTATCGTCTTCCTTAAAACATGAAGAAAATAAAAGTATTGAAATAACAAAAAATATAGTTGACTGAAGTTTATTCATCTTTTAATACTTATTAAAATTGTAGGATAAGCCAATGAAGAATGTTCTTCCCCAGGCGGTAAGCCTGCCAGAATCAGAATTGCCAGAATGGGCCTCGCCCGAACCAGCTGTACTTGTGACGGAGTTTACATTAAATACATTTTTAACACCCGTAGTAACCTGGAATGACCTTTTAAAGAAAGATTTCACCAAAGAAATATCCATCGTGTTATAGTCACCCTCATATCCTTTGTAGAAAACTTCTAATTCATCATCATAAGCAAACATTGGATATTTACCGGTATATTTATAAAAAGTAGAAATATCTACTCCGTATTTTAAAATACTATATGTCATACTGAAATTAACATCAGTGCTAAGCAAAAACTCACTTTCCACTTTGTAATCTTCATCTATTCCATACTTCCTGCCTGTTTCGGTGAGTCCTGCTTTAATTGTGAAACGTGGATAAATATTATAGCTCAGGTCAACTTGAAAACCAGTTGATGTATATTCTCCAATATTTACATAGACATAAAACGGAGCAGCATCCGGATTACTTCCGCCCACAAGGGGAACCAGCTTGATCAGATCAAAAACACGGTTATAAAAGAAATCAATATTTGAACTGTAAAGGTTTTTCTTGTCTCCCTGTTATAACCAAATGAAAGTATTACATCATGCGAATCTTCAGATGTGAGATTCGGATTCCCATTGATATTATGATTAACATCTACAAAGTTAAGGTAAAGCCTCCTTTAATGAGGGAGCCCTAAATCCTCGGGAATAGGAAGCACGAATATTCATACTCTCATGAAATGACCACTTAACATTCAGAGAATAAATAAGTGGTGCGGTGTATTTTGTATTGTAAATATATCGGATGCCAGGTTGCAAAGCCAGCGTTCCGGTTGGGTCGTAATTGAGACTAAAAAGGCAGCATAGTTACCCATTTCCCTGAATTGGTCTGTAATCTTGACTCCTCTTCCTGTTTCTCCATTTAAATCCAGTCCAAACTGATAATTTAACTTACTGGCTTCTGTGCTTTTAGCCATCACAATTCTCAAGGACAAATCAGTAAATATAGTTGTGTCCTGTTGAACAAGGTTTTCTTTTAGGGTGGTAAGATCCTTGTAATATTCTTCGCGCACCCTGTTGTAAAATGAATAAGCCCCAAGCACAGTAAGGAATCGCTTTTGTCCAATGCGGCTTTTGAAGTCAATGGAGTTGGTGAATCGGACAGTGGTGAAATAGTTATCCAGTGCATTTTCGAAATAGGGATATTGAAGGTTGCCTTTAGCCTGAAGCAGTTCATTAAAATATCCTGAATTGTACTTAAATTTGAGATCTTTATTTTTATAGATGTAATAGCCATCAACAAAGTATTGTCGTTTCGGTTTCCATGATTGCGATCTGGAAGTATCATACTGACTATAACCATCAAAAATTGCGTCCACCAGACAATGAAATAGTATTGTTCTTCTTTTTCGTTGAAGCACCTCCACTAATATTATATACACCAACAGATTCGTAATAAGTATCGATGTTGGCATTTACTTTCGAGTTTTTATTTTCTTTCGTAATGATATTAATAACGCCTGCTATGGCGTTACTTCCGTAAACTACTGACATGGGGCCTTCGATCATTTCAATATGATCAACATTATTCAGATTCAATTGCCCTAAATCAATATTTCCATTTAATCGTCCAATTACCGGAACCCCATCAATGAGAATTTTACATGTTCGCCACCCAAGCCACGAATATTCATATTAGATCCTAACATCCCGTCTTGTGAAATGCGAATACTCAACTCGTTTTGAAACAAATTGGCTAGGTTGGTTGCACCTTTCTGTTCCATTTGTTTTACTCCAATTACTTTTACCTTATAGATGGATTGATCAACTCGTTGTGGAGCATATTGGGCTGTAACAACAACCTCACTCATATCAATACAGTGGGTCGTAAAAACAAGGTTTTACTCTCACCCACATTAAGAGTATCAAAAAGGGTTTCATAACCAACAAAGGTTACCGCGAGAAGTGTTTTCTCTTTAATTTCATTTGAAATTTCCCCAAGATCATTAGTCATGTTGTGCATTTGATCGCCAGAGGAAATCGACTCAAAGCAAGCATGTGCATAAGGGACCGGTTCATTGGTTTTTGAATCCAGAACTTTAATAATTGCCTGCTGACCATAACTTGTCGAAATGGTCAACAAGGCAACTATTAAAAACAGGTAATTAATATATCGAAAAACAAACATTTAAGACTATTGGATAATTAATTTTTGGATTGCTTTTGAAACACCGGATTGAAGTGTTACAAGGTATACACCTGAATGCAATTGACCAAGGGGAACAGAGACTGCTGATTGATTGCCCAATGGCATTCTGACAACTTCTCTTCCACTCAAATCAGCAATGATCAGCTCTTTCCAGTCATCGCCTTCAAGACTCACCTGAACCTTGTCGGAGGCCGGATTAGGAAACAGTTGAAACGATTTCTCAGCGATTTCTTCACCAATGTCTGATGCATGAACCATTGATTTCGAAAATACAATTTTTCCAACGGTGTAATCAAAAACATTAAATACGAGCTTATAAACATCCTTTTGGAAATTCATTACAAAGAATGCTACTGAATCGTGAACATCATAACTAAAGGTTGTCATGTTAAAAGTTTTCCAATCATACCCGATAGGAGATTTTGTGGAGTCCATAGGAGCAGCCATCCAGTCTTCGAAATTTGGTTCCACCTCGTCAAATCTGTTTGCAGGAATATCAATATTGTTCAAAGCTCCGGTAACTGGGTAAGGAACTCCATTATTAATACCCATATATTTGGTAAATAAAATATCCCATGTATCAGAATTGGGTTCACGGTCTAAAACTTCTTGATTTTGCATTGAATAATACACAAAGTTCTTATCGGTATAATCACCACAATTCAAGATTTCAATAACTTCATCGCTTCCATCAAGGTTAGCATACTTAAAATAATAGGTATTCTGAATTGATACTTTCTTTGTAATCCATAGTTTTTTATAGATGTTTTCCGTACCAACCATATATTTAACGATGTATAAAGAATCTCCTACAACATCATGGGTAATGGTATTGTAAACTCCCCATCCATAATCAGGATGTCCGTTGGAATGGCGGTTAAAAGCACCTTCTTCCCAGTCCTCGGTTGAGTTATATAAGAATGGCCAGCCGGAAAACCCGGTAGTGTCAATGGTTTCCCATGCTGAAGTATCAGAAGAAGGGTATAATTTTAACTCTACTCCCTTTCCTCCATTTGTGATAATACCTGCTGACCATGCGGATGCATAGAAGCCAATTTCCCAATTGGTTCGTTCGACAGAATGAACCTCTCCGTTTTCAAAACTATAGTAAATGTCATTGGCATAACCACCTCCCATGGTTACAGAATCATCAACCATCAAGGTACTAGAAAATGACTGTACCGATCCAAATAAAAATGCAATAACGAATGCGAATTGATAAAAATGTCTCATTTTATAAAAGATTTATGTTATTAAATAATATTGAATTTCTGCAATTCAGAACTTGAAATACAGTTTATGCCTTAGTAAAAAGACAACAAAATGACAATAAATAAAAGGTTAGCAAACCGGCGGTCCCCGGAGTGTTCGGAAAATAATATATTCAGGGGTTAGCAGATCACCAAGGTATCTTGAATATATATTCTTAACTGATAAATTAAAATCGAAATCTCCTAAAAACCCGCTATCTGAATTAACTGTAAAAGCATAAACATGAATAGATTGATGGTTTTTATCTATGTATTTGACAAACTTTTTGTAATCTTTTGAACTTGACTTCAGAATTGTTATGTTCCAAAAATCCAGATTATTTTCATATACATATTTCTGGTGAAATTCAATAGTGGACCCGGTAATGATCCACAATATTGAAAACATCGCCAGCGAAACTCCTATCGTATGTATAAACTTTTTAATCATTCTAAATCAAATGGTGTTAATCAAATAACGCAGCAAATATATGTGTATATTTTCATATGTCATACCGATATGAATAATATATAATGATTCTAAATTTCAAATATTGCATAACAGTGCAAAAGATTAAAAGAAAAGCTTTCGTTCATAAATTTTGTGCAATTAATTGAATTCGGTTTGGCACAGAGAAGTATGGGAATGTGGAAAATGCAACGGTTCCCTTATTCCCCTATACCTTTAATTCTCCAGGCTTTCAATCATAATCTCCAGCAACTTGATTCCTGCATCAGAAATAACCGATCCGGGCCCGAAAATGGCAAGAACACCTGCTTTATAAAGAAAATCATAATCCTGTGGAGGGATCACACCACCAACAATAACCATGATATCGTCTCTTCCCAATTTTTCCAATTCAGCAATAACCTGCGGAACGAGGGTTTTATGCCCGGCGGCTAAACTTGATACGCCCAGAATATGAACATCATTCTCAACAGCTTGTTTGGCTGCTTCTTCGGGTGTTTGAAATAAAGGCCCAATATCCACATCAAAACCGATATCTGCAAATCCGGTTGAGACCACCTTTGCACCGCGGTCATGCCCATCCTGGCCCATTTTTGCCACCATGATCCTTGGACGACGGCCTTCCAGGCTGGCAAATTTATCAGCCAGTTCACAAGCCTTTGCAAAGCTTTCGTCTCCTTTGCTTTCCGATGAGTAAACACCGGATATGGCTTTGATTTCTGCTTTGTATCTTCCAAATACAGCTTCCATAGCATCTGATATCTCGCCCAGGCTGGCCCTCTTTTGTGCTGCATCAATAGCCAATTCCAACAGGTTCCCTTTTCCGGTCTTACTTGATTCTGTGATGGCTTTCAGTGCTGACTGAACAGCATTCTCATCTCGCTCATCCCGCAGTTTTTTAAGTCTTTCAAGCTGTGAAAAACGGACTGCAGTATTGTCTACTTCCAGAGTTTCAATGGGCTCTTCTTTTTCAAGCCGGTATTTGTTCACTCCGACAATCGTATCCTTATATGAATCAATTCTGGCCTGCTTTCTTGCAGCCGCTTCTTCAATACGCATTTTAGGAATTCCCGTTTCAATAGCTTTCGCCATTCCTCCCAACTCCTCTACTTCCTCAATTAATTTCCAGGCTTTATGGGCAATGTCATGGGTAAGCGATTCAACATAATAACTGCCTGCCCAGGGATCAATCGAACGGCAAACATTGGTTTCTTCCTGAATGTATATTTGGGTATTTCGGGCAATCCGGGCTGAAAAATCAGTTGGTAAAGCAATGGCTTCGTCCAAAGCATTGGTGTGCAACGATTGGGTGTGTCCCAATACAGCTCCCATGGCTTCAACACAAGTTCTTGCCACATTGTTAAAAGGGTCTTGCTCTGTTAAACTCCATCCCGATGTCTGGCAGTGGGTTCTTAAAGCGAGTGACTTTGGATTTTTCGGATCGAACTTTTTAACTATCTTGGCCCATAACATTCTTGCCGCCCTCATTTTTGCAATCTCCATGAAATGATTCATCCCAATTCCCCAAAAGAAAGATAACCGGGGAGCAAAAGAATCTATATCCATCCCGGCATTTACTCCGGCCCGCAAATACTCCAACCCATCTGCCAGGGTATAAGCAAGTTCAATATCCGCTGTGGCGCCGGCCTCTTGCATATGATAACCACTGATACTGATAGAATTGAATTTTGGCATCTTTTGCGAAGTAAACTCAAAAATATCGGCGATGATTCGCATTGATGGCAGAGGAGGATAAATGTAGGTGTTCCTCACCATAAATTCTTTGAGAATATCGTTTTGAATCGTTCCTGACATCTGCTCGTAGGTAACTCCCTGCTCCAAAGCAGCAACAATATAAAAAGCCATAACAGGAAGCACGGCACCATTCATGGTCATAGAAACCGACATTTTATCCAAAGGGATCTGATCGAACAGAATATTCATATCGAGGATTGAATCCACGGCAACACCTGCTTTACCAACGTCTCCCACAACCCGGGGATGATCTGAATCATAACCCCTGTGCGTAGCCAGGTCAAAGGCAATGGATAAACCTTTTTGTCCGGCTGCAAGATTCCGTCTGTAAAAGGCATTGGAATCCTCAGCTGTCGAAAAACCGGCATATTGCCTGATTGTCCAGGGCCGCATGACATACATGCCAGAATAGGGACCGCGTGAAAAGGGTGGAATACCGGCAGCATAATCCAGATGTTCCATTCCCTGTAAATCTTCCTTCGTGTAAACACTTTTCACGGGAATCCTTTCAGCCGGAATCCAATCCCTGGATATACGGTTTTGTTCTTCCCAGTGGTGGATGTCTACTGATTTTTTGGATTTTCCTTTTATGTTGATGTTATGAAAATTTGGTTTCATATTTTTTTGTTCAAAGTTCAAGGTTCAAGGCTTCAGGCTTAACGATCAAGGTTGATTCCGAGATCTTTTTGAAATTGCTTCAGTGTCTCAAGCACATTAGATTTAACATGAATGAAATGCTTGATCCCATGTTTCTTAAGATCATCTAAAATTTCTTTGGGATAACCGGCAACTACCACAATCATATCATCATGAAGGAGGTTAAACAACGCAGGAGCTTTGTCAGCATATTCATCATCCGAACTACAAATTACAGCTATATCGGCCTTAGCATTTAAACATGCTTTGGCAGCCTCTTCAATTGTTTTAAATCCATTGTTATCAACAACTTCATATCCGGCACAGGCAAAGAAATTACCTGCAAACTGCGACCTGCCCTTCATTGCCAGATTACCCATGGTAATCATAAACGCCCTGGCCTTTTATTGGATAATGAATATACATCAGTACTGTACCTCAATTCTTCGAAGGCTTGCGCACCACGATATGGTTTTAAAGTTTCTGCCTCAGGATTTCCATCACTGCAATCACAAGCTTCAAATACAAATTTATCCATTTCAGATTTGATGTATTCTGTTGGGTTGGGATATTGATTTGTACCCAATAATACCTCTTTCCGTGTAGCAATATCCAGATCACGTTTTTGTGATGTTTGTTTAATTCTTTCCTGAATAAACCCAGCTTTAAATGCTTCCAGAAAACCACCCTTTTCCTGCACTTCGAGAAACAATTTCCATGCTTCTTCGATTATGGAGTTTGTGAGGTTTTCGATGTAATAGGAACCGGCAGCTGGGTCAACAACTTTGTCGAAATAGGACTCCTCTTTAACAACAATTGCTGATTTCTGGCGATCCTCTCTGAAAAACCACTTGATTTTTCAAAAACGGAATTGAAAGGAATAACCGTTAATGAGTCGGTACCACCAATGATCGATGACATGGATTCAGTCGTTGTCCGGAGCATGTTCACATAGGCATCATAAACCGTTTTGTTCCAGTCGCTGGTGGTGGAATGAATAAACATTTTGGTTTTGGACTCACTACAGGGCCCATAAGCATGAACGATTTGTGCCCATAATAACCGGGCAGCCCTGATTTTGGCGATCTCCATAAAATAATTGGAACCTACCGCAAATTGGAATTTCATCCTCGGTGCAATTTCATTTACGGATAATCCTCTTTCGGTAAGTTGGGTAAGGTAATTTACACCCTGTGCCAGGCTGAAGGCCAGTTCCTCAACAAGGGTCGCACCGGAATTGTGGAAATACTTTCCATTAACTGTGACCACCTTAAAGTGCGGAAGGTGCTTTGCTGTTTCAATCATGTTTTTGGCAAGATCGAAAGAGGCATCTGCAGATTTGACAAAACGGCCTTTTAAAACATATTGTCCAATGGGATCAAAATCAACTGATCCGTTAATTTTCTCCAAATCGCGGTTGTATTTCTTAACCAGTTTTTCGATGTGCTGAATTACTTTCAACGAATCATGAAAACAGATAAAATTCAACTCAACTGCATCGGCATAAATGTTTTCACATAATTTTTCAATATCATCAATGGCCGGTTCAAATTTTGAATCAATTATAAACCCCAACGAATTGACCCTTTCATTAGAATATCCAGTAGCTTTTTTTATTGGCTGATTTTATATCATCTACAATTATATCCTGGCGAATGAGCCAACTGTTATCCCTTTTTCGGTCGCTTCTGACGTATGGAAATTCACCGGGCAAAACTTCCAGAAAATCAAGGTTATCCAAATGTTCCTGACGAAAGTAAGGTTTAACCTTAAAGCCTTCATTTGTTTTCCAGATGAGTTTTTTATCGTAATCAGCGCCTTTCAGATCAGCATTTATCTTCTCCTCCACTCCTGTGTTGTTACTGGCGGAAATTCACTGAACAGCCTTTTTTATTTTGTTCGTTATGATCCATGAAATCTTCCTTTTACTAAATAATAGTCGATTGTAAAAAAGTTGCGCAAAATTACATTTAAATTTTAGAAACAAGCAAGTTAATTGTTAACTAATTAACAGTGCTCGTTCTCAAAATCGATCGTTGGAAAGGTTTAATTTATGATTAGTTTTTGTTTACCTAATATTTTGCCATTCATCTCAAAAAGAACAAAGTATACCCCACGCGATTGACCGTTGATTTGAAAAGTCAGATTATCCTGATTACAGATAATTGCGTAATCATTAACCAAAATACCTTTTGAGTCCAGAATTCTGATTTTTGCTTGTCCTTCGCAATTTCTATCTGGAAAAAAAATAGTAACATCGTTAGTTGCCGGATTGGGATAGATGGATAAATGGTTTTCCAATACATGCTCTTCCACAGCAGAGACTGGAATAGTATCGTAGACAGCTCTCCAGCCGGCATCGCTTATTCCATTGTCGGAATTGAATTTGAGCGTGATTGAATTCGATGAGGATGAGATCAACGTTGGTACATTGCTGCCCGAATAGCCTCCAATCAAAGGACTTAAAGTATCTGTCCCATCAAAGATCCAAATGGAATCATATACCTCCTCAAGATTCAGGTATGAAAATGATAAATAGATAGTTGTATTTTCCGGTGAAGAAATTGTATAAGTGTAATCCTCATTTTCATAATAGTTAAACGAAGGGCCTCCCGTATCAAAGATTGTATCCGCGGCAACAGGGATGGCAGTTTTGGTAAATTTATCTGCAATCAACTCCCACAGCTCTGTAAATCCATTATCATAACCCAGTGCCCATATTCCAATACCGGCAATATTCCTGCGGTTTATCTGATCGTACTTTTTTGCAAGGCTATAGGTATCATCCATAAAACACTGGTACCATCCGTTGTTATTGTAAAACGCAAAATAGGGGGCATAGCTATTGGGCTCCCAATGCTTGTTTTCATTTGTGTAAATGGAAGAATTGATCTGAACATATCGATAAGTATAGGCAGTACCCGATCCCGAAACTGACGAAGGAGCATACTGTCCCTGGGTGGGCCATTGCCTTCCGTAGTATGGAACCCCCATAATCAGCTTTTCAGGATGAACACCCTGAGATTGATAGTAAGAGATTGTTTTAGAAAAATTATAATCATAATTAGCAGTCATGCTATATAATGGTGAAACAGGGCCAGCCTGAGAGCTGCTATTCCAATAATAATCATATCCCATGACCATAAAAAAATCAATATATTCAGCTAAAACCGGAATATTGAAAGTACCGTTCCAATTAACCGCGGGAGAAGCAATGCTTAATTCAGCTTCAGGAATTATCAGTTCCATTTGGCCAGACAGATCCTTTATAAAATCGGTAAACTCACTTCCCAATGATGATGGCAGTGCTTCTATATCCATATTTACACCGTGAGCACCCCGGTTTTGGATCATTGTAATAATAGTGTTAATCAGGTTTTGTTGTGCTTCAGGATTTTGAAAAAAGGTATAATGGCCCGAAAACAATGTAATGCACAAATGAACTTTAACATTGTAGGCAAGTGCCGAATCAATGGCTGGGGAGCTGTCCCAATTATGTGTTGTAACGGGGTCACCGGTTGCAGGATTAACCTCGTAGGAGAAATGACACAAATCAGAAAGCAAATCCCATTGATAATTCACATAATCATTTCCGCTCCAATAAGGATCATATCCAAATACACGCTTTGCCAACTGGTATTTTACAGTACCCCGAATTACCTTAGTTTGGAAGATTGAATCTTTTTGACTTATTATAAAATTCCGGTAAAACTCTGACTGCTCCTGATGGATCGATTTGAAATCAATTTCCTGAGAGAAAACAGAGCTCATCAATGCCAGGATTAAAATTGGAAGAAGTACTTTGATCTTCATCGAACCAATAATTTTGAAGAATAGATTCTTTCCTTTAGATGCAAATTCAGGAAATATATTCCGGGGTCAAGGTTTTCCCTTTTCAGAATTATTTCTACATCCCCATATGTCAAATTTAATAATCTTTGATCTCTGACAAGTATGCCATGAACATTAAACAGTTTAATGTCTACAAAATCGGAATGGGTATTGATGAACTCAATTGTCGTTTTTTGGGAGAAAGGATTGGGATGGATCAAAACATTCTCAGGATTTGAGGGAATATCCTTCACTCCGATTGTATCGCAAGGGATAAAGGGGCCACCAGGAGAACCACCAATGCAGCCTGAAAACCAATTTGAACCATCACTCATATCTTCAAACGGGTCAAGCAACTCGATGGTTTTGCCGGTTCCATCAGCATCGGTTGGCCAGGGTTCATCATTTGAATAAGTCATCATCACTAAGGTGTTTCCCTCAGCATCAAACAATCTTAAATCATCACCCCCATTGTTTAAACCAAACTCAAAAGGGCCGTAAACACTTTCGATATCCGGAAAAACATTTTTGAACATAACCGAATCACGGAATAAGACAAGATAATCGCCAGGGTCTAATACTGTTCCTGCCGGAAGTACGAATGCATGATCATCGTCGCTATCCTTAAAAACCCAATTAGTCAAATCCCAACTTATGGAATCAACATTCCACAGCTCAGCCCAATCACCTGCATCCAACGTATCCAACGAACGGTAATTGATTTCATTAAATACAATTTGCGGGGCATCAGGCTCAAACGTATCAATCACAAAATAAGCCTTAAAGAGAACATTTGTATCCACATTGATCTCAAGCTTTTGCTTTAAGGTGTCAGCATTTGTAAGAACCAAATTGGAAGCCCAATGCGAAAAAACGTAACCAGAATCAGCTATGGCACTAACTTCAATTGGATTCCCATCAAAATAAACACCCTGCCAGGGCAAAGAATCTGGGAATATGGTATTTACCTTGATATTTCCATGATGCACCGAATCAATATCGAAACCAATGTTAACCGTTTTTGTCAAATCAAATTCATCAATATAATGTTGCCAAATATAACTTAACCTGTTTTCACCAAAATCAGACATGATATCCACATTTGCCTCCCAGGCAGCATAGCTGCTACCCCAACGCATCATATGACGATCCATCTCGGGTTCTATTCGTTGCTTTAATTCATTTATTTTATTAACAACATTGGCGGATAGTAGCATGGTATTAAACATATCAGCACTTCTGTTGATAAAGTATTGCCTATAGTCAGCATTCTCCATCAAGCGACGTAATATCCAATGATTGTCAGCCCATAGAATAGAGCTGTGCAAGACCCGGTACAATTCATTTTTATAAACCTGTGAATAGAGGCCAAGTGCGAAATCCGTATCTGTAAGGATGTAATGCCAGCGTGCTGTATCATTTTTAGCTCTCCAGTATTTCGTATTGTGGTTTGGCCATCCATCCGAATTAACATAATACATTTCGGCGATAAAATAATCGGTGTAATTATTTAAGTCAACCTGTTTGGAGATGTTTTCATAAGCAACTGAATCTACAACTGGAACATTTTTTACGTAGTGGATCATTTGAACATAATGATAGAAATCACCTTCAATGATCTTATGATTTTCACGAATAATTTCGGTACTGTCTTCCGGCACCCCAAAATTGCTATTTACATAATAGCGGTCAATTTTTTCACGCAGGTTATGGATCCCCCAGTAGACTCCATTAAGGAAAACAACTGCCGGTTCGTAATCCTGAATCTCGATTCTGGTATCTTTCTGAACAATTTTATGCATCACAGCATCCCTGAAGTGGGTAATGTTATAATCCTGTCCCGAATTACGCAGAACCAATCGTTTATAACTGTATATGTCTTTGTCTTTAAATAGGGGATAATTGATCTCCGATTCATCGTATTTGCCACTTGCAATAATGCGCAGGCTTTTCATATCATTAGCCCTTGAAAAGCCTCCATGAATAACAATATCAGCATCCAGCTCAAAACCCAGTACTTGATTTTCATCAAAATATTCAACATGGGTTGGCTTTTCCCAATCCTGCCAGAAGTTTGCCCCTTTGTAGGGATAAATGGTTGATGCGTTGGGCCCAAGAACGTAAATCCCGTCTTCCCAATCCCATAAATCATGTGGATTCAGGCTTAATGATATTACGGGTAATTCCGAAGAGAAGTCTATCAAATAGGTATTTGTTGAAACCTTTCCCGGCAATAAGCCCGAACTATAAACCTGGGCTCGCACAACGGTGGTTGTATCAATCAAAATAGAACCTGAAAAAATATCGGATGTATCACTTACCCAACTGCCATCAAGAGTATACCTGATGGTGTCTCCGGCTAGCTGGTTGAGGAAGTTTACTTCAACGCCTCCATTATAAAAACCGGAAGGCACACTATAGGCCGGTTCTTTGGAGTAGCCATTGTATCCTAATGATCCATTATTTGATAACTTCGGTGTTGGATGCCTAAAATAGTTAAAATCCAGGTTCCCGTCCGGCTTCCTCCCAAACGAATGATCGGACTTCAAGTAAGGGATTTCAACCAAGTCAATGATTTCGTTGTCCGGGTTGCTCAATACTAAACTTTCACCTTGTCCAGCCAGGCTGAAATTTGTATGCAGATAAACGGGCTTATCAATAAACCATTCAGGCAATTCCTGATAGGAAAAGGATCCATCATTTATTCCAACTGTCAGAAATGGGATAATGGAAAAATTACCATGGTTGCCCCAGGCATTAAAGGCTTGAATTGCCAATACATTTTCACCAGGTAAAATCAATGATTTAAACTGGTTCATATCCAATTGAAATTCTTCCGGAGGCAAACCGAGAAACATAACAGCCGTATGAACATCTCTTGCATGATTATTCCATTCCTGCAATAGGCCAGGCCAGCCAATGTTGGAACGTACAATTTCAACTCCGTTTAAGTAGGCAATGAATGCATCATCATAGTCAACATGGAGCAAAACAGATGTGATTTTGGACGTATCATTAATAGTGAAATGTTTTCTTAGATAAACCGTTCGAACCGTATCAGGTAAAACTGTATTGTCATCGTCATCACCCCTTCCAAAACCACCTGGGCCTTCCATCCATTCCGAATCATCAAAACCGAAGCTTTTCCAATTCGTATCCGGCGTGTAAAACGGAGTAAAATACTTCCAGCTTTCTTCAGCATGAATAATGGTTTCCCAATGATCAACAATCGCCTTACGGTTGTTACCGCTGGCCATTACAATTAGAAAGGAATCGGGTTCTAAAGTGATCTCCGGGAATATCCATTTGTTGGGTTGATTCAGATTATCGGAAACGGACCATCCGGAAAGATTTACGATTTCATTTCCATGGTTATAGAGTTCAATCCAGTCCGGGGTTTTTTCGTCAAAATCATTTAATACAAATGAATTTCTTGTACAGACTTCATTGATCAATACTTGTGCCCATAGTGGGTATCCAATCAGTATTGATAGAAAGGCCAATATAATTCTATGGTATTTTAATAGATTCAAATTCCCGGATTTATCTTGCAAGCAATCAGAATATCAAAACTACAAAAAATAAATATACGTTTAAGCTTTTGCTGGTATGACAAAAAAGCCCTGCTGTCGGTTGTCAGCAGGGCTTTTTTTACATTAGAATAAAATGAAATTATTTTAAGAACACTTTTTCTGAAAAGATTGTATTGTCGTTAACGATCTTGACAATATAAACGCCAGGATTAGCCTTTACAGGAATGCTGTTCAATGAATTGCCCACACCTTGTGATTCAGCAATCAATTGACCCATAATGTCAAATACAAGAATGTCTCCATTAACATCTTCGGGAAGACTAATATATACAACTTTGTTTTGTGCATAAACATGGATGTCATCAGCATTGGTTGTCTTATACGAAATAGGCATGGTTTCACCCATGATAACAGTAAGCATAAACCGGTTTGAAACATCCTCTGGCGAAGCTACAAAAGTGTATTTCGATTCTGCATTCAGGTTAATTGTTTTACCGTTTAATAAATCTGTCAAATATACTTTTGCCTTCAATTTTAAGAATTCCGGAATCTTGAATAAGATTTGATACTCGCTTCAACACCAACTTCAAACCCGACAGGTATCATCATCTTGTCCTCTTTCGGAAGTGAGTTTAGTGTTAGCTTATTTTCATTTGCTAATGTATAAATCTGTGGAGCCTGCCTCAATACCCATCAATTTATATCCATCAAATTCACTATCAAACTTGCAGTAGCATCCTCATTGAAATGGATTAACAATTTATCGGAATAATTATTTCCTTTTACAAACATCTCCATTACATCCTCATTTTCACCCTTGCAGAATCCTTGAGCCTGCATGTTTCCGTTCGCTGTGAGGGATGGTTAAAGATGCAGATGATCCGCTGGCTTTAACCCAGAATCCCTGGAGCTGGAGGGATGTCACCATTAGGCATTGTTCCCAATCCGGTTGCCTTGTTCCATTGCAGGTATTGCCCTAAAGTCCCCATCATAAACATAGATTGTATTATCTATGTTATTGCTTAGCCAGTTACTATTCCATTCAATAGCCGATGGGAATGGGTTACCGATTAAGTTCTATCCGTCTCCCCATACCCGGTCCGGAATTGTAGGTAATTGCTGGTGGAGTCTGGTCTCCGGTATTGAATGATCCGTTGTAGGTAACTTTTGTACTCCGGTAATCCAACTTGCTGCCCATGCAGAGAAACCCTTTCCAGGAAGTTAGATTATAATTCAAGGAAGTAATGTAGGTCCAATTGCTATCGGTTTCAGTGAAATACTTCAGATAAATATCGGTATAAACTGAACTTTTTGCGTTTGCCACAGGAGCGGATACCAGGTGCCATTGATCTTCTGATAAGTAACACTCATAAGATGTTTTCGCCGGATCATAAACCACAACGTTTCGTTAATTCAATAAGAGAAGCCATTTCGAATTCGTCACCTTCCAGGCTAAATCATTGAGCAGCTAGCTTTACCTGTTGGAACAGTAAGACGAGTTCCCGGCTCCATAATAATGCTGTTTGCTGTAGCAGTTGGAACAGTATCAGCTAATGTTTCCGGATAATTTGTCAATCCTGATGGAATCAATACATCGTCAGAGGATGTAGGAACATAAGCAAAACTCCAGTTGCCCGGATCAGCCCAATCAGTACTCATGTTTCCATTCCAGCGCATCCGGTCGTCATCAAGACACAAAGTAAAAGAACCTCTATATCCAGAATAATTGTTATCCACTGAAATGTAATACCAGTCACCTGTTGTAAGTCCCGTAACCTGAATTGTAATATTATCATAATCACCTACATACCTATCACAAGCAATTTCCGTAACTCCATCTGATTCCCAAAGTGCAAGGTTGATCCTGCGGATGGTTCCATAAGAGCCACCTCGTAATACAGTGATGGTCAGATTTCCTGTTACAGGCCCCTGAAATTTAAACCAACGGTTATAATCGGGGCTGGTATTCCAGCAGCTTGCTGCATTCCTGTCAGGTGTTGCACCTATGGTTGTATAAATGCCTGGCGTTGAGCACCAATTGGAAAGATCAGTTAACTCAAGTGCACCTTCGTAAAAATCATAATCAGCGGCATTATCCAGACAAAGGGTAAATGTACCACGATAGCCTGAATAGTTATTGTCGACTGAGACATAATACCAGTTACCAACTGTTAAGTTTGTAAAGCCAACTGATACATTGTCGTAGTCACCCACGTAACGGTTGCAAGCTACTTCTGTGACTCCGTCAACTTCCCATATGGCCGCATTGATCCTGCGGATAGTTCCGAAAGCTCCACCCCGTTTAATGGTTAAAGTTACAAAGGGAGAAGTTGCCTGGAATTTGAACCAACGGTTGTAATCGGGGTTGGTATTCCAGCAACTGGCGGCGTTTTTATCAGGTGTAGCACCAATGGTTGTGTATTCAGCATCTGCTGAACACCAATCTGTTGAATGAGGCACTTCGATAGCTCCTTCATAGAAATCATAATCCGCAGTATTATCCATACATAATGTAAAAGTACCACGATAACCTGAATAATTATTATCAACGGATATGTAATACCAATCCCCTACTGTAAGGTTTGTAAAGCCAACAACCACATTATCGTAATCACCAACATAGCGGTTACACGCCACTTCTGTAATGCCGTCAGATTCCCAAATTGCGGCATTGATCCTGCGGATAGTTCCGAAAGTTCCACCCCGCTTAATGGTTAAAGTTACAAAGGGAGAGGTTGCCTGGAATTTGAACCAACGGTTATAATCGGGGCTGGTATTCCAGCAGCTTGCTGCATTCCTGTCAGGTGTTGCACCTATGGTTGTATATTCAGCATCTGCTGAACACCAATCGGCAGTATGTGGAACCTCAATAGCACCCTCGTAATAATCATAATCCGCCGTATTATCCATACATATTGTAAATGTTCCGCGATAGCCTGAATAGTTGTTGTCTACTGGATATGTAATACCAATCCCTACTGTGGTTGTAAAGCCAACAACATTATCGTAATCACCAACATAGCGGTTACACGCCACTTCTGTAATGCCGTCAGATTCCCAAATTGCGGCATTGATCCTGCGGATAGTTCCGAAAGTTCCACCCGCTTAATGGTTAAAGTTACACAGAGAGGTTGCCGGAATTTGACAACGGTTATAATCGGGGCTGGTATTCCAGCAGCTGCTGCATTCCTGTCAGGTGCTGCACCTATGGTTGTATATTCAGCATCTGCTGAACACCAATCGGCAGTATGTGGAACCTCAATAGCACCCTCGTAATAATCATAATCCGCCGTATTATCCATACATATTGTAAATGTTCCGCGATAGCCTGAATAGTTGTCTACTGAAATGTAGTACCAGTTACCTACGGTAAGATTGGTAAACCCTACAACTACATTGTCGTAATCACCAACATAGCGGTTACACGCCACTTCTGTAATGCCGTCAGATTCCCAAATTGCGGCATTGATCCTGCGGATAGTTCCGAAAGTTCCACCCCGCTTAATGGTTAATGTTACAAAGGGAGAAGTTGCCTGGAATTTGAACCAACGGTTGTAATTCGGACTGGTGTTCCAACAGCCTGCTGCATTCCTGTCAGGTGTTGCACCAATGGTTGTGTATTCAGCATCTGCTGAACACAATCGGCAGTATGTGGAACCTCAATAGCACCTCGTAATAATCATAATCCGCTGTATTATCCATACATATCGTAAATGTTCCGCGATAGCCTGAATAGTTGTTGTCTACTGAAATGTAGTACCAGTTACCTACGGTAAGGTTGGTAAATCCTACAACCACATTGTCGTAGTCACCCACGTAACGGTTGCAAGCTACTTCTGTGACTCCGTCGGCTTCCCATATGGCCGCATCGATCCGCAGGATAGTTCCGAATGTTCCACCCCGCTTAATGGTTAAAGTTACAAAGGGAGAAGTTGCCTGGAATTTGAACCATCGGTTGTAATTCGGACTGGTGTTCCAACAGCCTGCTGCATTCAGATCGGGAGTCGCTCCAATGGTGGAGAATTCGCCATCAATGAGCACAATCAGCACTGTGTGGCACTTCGATAGCCCTTCATAAAAATCATAATCAAATTTCGTCGTCGATACAGAGTGTGAAAGTGCCCCGATAACCAGAATAATTATTGTCAACTGAAATGTAATACCAGTTTCCTACCGTTAGGTTCATAAAGCCTACAGATACATTATCATTATCGCTAACATAGCGATTGCACGCCACTTCTGTAATGCCGTCACTTCCCAAATTGCGGCATTAATTCTGCGAATAGTGCCAAGAGCACCTCCACGCTTAACCGTAACAGTTACTTCAGGGGTAGTTGCCTGAAACTTAAACCATCGGTTATAATTCGGGTTGGTATTCCAACAACTTGCTGCATTCAAGTCAGGTGTAGCACCTATTGTTGTGTATTCCGCATCAAGCGAACACCAATCACTGGTGTGAGGTACGGTTATTGCACCTTCATAAAAATCATAATCGATAACATTGTCGACGCAAAGTGAAAAGGTGCCTCTGTGTCCGAATCCCCAATTATCAACAGAAATATAATACCAGTCTCCAATAACCAGGTTACTGGCCCAAATATAAAGACTGGCCTCCCAATCTACATAGCGATTACAAGATACTTCCGTAACTCCGTCGAACTTCCCATATAGCGGCATTGATTTGTCTAAGGGTACCCAAGAGCCACCTCGGCCAATTAAGGCCTGAACGGAAGTATTGTTGCCTTAAATTTTAACCAAACATTGTAATCGGGTGCCGCATTCCAACAACTGCCGGCATTCATATCAGCAGTTGCCATGTATTTGACAGGTCTGCATCAGGAGAGCACCAGGAGGTTAAGTGAGGAATTTCCTGGGCATATGCAAAATCATCAAAATGCCTTTGTGTCAATGAAAATGTACCTCTGTGGCCATAACCAAAATTATCAACAGAAATATAGTACCAATTACCTAATGTAAGGTTTGATATGATCATGGTAATATCGTCCTCAGGGTCAACATACCGCTCGCATGCCAATTCCGTAATTCCGTCCGATTCCCATCCGGCGATGTTAACCTGACGAATTGTTCCCATTCCATCGCCACGGTCAAGGGTAATCGTCATCTCGGGATAGACGGCCTGAAAAGTGAACCATACATTAAAACTTGGTCCGGCATTCCAGCATGAACCAGCTATTCCGTCAGGAGTTGCCCAAACGTTAGAATAATCTGCTACATCTGATTCCCAGTTAGGCGAGTGCGGTATAACCGTTGCATTGGCAAAGTTATCATTGGTTGGTTGAGACTGAACAGGTAACATGCTCATAAACAATAGACATACTACCATAAGAAATGTAAGTTTTTCATAATAAGTGAATTTAAATTTATAATAATTAGGGCATTTACATATAATATAACTCTATACTTTTACTAACTATATTCAATAGCGTTTTGCTAATTTTAAACGTACTTTAAGCTTTGTGGTTACGGTTGATTGAGAATATCTTTGTATATGATTACCTTATTTGCAAAGCAAAACTCTGAAATAATATTGGAATTACCAAAAAAAAATTTAAAAACTTAGAAAGTGGCGTGAATCAATCCGGAATTAATTCAATTGAATTTACGTTTTCGGTCCAAATATCACCTTTATCGAGATTGTTGACTTGTCCGTCCATATTGTAATCACCGGAAAGGTAACCTTTTGTCCCTGACTGCAGATCCAGTGTTGCGTATGGTCATTCAATTCAATGGCACCATTTGAATTACCATCACCGCCAATCATCGCCCAAATACCGGATTACTTCTTTACAGGCACCGGCCCCACCATAGGTCATAGTTGCATCGGAAGTAAAATCATAACTATAAATACCATTCGATTGAATGGCTGGAAAAGCAGAAAGGACACCCAAATGATTACGGTGTCTTACAACAATAAAAAGGCTGTCCTGAATTACCACTTCAAATTCAAGGAAGGAACTCCCAACAGAAACGACACTTCCATCATCAATAAAAACCCTACCTGCCAATCTATCATGGCGGCACTGTTAGCTAGTTTGCATTGGGAGCGTCTCGCAATTCAACCAAAACCCAATCAACAACTGACTCAGTTGGTATTTCAGTTACTGCTTCATCTCCGTTATAATTCCACGGATATGTATTATAGGGTTGAGCCAGGGGGATATAATTCTTGGCGTTTAAAAAATTAACCATATTATTTCCTTTAGTTGGGCCTTCAAAAAAACTTTCACATCTAAGTTTATTAAATTGTAACTCCAGCCTCTTAGCCTAGCCAGCATCCACCACATCGCTTCCCCCTTATGTATTGTATTCAGTATATTTGTATGGCCACAAACATCGCCACTATAGGCAACGTGCTCAAAAGGAACAGTGTCACCCTGATAAATATAATAATTCATTTCGCCTTCGTACCAGCAATCGATATCTCCAAAATCAAAGAGGATTTTGTTGTTGTTGGCACAAAACTCTCGAATTATATTGTTGTTTACAAAACGGTTATGGCCAAAATACCTTCGCCTTGAGCATTTGCAGTGGTATAGATGAAAGTAACATCCGGAAACATGGCCTCAAAGGAAGAAATGGAATCAAGGTACTCCTGCATTTGCTCTGCAGTGTATGATTCGGGTTGTGTGCACCATTCCCACATGGATATATTGATTTCCGGGTTGTGGTTTAAAACATCCTGAGTCCATTGCCAACCATCATCCTTCCAATAACCCTCAGGAGTAATATAGGAAAACTGTTCCTGTCCATCGAAAATGCAGAGGGTATCATCAACTCAGGGCAAATGGTTTAACCCTTGTTCGATATTGTACAGATTATCCATGGCTTCGATTTCTTCAAAGCCGCAAATAATTTGATTTCCATGAGAGGTATGTGCATAATGCAGTTTAACATTATCTTTAATATCTTGAATAACTTCAGATGGAATTAAACTCAAATCTGTACATGTGTGGTCAATAATTATTCCTGGCTATATACCAAGGCTGAAAGGGTTTGAATTACGAGTATAAAAAGAATGGATGATTTTTTCATGATAAAAGAAATAGTTTTTGTAGCTTACCAAGTTCTTCCGATTAGCGTTTAATAATCATTTTACGAATTAGTCTGCAAATATATGGAAATTGTTGGATATAAAAAATGTAAATACTCGATTGAATTACTTCATAAAAAGGGGGTAAGCTTAAGATTAATTGTGACTTAGTCGAATTGACAAGTATCTTTGAAGATTCTAACAGAATTACAAAATGATCTTATTATTCTGGGATTGTACAACTGTTTCCTTCATTAGTAACCAGTATTGATTTTTATCAATATTGTTAACCTGACCATCACCATTGAAGTCGCTTTGTAGGTAGCCTTGAGAACCAACCATATTTTCCCATTCAAGTTTGTCGGCTTCATTTATGGTCGCATCCATGGTGGTATCTCGGCACACATTCCAAACACACCACCACCTATGCTCTTTTGTCCGGAATTGTAAACTTGTCCTAATGAGATTGTGAAATCGTAATTATATATTCCTCCTGTTTCTGTTACAGGATTTGCAGATAGAATTCCCAAATGATTTCTGTGCAGTAATGAAACAAAGCATTGATTCTTAATCGGATTCCCGAACTTCGGATTGGATCCGAAAAACATCAACAACAGAACCATTATCCAATATAAACACTGCTTGTTGCTGTTTTATACTTTCTTCGTTAGCCAGCGAAACATTGGTTGTATCTCTCACTTGCAACAACAACCAGTCAACTGTGTTTTCAGGCATTTCTGAAATCACTTCCTCCGTTCCTGAGTAGTTCCATGGAGAGGAGTTGTAGGGTTGTTGAAAGGGTAGGGTATTTGAATTGGCTAAACCGGTGTTCATCGTTGTTCCATTAAAAGGTCCTTCAAGGAAAGCTTTTAAGTTCAACTCAATACCTCCAAAGTATTCATAAGCACCCATGTCAATTGTATCCATTGAAAGACGAGGATTTTCTGCCAGATCAAAGTATGGTAGGTATAAACCTGTAGTGTCAGGATTCCCGGAATTGATACAGGGGGAGTCGGACTGCAATCCATAGTCATCTCCTCCGATAAATTCTGGACTTTGATTAATATTGCCCAATCCTGAACCCCGCTTCCCTGAATATTGCAAAAGTTTACATCTGCCGTTGCGTTATAATCTAGATATATTTGATCAGGGGCATTTCCCCAGATAATTGAGTTTTGTACATCATGGATTTCAAGAGGATCGGAAGCCCAGAAACAAATCCCACCACCTTCACCATCTGCCGAATTACCTGATACGGTAATGTTTGTTAGGTGAGTTGTTACTCCCTCAGGTTCATAGCTCCTCCATCTCCATTGCTGTATGGATCATAGTAGGTATAATTCCTGTAAATAAACCATTTTTTATACTTATAGTTGACCCGTAATATCCCCAGATTCCTCCACCCTTGATTGATGAATTGGAAATAAATCTAACATTTTCCATATTCAGGTCGACACCATTATAAAAATAGATGGCTCCTCCATATCCACTTGCTGTGTTTGTCAAAAAACTACTGTTGTAAATGTCCACCTCTGCACCATAGGAGGTCTGAAGTCCACCACCATTTCCAATTACCGAGTTTGTGGAAAACAATGAATTATCAATTTGTACATAACCTTGTCTTATAAATGCTCCTCCACCATCCCCGTTAAGTAAGGTGTTATCAGCTAAAATCGAGTTGAATAATTGAAGGCAATTGTGATATTCTGATAATACTCCTCCTCCAGAATATCGACTGATATTATATGCGACAGAAGTATGATCTATCAAAATTGTATCATTACTATGCAAATAAAGTCCTCCACCGGAATTATCAGCATAATTATACATGATGGAATTAGTCTTAAATACAGGACTGCATTCATCGTTACACCAGATAGCACCACCATTACCAGTACAGGAATTGTATTCTAATTCGCAGATATAAAATATAGGATTTGAATTATTCTCGATTACAATTGCTCCTCC
The DNA here is from genome assembly GCA_041393255.1 of Bacteroidales bacterium. GTDB lineage: Bacteria > Bacteroidota > Bacteroidia > Bacteroidales > JAADJA01 > JAADJA01. The sequence goes on along the minus strand of JAWKKM010000028.1, from coordinate 14,260 downwards.
ATTTCCATCAACATAACCATTCACTAGCCTTAATTTTGTTAAAGAATCATTTACATCGGCATAAGAGATCAATATACGATGTAATGAATCACCATCGATTATGGTTGTACTTTGTATTTCCCTGAAATTGTAACATAGCTTCGATGGTTGATGGGGAGGGTTTCTCCGTTGGTAGAAGCAGCATAAGTTCCTTCTGCCAGATGTATGGTTCTGGGATTTTTTTTGTCAGCAATGATTTTAATAAGTGCGGTTTTTATGGTTTTTAGGGGTTCTGCAGCAGAGGTTCCAGAATTCAGATCTGATCCGGAAGGACTAACATACAGGTCACTGTTTTCCTGGTATAAACACCATGATTAGTTGAAATATTGAATAAGTGGTTTGGATGAGCAAAATGTTCATTCTGTAAAGCTACCGAAGCCGTATCAAGAAAAACATCCGTTTCTGGTGGAGTATAAATATCAGCAGCAGTGAAAAATCCAGTCCTGCATATTCTGCATAATTGTCATAAATATTGCACAGATTGGTTGCGTCAAAGTTATTACCTGTCCGCCAGAGTGGTAAATTGCACCTCCAAACCTGGAAGCATAGTTTCCGGTTATTGTAGTCCCGCTTAAATGAGGGGGCACAGGAATTTGCTACAAAAGCACCACCATTTTTGCCCTGTTATTTCTAAAAATACAGTTTTCGAAATTTGTATTCACATAGGCATAACAACAAACGGCGCCTCCATTCAATGCAGAATTGTTTTCGAAGACAGTATTTCGGATAGCAGGAGAACTATGGTTTGTTAAATAGATTGCACCACCATTAAAATTGGCTTGGTTTGAATAAAAGTAACAACTGTCGATTAACAGTTTTGAAGATGATAGCATAAACTCCTCCTCCGTATTTTTGTGTACCATATCCATCAGCATTCCCATTTAAAATTCGACAATTTACCAATTTGGAGGAATCCATACCATTTCCATTTAAATTATTGAATCGGATTCCCTGCCAACCGGTTTCTGCATCAGCTGCATTAAATGTGATTTTGTTTGAATTTGTCCCTTCTGCCACTAAGCGGCCATCCACCTGTAAATAATAATCATCCTGGAAAACAACATAAACACAGGGTTCAATGATCAGTTCCTCACCCATGGGAACTGTAATATTCCCGAAAATATAATAAGGATTCCCTGCACAAGTGAGTGTCCCACTTATATTACCGGCAGGAATGGGGGAATAGGTTTGTTCAAAAGAAATAGCTCCCATATCGGACCGTGTGCCATCGGGATCGATAATTAACGGATCTCCGGTATCAATGCATGGAGATTTAGTGGTGTCAATTTCAGGGTAATGATCCCAGCTTATAGAGTAGTTGTCGTTATCAGGATCAACAAACAGGGGATTGCAGTCAATATTATCTGTACCCGGATATCCATCAGAGATTAAGGAATATTGTAAGGTTGCTACAGATGTTTCGTCCTTGGAAATTTCATCCGGAATGTTGTTAAATAAAATACAACCGGTAAGTAATGGATTGGAGTGATTTACAATTCTAAAACTGCCTCCTTCGTCAGAAGAGATGTTTTTTGATAACGTAAGGTTTTTAAATTCAGTTGTCTCTGACGAATCCACAACGATACCTGCTCCCCTGATTGCGGAGTTTCCATATACCAACAATTGTTCAAGGGTTAAATAATCCGATTGGTCAACATATAAACCACCACCATAATTTGCATGATTGTTATAAATTTTGGAATTTTTTATGAAGTGTTCATCACTTGTGTATGGTCCCCAACAATATATGCCACCACCCGAATGAGCATTATTATCAAATACATTTACATTTTTTATTGTGCAGCCATCGTAGGCAGAATATCTGATCCCACCTCCCAGATTCGATGAGTTACTATAAATGTCAAAATCTTCTGCCGAAATGATATTAATTAATCCGTCAAACCCTCCACCATAATCCAGGCTTTCATTATTATGGATTTTACAATTGTTAATAATCAGGTTAACATTTTGATTTTCATTGCAAATACCTCCTCCTTTGTGTCCGGCAAAGTTGTTTCTTATCTCCACATCAATGAGCTCAACGGTAGCAAACTCATTACTAAGTAACCGAATCCCTCCACCTCTTCCATTGTCCCCTGGGGCACTGTTATTTTCTACTATAGTGTTTTGAATAGCAAAATTATTGTATGCATCAGAATAAATTCCTCCACCCTTTCCATTTTCAATTGTTCTGTTTCTTTGAATAAGAGAGTTGGATAGAATCATATCCGATTTTTTAAGGTAAATTGCTCCACCATAAAATGCCATATTATTTGAAAGTGTGGAATTATTTATAAGAATAAAAGATGATGAGTCGCAACTTATGGCCCCACCAAGTGAATCTTTTTTGGTTGTTCCATATGCCTTGCCGTAATCCAGTTTACAATAATCCAGTCTGGAAGTATCCTGTCCGTTAAAATCTGTGTAATCAAAACGCAATCCATGCCATCCAAGGGTTGTATCCTGTGCTGTGAAATGAATACTGTCGGTTTCGGTACCCTCGGCTATCAGTCTTCCGTAGATCATAAATTTAAAATGTCCGGAAAATATAACATCTACTCCGGGTTCGATGACCAATTGATCGTTTGTGTCAATTTTTATTTCCCCATCGATGATGTAAGGGCTGGAAGCATTTGTCCAGGTTCCGCTAATATAACCTGGTGGAATATGGGTTTGTGCAAAGCTAGACAGTGCTGATAACATTCCAATAATGAGAATAAACTTGTTTGCTTTCATGGCTGGGATTATTTTATTTATAAAAATAAAAAATTTAATTTCGAAATGCAAGAGCTAAAAAGAATACGGTAATGCTTCACCAGTTATTGAAGTGTGTGGTAGAGAATTTGGACAGAACAATTTGTGTGGGTGTGTGTTCTTTTTTGCAAAAGAAAGGATTGGTATTGCCGTATTGCTTTTCTGGAATAATCGATAGGTATTTATACTTTCTTACTTTTGCAAATCAAAATAAATTTGATGAAATACAAACACATATTTATAGATCTCGACCGAACCATTTACGATTTTGACAGAAGTACCCATGATACTTTTCTTGAACTGTTTGATAAATTCGACTTAAAAGAAAGAGGGGTTTCATTCAAACCCTTTTTTGAGCTTTATAAGAAAAACAATGTTGAAATGTGGGAAGAATACAGGGATGGAAAGATCAGCAAAAAGTTTCTGAATGTGGAAAGGTTTCATAGAAGCTTGCTGGAGTTTGGTATTGACGATCGTGCCTTTGCCGGGAGGTTTGCCAGTGATTACCTGCTGAATAGCCCTCTGAAGAAAGCATTGTTTGCAAATGTCCCGGAAGTGCTTGAGTATTTGCAATCGAAATATACACTCCATATTATTACCAACGGATTTGAAGAGGTTCAGGAAAGCAAGTTAAAGGCCAACGAGCTGAATAAATATTTTACAACGGTTACCACTTCGGAAGAGGCCCGGACAAAAAAACCAAAAAAGGAGATATTTGAATATGCCTTGAAAAAGGCGGGAGCCCAGCCCGGCGAAAGCATAATGATTGGAGATGACCTTGAGGTGGATATTCTTGGGGCTAAAGCGATTGGTATTGATGGCATTTATTGCAACTACGAAAAGGTTCCTCACATTGGTGAGGTTGATTTTGAAGTCAGGGAGTTTGTAGAAATTAAGAATATCCTTTAAAGCTTCTCAGCTTAATTTCAGTTGATTATTAATATTTGCAAAAAAATGTTGCATTTTATTTGGTTTATTTTATAAACTTGTTTATTTTTGCAACTTATTATTAAAAACGTATTCAATGAAAAAATCAGAAAACAGCTCCTGGATGAACAGCAGCCTATTATTACCCGGCTGTATGTTTGTGGGAATGGTTGCTGGTTTTATGTCCATAGGAAATATTAAACTGCTTTTTGATAAGAAATCAAATCAGAATAAACAAACAAATTAAAAACAAATAAATACGAATTGAAATGGAAACTAAATTTACAGAACAGCAAAGCCTTAAGGTGATTCATGAAATGATTGAGAATACCAAAGCAAAATTCAGGGACAATGGCTTCTTTTATCTTTTGTGGGGGTGGCTTGTACTGATTGCCAGTGCATCACATTTCATTATGCTAAATATGGGGCTTGATATGTATGCCGCTGCACCATGGCCATTACTCATGATTGGTGGTGGTATTGCATCAGGAATTGCCGGGCACAGGCTGGGTAAAAAAACAAAGGTGAAAACATTTTTCGACACATCCATTCTATCGCTTTGGATTGCATTTACCATTACCCTGTTTATTATATTATTGGCAGCAGGTTTTGGTAGGATATCCTTTAATGTGGCAAATGTGCTTATCATTGCACTCTATGGATTAGGGACTTACATTTCAGGACACATGATGAAATTTAAGCCATTGATTGTTGGGGGAGTGGTTAGCTGGATTTTGGCTGTGGTGGGGATTCTTCTGCCACCGTGGTATTCATTACCGCTGGTTTCAGTATCAATTATAGTTGCATACCTGATCCCCGGATATATGCTAAAATCACGTGCAAAAAATAAGGCCTATGTTTGAGAACCTTGATCCACTGTTGCATAACCAACTCCGATTATCCATTATGAAAGCTTGCTGATGAATGTTGAATCGGCTGAGTTTAATTTTTTGTTGGAGCAAACACAGGCAACCAAAGGAAATATCAGTGTCCAAATCAGTAAACTCAAAGAGGCAGGATACATTGAGGTGAATAAAACATTCAGGAAGAATTATCCGTTGACAACCTGCAATATTACCCAAAAGGGAATTGTGGCTTTTGAAAGCTATGTAAAGGCAATTTCCGGGTATTTGAATCCGTGAAATTAATATTCGAAACGGTTAATCTCATTGGATTGGCCCAATCCATTTAAAGCGTTTATTATTTTCGCTTTCTTGAATAATTGCAGGTCATCAGACTTTATTTCCCGTTCAACTATTTTCTGTTCTGAGAGAAGCCTGTTTCTTTGAGTGCCCGGCAACAAGGGAGTAGATGGAGTAACCCAATTATTCCCATCACAAAAAACAATATTGGCATAGGAGGTATCGGTTACAAATCCATTTCTGATGACCAGAATATCATCGCACTTACCTCTTAACTTAAATAGCTCTTCAATACCTGAACGGTCATAATATTTATACCTATAGTCAAAATCCCTCACCTCGATAATTTTAAGGGAATTGATCGTTTTTGGTTTATAAAGTTCAAATTCGATTTTTAGAATTTCTTTTGAATAAATAACTCGGCATTTATAAACCTTGTCATCACAATGATCGGGGATTTCGATTACATCTTCGAGGCTGATAATATCATTGATGCCAAATAATTCTTTTCGAGTTTGATTAAATCGGGCATTATGATAAGCAGCGTTCTGAATCTGCCTGTCTTGAACTTTTAATGTTTCAAATAATTGGCACATATACCTTATCAATTAATTCCTGGAATTCTTGCTCACAATTGCTGAAATAAGTAATTCCACCGCCGCTTTTAAAAACAAGACTATCCTCCTGTTTTTCGATATAGCGGATCATCACGGCACTATCCAGACTCATGCCATCAAAATGACCAAAAACACCCGTAAAATATCCACGATCATATTTTTCTGCTTCGTGAATAATCTCCACCGTTTTCTTTTTAGGCGCTCCGCTTATCGAACCCGCCGGCAACAACCGGAATAAAATACCTCCCAGATTTTCATTCCAGTTTTTTGGTAATTCTCCAGTAATTTCTGAGCTCGTTTGCAATAATTCCTTTTCATGGGTTTTAATCCTTTCGATATACCTGAACCTTTCCACCCTGACTCTTTTTGCCACCATACTCAGGTCGTTGCGGATCAGGTCAACAATGGTATTGTGTTCTGAGATCTCTTTGATATCCTCCATAAGCCTTTTCTCAGCATCTTTTATTGCAAGGTCCATCGTCCCTTTCATGGGAAAGGAAGAAATCTTGTTCCCCTGAATCCCGATAAATGGTTCAGGCGAAAACACTACAAACTGATCTTTGTACCGCAATTTGTATTTTGCCTTTCCATGGCCGTATATTTCATCAAGTGAAAGGCTTGTTCTGAGGTTTGTTGGGAAAGTGAGGTTTAATAAAAAAGTATCTCCCCTGATGATAGCCTCTTTGGCAATATTATAAGCTTTCTGGTACTGATCGAATTCAACCGGGAACTTTTGAAAAACAAAATCAATGTTTCCTTCCGTAGAATTACGATTGGAATATGTGGGAATGGAAATCCAGACATCATTCTCTTCAAGTTCATCAACCCGAAATACCAAAGGATTGTTCATATCAAAGTCGATGATAAAAACAAACGGAATTCTGTTCCGCCCATATTCATTCATGCACTTTATTGTATCTTTGACCGCGTTCATCTTACGAGCAAAAGTAAGAAAAGATCAATTTGCTATATGAATTTAAGTCATTCTCACTATTTTCGTCATTCATCATGAAAGTCCTTCTGATAGATAATCATGACTCCTTTGTGTACAACCTTGCCCAACAGGTTGAGGAAACGGGTTTATGCAGTTTGGATGTAATTTCATACGATGATGTTGATGAGAAAAAGATTGAGGGGTATGACAAATTTATTATTTCTCCCGGGCCCGGTATCCCTGATGATTTCCCAAAGCTTCAGGATTTTATTCTGAGATTTTATACCTCAAAGATATCCTGGGAGTGTGTATGGGTTTTGAAGCCATTGCGCTGGCTTTTGGCGGAGAGATTTATTCTTCCGGCAAAGTATTCCATGGGTATTCAAAGGCTTACGAAAATTACGGATTCGGGGAATTCTATTTTTAAGGGTATTCCGGAACAATTTGAAGCCGGTTGTTACCATTCATGGATATTAAACAAGGATACTTTCCCAGAAGGAATTAAAATCACAGCGATGGCTGAAGATGGTATTATCATGGCCTTATCCCACAGAAAATACAATCTGGCAGGCTTTCAATACCACCCCGAATCCATCATGACCAAATACGGAAAGCAGATGATCCTTAACTGGCTAACCCAAGGAAATGATAGATGAATACGATATTTGAAATGGGATATTTGATTTTTCAATACCGAACTTTGAACTTGAGACTTCGGACTCGCTTTAGCTATCCACATAATCCTGCTTCATCACCAAAAAGAAATAATCATCTTCGATGGGCAAATAGCCGTATTCATAGCAATAATAATAGGTCTTCCCGGATTTGGTTGTGTATGAATTGGTGTAATAATCGAAATTAAAACCCTTGCTAACAAGTTTATTACGATGGGCTTTTGATTTACCACCAGGGTTCAATTCTTCCAGTATTCTTCTGTTTTTCCTCAGGGTATTGTTTACGTTGCGGACATAATTGTTCGAATCCCTTTTGAGCCGGTTGTTGTAAGTATTCCGGCATTGATCGGAACAGAATTTCTTATCAATCCTGCCAACGATTTCGAACCCACATTCGGGGCATAAAGGCTTTTCCATAATGCAACAAATTATATTGTAATTATTTTTCCTTCCTTTTTCAAAATGTCAGTCAAAGGTTGCCCCCAGTACTTTACATCAACCCCACGATCAGAAAGAGTGGTTGTTACTCCCAAATCATCGGAACACGCTTTACAGGCTTCGATTTTAACTCCGGCATCCTGCATCTCTTTAAGCTTGGCCTGCACATCCTTGTTTTCAGCAGCAAGCCTGGCAGAAGCTCCCCAAATAACAATGGTCACTTCTTCCCACCATCCCATTAATATTGCATTGTGGGCATACATGAATACCATTTTTTCAACTGTTACAATATTATCGGTTGTCCAAAGGATTGTAAGTTTGTTCTCCATCTTTATCGTTTTTTATTCTTGTCTCAGGTAAACAAATTCAATTGTTTTGGTTACCCCAATTATTTCACCTTTAATGGTTGCGACAAGGGAATCGTTGGTAATGAAATTATATTCGATTTGCTGGGGGAAATCATGCCCGGTATTTTCAAATACCCACTTTTTGTTTTCCGCTTCGACAAGTTTAAAAGCAACCAATTTGCCCTGGTTTTGATTTTTAACTGTGGGTTCATAGATTACGTGCCCGTCCAATTCAATAATTCTGAGTTCTTCAGTAATAAGAGTATCAGAACCAGAGATTTCAAAAACCTGGCCTTCAAGAAATTCACCATTGAAATTCCATCGCTCAATCACTTCCTGATCTGGCATTTTCCATTCTCCTTCAAGGATTTCATAAAGCGCGGAAACCCTGTTATTCTTTCTGTTCTGGCACGAACTAATAACACAAAACAGCAGGAACAGGAAACCTGAAATTATGAGTGCTCTTTTTGCCGATGAAATTGTTTTCATTCTAATGTTTTAGTATTCAATTTTCGAATATGTCTTCCAAGGCTTTTTCAATCTCCGGGTATTGAAAGCGGAAACCGGTATTGAGGAGTTTTTCATTGGATATCCTGCTACCTTCCAAAATGATCCGCGACATTTCACCAAACATGACTTTCATAATAAATGCCGGGACGTTGGGCAGCCACAAAGGTTTTTTTAAAACCCCGGCAATTTGCATTGTTAATTCTTTGTTGGTGATATGGCTTGAGGCAACCGCATTGTAGGCCCCTTTCATAGTATTATCTTCTATGGCTTTTATATATATTTCGCACAAATCATCCATATGAATCCAGAGAATGTATTGCTTCCCATTTCCCAATCCAGCTCCAAAACCACTTTTAATGGGGCCGGCCATTTTCGGCAATGCTCCGCCTTTTGATGAAAGCACAACCCCGCTTCTAATTTTTACGGTTCTAATTCCCATTGTTTGAAATTCGTCTGAAGCCCTTTCCCAGCTTTGACAGACCTTTCCCAGGAAATCATTCGCAGGAGAATCTTCTTCTGAAAAAATTTTATTGGTAGTTACCGATCCGTAATATCCGGTTGCCGATGATGAAATAAATGCCTCCGGCTTTTTGCCCGTCTTTTTTATTTGCTCCAATAATAAACCAGCTGTTTTTACCCGGCTTTCAATAATTTGCTTTTTTCTGGTTTTGGTCCATCTGCCGGTGCCCACATTTTCGCCGGCAAGATGAATAATGATATCAGCGTTTTCAACGGCTCCTTTTTCAATTTCCTGTTTTTCCCAATTCCATGTATAACTTTTAATTCCCGTAATATCCTGATGACTTCTGCTCAAAATGGAAACACGATATCCTTTTTCAACTAATTTTCGGCTGAGTGTTTTTCCGATCAGCCCGTTTCCACCGGTAATAAGTATTGATTTCATGTTTTTATTAATTAAGTGAGAAGGAATAGGGAAACGGAATCACCAATCCATTCTTTATCCTGATAAAATTATTAATCCATTTTGAAGGCTATTTATCAAGAGCCTTTTTATTTTTTAATATTTTTACAATACGATTGTAAACAATTTCAGATAAATTCCAGGTATATCCTTCAAAATCTGTTGTATTCACAAATTGAATGACAACCGCGTCAATGTCTTTGTGGTATTTTGCAATACTCTGGTAGCCCGGAATCAAACCTGTATGTTCGTATACGTAAATGGAGGAATAGATTTCCTGCTCCCCTTCCTTAAACAAAGAGCCATCGTTTAATGCCCGCAGGAAAATGCCCACATCTTCTGCGGTAGCGATCATTGAGCCATAATCAGCCATTTTGATATCTTCTTCTATGCCTTCATAATAGCCACTCATCACATCCTCTGTATTCACCTCACGAATCGAACCGAAAGTATTTTTAAGTCCGATAGGGGCCAAAATTTCCTCCCTGATGTATTGGAATTTGTCATAACCTGATACTTTTTTAATGAGTTCGGAAATCAATAAATAATTGGTGTTTGAATATTCATAGTCTTCGCCTGGTTCAAAATTAGCAGGCAAGTCAAGTACCAGCTCAAGCGCTTCTTTACTGCTCTCGGGTGGGTTTGTCCAAAAGCCTGGGGTGTCGGTTAAATTCGGAATGCCACTGCGGTGCTGCACCATCATTCTCAGGGTTATTTTTTCTGCATTCTCTATTCTTCCCACCAATTCTGGAAAATAATCAGCGAGTGTTTTTTCCAAAGACAAACGTTTATCATTGACCAGTTTGGCGACAGCAACTGCATCATACAACTTGCTGATACTGGCAATCTTGAATAATGAATAGGGATCGGCAGGTATTTTGTTTTCCCTGTTTTTCCAACCTGCGGCATAATACTCCGGAGGCATACCCGCCTGGTCTGCGTAAACTATTATTCCATCAAAACCATGACCAATGGCCTCATTTAATTGTTCCTGAACCGTATCAGGGAGTGGCAAAATCCAAGCCTTAACCAAAATCCAGGGGACGAACCACAAAGAGGATATGCTTGCAATAATAAATGCGATTCTGAGTATTCCTTTTATTTGTTTCTTCTCCATGATGTCGTATCCTTTCAGGCAGATGAGTTTTTTAATTCATATAATTTTCTGCTAACACCACCCCCTATTTCGTTTATCTCCATTTTGGGCGTAAAGGTCAGGCTTCTTCATTCGTTATTCAAACTCAAAATTAACCATTTTTTTTGGACTTAGGGTATGAAGCATGAAAACAGGCAAAACAGGTCATTCTTAGTACCTCTTCATCTTTTTCTCCTTCTTGAAGTTTTTTATCATCTTTCCGAATTCTTTGTCTTTCTTGCGTTTTTCAGCCAGGGTGGATTCAAAATGCTCTTTTTCACGCTCCATTTTGAGGTAGTTTTCATAGGATGATTTTTCTATTTCTCCTTTCTCTACAGCCTCTATTACGGCACAACCGGTTTCATTCGTATGTGTACAATCCTTGAACCTGCAATCATTGGATCGTTCAACGATTGTTTCAAAAGTAATCTCCAACCCCCCTGATGTATCGGCAATACCTACTTCCCTCATTCCCGGGTTATCAATTAAAATCGCACCGTTATCAAGAACCATTAATTCGCGGTGGCTTGTAATGTGCCTCCCTTTTTTATTGCTATGGCTGATGGCACTTGTTTTCATAGCCAGTTTGCCAATGAGATTATTCAAAAGAGTTGATTTTCCTGCTCCTGATGAGCCTAACAAGCAATAGCTTTTCCCCTTTTCCAGGCTTTCTTTCAGAGATTCAATACCATAGAGGGATTCATTGCTTATTGCAATTATTATAACCTGCTTTATTCTTGCCTGAATCAAATCCATCAAACTTGCCAATTCGGTTTCGCTGATCAAATCAATTTTATTGAGCATGATAATGGGTTTCACCTGAGCTGTATTGCATATTGTCAGGTAGCGTTCTATCCGGTTGATGTTAAAATCCCTTTCGACAGATTGTACGATAAAGGCATAATCAATATTGGTTGCAATAATTTGTCTCTCGCCGTGTTTACCAACAGCCTGCCTTTCAATAATGGTTTTTCTTGGAAAGACTTTATGAATAAGTGCTTTTTGTTCATCGTATTGCGAAATGGCCACCCAGTCACCAACGGCAGGGAAATCAGACCTGTCGTGTGCCGAATACCGGAGGTTTCCGATGATCTCTCCATCGTATTCGGTTTCAGCAGTTTTTACAACATACCTTTCTTTGTGCTCGGAAATAACCCGTCCCACTTCAAACGAATTTAGGTTTTGGCTTATCCGGAAACTCTCCAATTCCACTGTGTATCCCAAATCTTCAAGTGTCATTCTATTCTTCAGTTAATACTACGAATCAAAAAAAATATGAGGTTCTATTTCCTTTTAGCTAAATTTAAACATACCGTTCCTCGGAAGTTCAATCACCTCAAGGTCCCGAATATCCTTGCCGTCAATAACAAACCGAACCATGGTGATTACTTTGTGCAGGCCATTGATCCCTGCTGAACCCGGATTGATGTGAAGCAGTTCATTTCGCTTGTCGTACATCACTTTTAATATATGAGAGTGGCCCGAGATAAACAGGTTCGGATTTTCCTTACGGATCACTTCCCGGCCACGGGGGCTGTACCTTCCCGGATAACCCCCGATGTGCATCATCACAACTTTAACATCTTCGCATGTGAACACCTGTACTTCAGGGTAAGAAAGCCGGACAGAATAATCATCAATATTGCCGAATACGGCTTTAACAGGTTTAATGGCTGAAAGCTTATTGATGGTATTCAAATTACCAATATCGCCGGCATGCCACAGCTCGTCACATTCCGAAAAAACCTCAGTAAGCTTGGGGTGGAGGAAAGTATGTGTATCGGATAGTAAACCTATACGTCTCATGTGTAATCGTAACCTGAATTTAAGCTTGTAATTTCAATGGGTGAAAGTAACAAATATGAAAATTCATCCCGTAAAAAATTGTTAACAAAAAACAAACAGGGGGATGTAACTATAATGCCTAAAGTGACTAAATGACTAAATTTGATTAAGTTGAATTCAACTGGAAATTGTGTTTGCCCATTGAGTTGTACTCAACTCATTCACCAATTTACTTATTAACGCATTCACCGATTCAACCAATTCAACACTAATGAACCTGACCGGGTGTTGGGATTTTCCCTGCGACGGTGCGACTGGCAATATCAAAGGTGATCTCCAGGCACATCCAGGTCCTGACAGCAAAGCCGTTAAGAATACCGGGCGTCCATTTGATCAGCTTAACAACCCTGATGGCCTCTTCAGTACAACCTCCACCCACAGCATCTTCAATCAGGATATTGGATATCCGGCCACTGGGTTCAACAACAAATTTGAGCTTTACCGTCCCCGAAATATTCTGTTTAAAGGCTGCTTCAGGATATTCCAGATTGTTTGACACAAAACTGCTGAAATTATAATTTGAACTGTTGTAAACCGGTTTCGGTGAAATTTCCACATCAATTTGCGGGTAGATATTCCAGCTTGTATCAATCGGGGTATGCGCATAGGTTATTTTATCGTATCCCCTGTTCCTACAAAGTTTTTCATATTTTCTCACATCGAACTTTACCTCAAAGTGATTGATGTAAGGAATGGGTTTACCCAATTCCCTGGCCGGATACCAAAGGATATGTTTCATAATCCGGATGGCCTCCTCGTCCAAGGCCGGCGAAACCGATGTATGAACGTTCAGATCAGAGACTTTCCCATCCGGTTCAACCAAAAAGGACAAAACTACGGTTCCTTCAATGTGATTGTTGAGTTCAAACGCCGGATATACCATCTCTTCTTTAATAAACTCCTTCATCAAACGTTTGCCACCATAGCAACTTGCCGGTGTGATCTCCTGGGCATTCAAAACAACGCCGGTAAATAAAAACAAAAAAACGGGCAAAAATTTTAGTTCCGGTTTCATGATTGTAAATATTTGTTGTTTCAACGGATCATTATTCGAAATCAGTAAAAATAATAAAATTACAGCAACATTTATCATTCAATTAACAAATAACCCAATTCGGATAACCGAATGCAATATCAGGTATGATATTTGATAAATTTTGTGAATTAATCAGTTGATACTGATATCCGTTTTCTTAATTTTACAGAAAAAAGTTTTATGCAGTTTATTTTCCTTATTATCGGATTGGTTCTCGGCAGCGTAAGCGCTTGGTTTGCAAGTAAGTTCATAGGGGCCCGGCAAAGAAATGAGTACCAGCAACAATGGAATGATCTGGAAAAGGCCATGACCGAACAAATAAATTTACTGGACAAGGAAAAGAGCATCCTTGCTGAAAAAAATACTGACCTCCGGCTGAACAGTGAAACACAAAGCCAGGAATTGGTTTCGGAGCGGATTAAGAATGAAGAGCTTAATACACGATTGGCCAAAGCCGAAGTAGAGTACAAGAACCTGCGTGAAAAGCTTGAAACTCAAAAAGCAGAACTGGAGGAGATTCAGAAGAAATTCACCATGGAATTCGAAAACATTGCATCAAAAATCCTGAAACAGAACTCTTCTGAATTTACACTTTCCAATCAGAAAAACATAAGCGAAATATTAAATCCTTTAAAGGAGCGAATAAAAGAATTTGAAAATAAAGTTGAAAACACTTACCAAAAGGGAATTAAAGATCAAACCGACCTGAAAGCAGAATTAAAAAAGCTCTATGAACTTAATTTCAGGATCAGCGAAGAAGCCAATAACCTGACCCGGGCATTGAAATCGGACACGAAAAAACAAGGCAACTGGGGCGAGGTCATCCTGGAACGGGTTCTTGAAAGATCAGGCCTGGTGAAAGGGCAGGAATACGAAACGCAAACCAGCACCCGCAATGAAGACGGTGACCTGATTCGTCCGGACATCGTTGTAAAGCTGC
>JAWKKM010000027.1:0-82571 GCA_041393255.1 Bacteroidales bacterium | reverse complement strand
TTTGAAAAAATAAGTTCCCGATAAAAGATTCGATACATTTATTTTAATTACATTTCCTACTCCGGTAAGCTTCCGGTCGGTAATTTTTTTACCAGAAGTACTATAAATTTGAAGGATTATTTCCTTATAGTGTTTTAAAAGCTCAATACTGATGCTTAACTCAAACTCTGCTGGATTTGGATAAACTTCTGCAGATAATTCCTTTGGTTGGATTGTTTCCACTGTGGTAATTAAATTTATATCGCTTCGCAAGACTTTTATTACCCTTAAATCTCTTTCCTGGTAACTATTCGGATTATTGTAAACCCATGCATATAATAAGCATCCGCCATCGCTGGTGGGTTCAATGCCCATTAAATTATAATGTTCATTTCCACTAAATTCTTTGTATCCCAGCAAGTTTAAATTGGCATCAATCAAGTACAATTCAATTAAATTGGGATATGTAACCCACATACCCGGGTTAGTAAACCCTCCTAAATAAATCGTCGTGTCGTTAACATAAGCATTACTGTATTTCCATGCCGAATAATCATCAATTCCGGGTTTATCCAATGCCAGTTCCTTATGGATTACTCCAAGCGTATCAACTATCATTACATGGATATATTCATCATTTTTATCCTCGTTATCATAGCCATCCGTACCGCTGCAAAGGAATGTTGAATCTGTTAACCATGGGCCCAGCGAGGGTAGTCCCAATTCTGTTTCAAAATCAGTTGTAGTAATAATATTAAAGACTGAATCAGTTGTCGAATAATGGGTGATACTAAAATATCCAAGACCTTTTCCAACAAATGAATATCCTGAGCCATTGGTATTTTCGGCCATACCACGAACACTTTGTCCGCTGGGGATTTGATGAACTTTCACTAACAGTGAATCTCCTTGCTGATTGAGCCTTGCAAAGAATAAATCAGATTGAGGATTAGGATAATAATAGGCTTGTCCGGCAACTATTACATTTTCCTGATAATCGATCAACGTGTATAAAGGTTCAATAGATGAACTTAAGTAATCTATCCTGAATGAATTTTCAGAAATAACGTTTAAACCTGTGTCAATTTCACAATCCCAAAAATAATTAGTGTACCAGTTATTTGAATCCAGACCAAAACTTCCAATGGCTAAAAACTTACAATTATTAATTAACATTAATTCCTTAAAGCGGGATGATATTTTATCGTTCAGAAACCGTTTTGTAAAATATGAACCATCCGGAAATATTTTTACCAGCAAAGCGTCATACTTATTTGTATAATGATCTCCTATGGAACCACTAAGGAAATAATTCCCATATCCATCCTCAATACCACTATTAATTAAGATGTCCTCCTCCGATTCAATGACAAAATCGAAGGAAAACTGGGCAAAAGATAACAAGGTTACTACAGAAAATAAAATAGAAAATAGAGTTTTCATTGTTGATATTATTATTACAATTCTTCAGGAGGATCCATAATTCCAATTGGACCAAATACCTGAAGGCAAAAGTTAAATTATTTTGGTGGTAGTATATAAGGTAATCGTTAATAGTTATATTAAATCCTTTTAAATCACATTCCATAAAGACCCAATTTTGTGGTTTATTTAGCTCAACACGAAGTTTTTGATAGATCACGGTTTTTTCGCCTTCAAAATGGAAATTCATTTCATCAGGTATTAAACAATCTTCAACACCTTGTGTAAATTGACCTGCGGCTTCCGTTACATAAAATATCAGGTAATCCATATAATTAGAAGGCGGATTTTCAGGTGCAGGATAATTTGGGAGGTCATTATAGTCTAAAACGACTACATCATCTAAAACGTAAACAAACATATAGCCTGGTGGCGGAGAAACCAGAGGTTTGTTGCTATTGATCGCTTTTTGTATTTCTTCTGCGGCATCAGTTGTGTCCTGAGTATAATCGCATCGTCCTAATAAGTCACCGTATAACCAATCATCATCCGGTCCAAACGGTTCCCACCCTTCAGTCTTTTCACCGGTAACCGCCCTTAATTCGATTTCCATTTGCCCGTTCGACAGGTCTCCCTGTTCAAGATCGAGCAGCAAAAATCGCACGGCTGAATCCGCTGTTATAATAATATTGAGTAACCACGGCAATGATCTCATCATATTTTGCCACTACATCATCCAGCAAAACATCGCCGTTTTCATCCGTGCTGATTTGTAAAATCGTAGTATCGGTTTTTGTTTTTCCATACTGCTCATCCGGAAAGCCGTAACTTGCATTGAACAGGGTTTCGAGGTTCCAAACCGCTTCATCCGAAGTCATTGTTTCACCGCTTTTGTAACCCGGATTTTCTTTAGCATAGGCTACCTTGTTCCTGAAAGTCACAATTTTGTTTATAATGGCGATGTCTTCATCGCTCATGTTTACTTTCGCTTCTGAGCAGCGGTTTGGTCATTGATTTCTGTTTACTGCAGGAATTCAACAATGCAATTGAGGTAACGAACACAATCGTTGCCAACCGCTTAAAATACTAACTTTTCTCATAAAATTAAATTTTTTGGTTAATAATTATTAATTGTAAACTTATCCTGTACTTTAAAAAATGCTGTCAATTCCAACATTCTTGAATACACCAGTCTGAAACAATACTTGATTGTTTACACTCCTTATCACAATTCTACGAAACAGTAAAAACTTTAATTTTGATTTTTTGGTTCAAACCTTTATTGGAAGCAAATATAAACACAATAAAAATACAAGTCAAATGTTCAAAGGTTTATATATCTGTGAGAATTCACAGGGGGGGGGGTGTAATGACTGAATATCTGGGTGTTGCAAAGTTATTTAAAATGAATACAAATTAAGAGGTCCGTTGGTTGTTTTTCGAAAAGATGCCAATAATGCAAATGCCAAAACGCCGGATAAAACTGACATTGCGAAGGCAAAGCAACACTTCCAACGAGATAAACAATGAGCAAAGATTTAACTGTCTCCAGGGTTATTTTTGAATGGAACTGAGGTTGGTTTGAATTCCTGTCAGTAACTCACCCGTTTTAACTGAAAAAAACAAAATTAGCGGTATCAATGGCGGAATGCTGATGTTGGCAGATACCACTGCCACTACTTTATTCAATTTCAGGAGGAATGCGAAAAAAACAGCAGCTATCATCTGGTATCCCCAAATGGGTGCAATGCCCATAAATATTCCCAGTGCAACCGATAGCGCCAGGTTTGTATTGGTATGTTCAGATTCGGTTACCTGTTCTTTAAAATGCTGCCTCAATGATTTACGGAATGCCTTTCGAAAAAAGTCCCTCGGCTTTATGTACAACAATGCGATGAAAACCAAAATTGTATTCAGAATACTGATCCTTGTAAAATCTATAAAAGGCCTGAAATGAGAAATCCTTGTTTCTTTGGGCGCATAATACACTTTTACCGGAACGGAAGTAACTTCAACACCACTCCAGGCTAACCGAACCAGGATTTCAATTTCAAATTCAAACTTTCGGGTTATCCACTTTTTGCTACGAACCGGCTCCAGGGGGTACAAACGAAAACCAGACTGAGTATCCGGCTGCTTTTTGCCCGTTTCGAACCAAAACCAGAAATTTGAAAATTTGTTTCCAAAGCTGCTCTTTCCCGGAATCCCTTCCTTTTCCATATTTCGTGCTCCAATTATAACAGATTTCGGATGCTCTTTTAATTTTTCGATGAACAATGGAATATCATCGGCGAAATGCTGCCCGTCAGCATCAATCGTAATGGCATAGTGATAACCCTTTTCAAATGCATACGCAAAGCCCTTCCGCAATGCGTATCCTTTTCCGGTATTGGTTTGATAGCCTATTACATCTATTTGATCAAATTCAGAAAGAATTTGAGATGTTTCGTCAGTAGACCCGTCATTAACAACAATAATATCTTTTGAAAAAAGCAGAACACTTTCAATAACACTTTTCAAGGTGCCCGAATTATTGTAGGTTGGAATGATAATGCACACCCGCGAATGGTTACTATCTTCTTTCATGAGGCCGGTATCTTGAGGTGCCAAAATTAAATAAAAACGCAAAAGGCATACACCAATAATAAAATCTCACTACCTGACTACAGAAATCACAAACGGTAATATGTTCATTGACTTTTCAGAAAGATGGGTTTCAACGTCTTCCTTCAAAAATTTTATCTCTTCATCATTCAGGCGCGAATCTTTTCGTAAGCTGATATTGATTTTAATCACCTTTCTGAGGCCGGAATCCGGAAATGGATCCGCCAAAACATCTTCAGCAATTGTTACTTGTTCGATATTGTTTTCAAAGATTTTATAACAGAGGGCTGTAATATCTGACTTGGTTACTATCCTGTCGCGTGTGAGCAAAGCATATCGAAAATCATGGACCAATTCATCGTTGTTTTTGGGATTTATTCCCCCCATTGTAGTGGTCATTAAATATATTTCATCCCGCAGCAATTCGGCGCTGTCATATCGCAGATGATCCTCTTTTGGGATATCATTTGCCAGGGAACCATTTGTCAACCAATAACTAACATCAACAGCAATATCTTCCTTTTCAGCCTCTGTTTTCAACATCAAATAGGGCATGGAATCAAGGGCAGAACTTGCACTGTTTTCGATCGTATTTTCAAAAGGCCTGAGCGCATTGCTCAATTTTCAACAGCATCCTAGTTTACCTCCTTAAATTTTGAAAAGGCCGAAAATTCTTCTCTGTAGGTATTTATAAGTTGCTGAACTATTTGGCGCATTGCGTGAACTTGCCCGGCCAATATTATCCTGCCGCAATGTAAGTACCGCCATTCCCTCTTCATGGATATGGTGATTTTTTGCCAAAACAACCTTTAGGTTTTCATCTGCTTTGATACTTTTAAGATCAAAAAACATCTCATAATCCTCCGAATCCATAGCCACAATCTTATCCTTACCGGTAATCACGACCTTTTCAACCCTTCTGTTAAGAATTGGGAAACAATTAATGGTACAATTCAGCTTTTCGAGGATTTGAGTTGAAACATGATGGCTAAAATCAATCCTGATCCAAAGTAAATTGCCTTTAATTTTTTTCAAGTCCTCTTCTGAAAAAACATCCAAAAAGAGTTTCGGATAGTTTAGTTTAAGTCCTCGATAATTTATTTCCGCATTATCGCCGATGGTAATAAATTGTTTTTTATAAAAATTATTTAAATGATGACAGACCGAACTGGACTTCGAAAAATCGCCAACAGGAATCCCTATTTCATCAAGGTGCCGACCATTCGGATTCTGTCGAAACCCGTTATACTTAATAAGTTGATGATCACCAATACTCCAGGAACTTGTTGATAATGCCTGATAAAATACTTTCTCCTTGATACCGTTAATTTCTTTAAGGTCAAAATAAAAAGTCATTCCATCAATGCTATCTAAGTTACTGGCAGTGTTCAGCCCAATCCACAATGAATTTGAATCCAAGCGGCGATTGCTTTTGCTTGTACAAAAGTGAACATGCTCAAATGGGTTTTCTTTTAAATAAACAGAATCATTAAACGCAATAAAATCAACCTGGCCCTTTACTAACTGATGGGTTGTTGTAGGAGAGAAATAAATATCAACTTCTTTTTCTTCATTATTCTCAAATTTACGTTTGCCATAGTAAAATTTATTGTTCTCGTTGATCATGCATTTGGCATCCATTGATTGAGCATAAGCTACGGCCCTTGCCGGATAAGGGCTTGTTATAGATGATGGAGTAAGAAGTTCCATCAGTTTATGGCTCATCTTTTCCCTATTGGAATAAATATCAAATGAAATTTTTTCAAGTTCACTGGCACACGCATCAATTAAAAAAGGGATCAAAGGATCCATTTTATCAATATCCCGGTTTGAAATGCCCCAGGCTTTTGCGGCTGCAGCCATCATCCTTTTTTTTATTTCATTTTTACTACCCATTGAATCGTTAGTATTTTACATTAATTACTTAAAAAACGGCCCCATTACAAATTGAAATGACCGGGAATAGGGTTCAGCAGCTTTTGTTGCCAGATTTCCTTTCACAGTAATGTCAACATAATATTTCACTTTCCTGTGTTTAAATGTTTTTTTATAAATAAACAGGATTTCAACTTTAACATTCTCAAGCCGGTGTTCATATTCTTCGATGGACTTTTGTAATGAATCTTCCAAATCTTTTCGGGGATAATTATGGGTATTAAATTTTTCTATTTGAACATTTTCAAACTCCATATCCCAAATAACAAATCAAACCCCACATCATTCTTATACTCCCCCAAATGTGTGGTAATGATCAACTCAATAAACTCATCTATTGATTTGTTTCAAGACAAGGTTCGTTTGATCATCATAGTAGATGGCCTTCTAACTGCTCCTTCAGCCTTTTCTTCAGGAAACAATTCAGAAAAATCAAGTGGTATCTTATAAAATTATTAATCATTTTCTTTTAGCTAAATTGAATGTTAAAAGATACAATTCTTCCTCTATCTGCGTTGCAGGATGGCTTTATTCCACGCCAAAAAAGTTGCTATTTCCGAATAAAAATATCAATTTTTCTTTGTGTCTTCCACCTTTTTCCTTTTCCCTGAAATAGTTCCATTTTACTTAATTCATTAAAGAGAGGAGAAAATCATTCATAAAATCCTCAGTTCTTTTTATTGACTCATTGATCTCAGTATGCTCATAATTCAATATGATCGTATTGTCGAGCAACTGCTTGAACTTGCTGGCTGAAATATCAAAATGCTCAGAAAAATAATTTAGCAAAACTTCCTTTTCTTCGGCCCGTCTGACATCAAATGAATTCTTCAACACCCTTGCCATCCTCACAATGTACTCGAATAAATAAATAGGAGGCATTACCAGCCATCGGTGATAAGTAATAATATCACCTAAAAATTTCAGCAGGGTATCAGAAATATAAACCACAATATCCGGTTAAAACATTGTCTCCTGTTTTTCATTGATATTGGAAATTATCTGAACTACACTTTTTTCAAGTGAGCTAATATTCTTATCAATAAATGTATGGAATTCTGACAATTTTGGGTGTGCATCAATACTGCAACAGGGTGGAATATACTCCTCATCAATGTCAGGGTTGTTATTATTTACTATAATTTTCCCAACCGTCAGCATATTAGGCCCCAACCGATAACCAACAACATCTTTTACAGGCAGAATATGCAATTTATATTTGGGAATAACATGCGGCAGGCGGGGTGGTACTTCATTAGCCTTGGCTATGCCCACCGGAACCCTCGTATATGGATCCATGGAAATTATCAGAAACAATTCATTGTCCTTTGCTGTAGCCAGGTTGTAAGAGGCTTCAACATTTCTGATCAGGAGCGTATTCTCCTCATTTCCTTCATTTGAAATCTCAATTCGATTTCCGCCCGGTGTAACGGCATGGCAATCAAGTATTTTAACTATCAAATAATTTTGATTGTCAACGATCACGTCTATGTTCAATAACTTATTCTCACTGCGCTTTATGGGGATTAGCCCATAATTGAATTCATTCAGGGCAGTATTCCTATTATCAATGATGCAAGCGGTATTGTAGTTTTCCTGCTCAATGAAATGATCCTTGTTGATTTTCATTCCATCAATCCAGTTTACTTGCTTATATTTTAACATATCACTCATAGCGGTATTTCTTTTTAAATATTTACGTTATAACCAAGATAAATATTTTTTCCCATATCCTGTGTCTCCTCCTCTGAAAAGCAAGTTCACTTGTCAGTTCGAGGGCTTGCTATGCTGAAAACGATATTGGTTATCAGAGAAATTTCATACGGAATAAAATATTCAAAAAACACTTTAAGCAAAAGGTTCATTTTTCCCATTTCTTTGTCAACAAAATCCAATGCATTGCTTTTTTCGCTCAGGATAATTGTAATTTCCCACTGCAAACCAAATTCCGTAATCTGCTGTCCACAAAGTGAGTTTTCGCCTAAAACATAATCACCAACTTCCCGATGAGTACGTTGGGACAATTTATTGTTGCTTTGATAACTCACAGCCCTGACCTCTTCTTCAAGCAAATCGGACAAACACCCATTAGTCAAATCCAGGTTTCCAACAAAACGATTTTTATAGAAGCATACGTTACGAGCACTCTGGAATATTTAGATTTGCCGATATTATCAAACAAAAAAAGCTTCTGAAAAAAACTTCCCGGATCAACTAAAAACGACCTGTAAGCTGTTTCGCATTCAACTTTTTGATAAAACAACTCATTATCAAATGGCAAAAAAAACCTGCGCGCATTCTCCTCTTCCTGCCGAATCGCTTCAAACCTCTTTTTGCGTTCCTCCAACTCAATATTACCCAACTGTTTACTCTCATGAAACATATTCTGCGGCAGGATATCGTATAAGCTGTCGCGCGAAATATGAAACACAAGGACATCATTCATCACATCAAGATACACATCGGTCACATCTTTGGCAAAGTTGCGCTTAAAAAGGCCTTCATACCTGACGAGAACCTTTTCCAAAGGGTATCCTCTTTCAATTAAGTCAGCAATGATGATTTCCGACTTAATGTCGGACAACATCATCTTAATTGATTTTGCAATATCCTTTGTCGTTGTCATAAATAACAAATATTATTAAATTCAAATAAACTTTTTTGAGGATATGATTCGATTCATATCATCACTCTTATTCCCTGAAAATATTTAGCTCATAAAATTCTCATCCGCGGTTAATTCAACATATTGTAAACCCTCAGGTGTCAGAACAGGAAGTATATCGAAAAGCGGGAAGCCAACTTCAACCAGGGTCAACTCCTGATACGGAAAATCACGGTCAATATTTTCATAAAATTTCTGAAAGACCCTATCAAGTACATTCTCCTTAATATTATTATTTTCTATAAATTCGGAGACTTTTGATTCGGGCAACAGGACATCAAATTCCTCCTCAGTTGATTCAACCATTAACTGATAAACAAACTTATTATTCATCATGCTAATGGTAATATCCTTTGTGTTCAGCAATATTTCCAATCCATCCAAAACATCCTTCACTTTCATAGTTGCACTTAAATCCCTTGCCTCAATAACGGGCTCCCAAAAATCGTGGCTCATGCAATCCTCTTCATAATAGGCCATTTTATAACTCTTGGCCGTTAAAAACATTCCATCATATTTGAAGATTCTTCCTGTTAACGTTTTGCAACTATTGATTTCTGAATTCTCATCGTAACCATGAATTATTTTCAACGCCTCCTGTGTTTGAATTCCTCCGATAATTGATGAACTGACAGGAGTAGTCGCGACTCTCCCCTGAACAAAATTAAACTGTGCGATATCGGGGCAGCCTGTCCTTTGCTGCAATAGCTGCAACTCAAAGTCACTCAAACTACATTCATAACAATTTACTTCTGGTTTAAAAATCCTTACATTGCCTTCTAAATTCTCAATCCCTCCATCGATCCACGACTTATTGGCCCGAAAACAATTTCTATTTATTAAAAAACGGGCATAACGATTATCAAGACAACCGATCACTACATCCATTTTCCTGAATATGCCCAAACCCACATCGGTTCCGATATCCCCTGAAATAGCATGCACATTTATTCCCGGATTTATTTCCTTTATCCGTTGAGCAGCCACTTCTGCTTTGTATCTCATCTTTTCCGCATCCTCCCCTCGAAACAAAACAGACCGGCAAAGGTTGCTATGTTCGATCCTGTCAAAATCAACAACAACGATGTTCCCAATTCCAAATAACGCAAGATTCTTCAGAACTTCGTTACCCAGGGCTCCGGCACCAACAACCATTACTTTTGCTTCCTTAACCTTATCAATATCAAACCATGACAAGAGTGAGAATACTTCATCACCCCACCCTTTCCTATCCTTAATAATCTTAATATCCTTCATATTCATCTTACCTTCAGTAGCCAACAAATCACTCTAAAATATTTTTAATCCTTTATTTGATCTTAATACAACCTTAAATTATAAATCAAGCCTATTTCAACCCCAAAAGATTGTGTTGTGGTTTTCTCCGGGTTTTCCAGTACTTTGCTATAATTCCCATCATATTTAGTAACATCATAATCGTCTCTCTTTTGATTGGAAATCTCCAACAAACCAAAGTTTCCATTTGCTCCTACCCGCAGAATGAAATAGTTTGACAGTGGGAAAGTAACCCCTGCTGAAATAATGGCAGAAACATTTACAGAATTCATTTTCGATTCAACATCCTGGTATATTTCTGAATCGGAATAAAAACCCAATTGATTAATCCCATATAACTCAACGTTATAATCAGGGTAATAACCACTGTATGAGGCAATACCGGCAGGCTTAAAGCTGGCTGAGAGTGGAAATGACACTTTCACCCCTACCCTTCCGTACAGGCCAAGCTTATCGATATTTGGATTACCAATTTCAATAAAAATGGGAATATCCAAATAGCTTAAGTTCAATTTTTCAACCACATTATTCAGATCCATTTTTCGGAGGTAATTGTCATTATCAATATCAATAGCCATTACTTCTGCTTTGCTGGTGTTCAATGTTAATTCAGAAACATAAGAGCTGTAGCCAAGCCCAAATCCATAACCCACCAGCTTATTAAACTTCGCATAATATCCAAGCTCAAAATTAAAACCAAACCCTCCTTTAGCTTCCCAGGTATCATCACTCTTTATATCGCTGTTGGCAATTGATGTAGATGACGGTACAAAAGTCAGAAATAGCGCACTGGATGGATACCTCAGGTTTTTCGATTTGCTTGCAGGGGGCAGCTCCACTGATCCTGCTCCCGGTAATCCTTCACCAGTTGTATTGCTTCCAATGCTCTTTTGAAGAATATCATTTCCGATGGAAGGTGGCGGGTTAATTGAATAGCCATTCAACCAGGCAACCAATACTAAGGAACTAATAATTATACTGAACTTTTTCATAGTTATGAGATTTATTTAGCTTTTATCTTTTTCAACATATTGAAATACGGTATTACCAATTTTAAAAGTATTTCCGTTAAACAAATCGTATTCCTGTCCGGGTTTCATGTCTGTCCGATCATCAAATACAGTGGATTTTCCCTCTTCAAGTGAAATAATAACAGGAACATTTCGAACACTATTGATAAACATTTTTGCATGCTTTTCAGCAATTGCCGGATTATCCTTTTCCCAGTTCATTTGAATTTCGCATACAAAGCCGCTTCCAATATAAACTTCGTTGTGACCACCCTGAAAACTCATCCATTTGTGAACAGGAATTGTTTCTTCGTGTTTTTTACCTTGTAAGATCTTAAGGAAATACTGTTCAGCAGTTGATCGTACAGTTGCTATTGAAAAACCCAATCCTCCGCCATAAATCATAAAACCTATCAATAATGCCGGGTAACCCAGGTCCCCCACCATAAGGTAAAGAGTAAAAAAACAAAAGATAATGGATATGAGCCCACCCAATAATCCATGCTTCCAAACAATGGTTGTGCGTATTGACAAAACCAGCCCGATACTCATTCCGAAAATAATCCATGGAATCCAATCAAAACCAATTGATGTATAATCCTTCTTTAATAATATTAAAACAATACTTCCAAGAGAAAACGAAATAAATCCGAAAATGAAACCTAAAAAAGCGCGCAAAAATATTTTGCCCATGATAGCAATATTTTTTTGTCTGAATTCTTCAATATAGGAAAAGAATCCTGTCAGGAAGAACCCCATTAAGCTTCCGATTAAAAGAATGGATGATATCTTATCGATAAACAAAGCCCGGCTTCCTTCGTCAGTTAAGTTTGGCGCGATCATATTTACGATTCCACTTCCCAAAATTTGAGCAACTCCGGTGTCTTTCAGTAACATGTATAAAAACCACGATAAGAAACCACTGATAAGGCCATAAAGAACCCATTTGAGATAATACTTCTTATTCCTTTTTGAAAACGGGTCGGAGATATCAAAATAATCCTGTTTGCCTTCATTGCAATTCTGGCCGTATTCCGGGCAAACATGCCCAAAGTCGCCCCAACAAGCTTTGTGAACGATGTGCTTACATTTCATAACTACAGCCTCGCCGGCATTCATTGGGTCACCACAGTACGGGCATTCTTTTCGAATCTCATTTTCAGCCGGTCTGTACTTTTTGATGTGCTTGATACTGAAAATCTTATTCTTTATCAGCGGGATAATCAATTGAATGATGATCATAACAACCAGCAGAAAAACAATCCCGGCAATAACCCCTTTTAGAATATTACCCCATAGTGGGTCTTTCCCAACTGTACATGGGTGGGCTTTTGAACACAAACCATATTCGATGGAACCCATTGCCTTTTGCACATTTGATGATGGCGAGTTTATTTCGATGGTTAGCGTCCTTACATTTCCCTGGTATACTTTCCCCATCGGGTTTTGAAATTTAATTTCATAGTCTGGAGTCAATTCCTGGAGTCAGTCTGACTTTAAAGTCGTTTAATATATTTTCGGGTGTTGCAAGAAAATATCCGTTTGGGTTTCCACTTGCCATACAAATCCTTCTTAATGCTTCTTCGTCAAAATTTTCACTGCTCTCTCCAAACCCTAATGTATAAACTTTTACTTTGTTCTTATACTTGTCAAGTGCTCTATTTAATGTTGGGAAAGCAATCACTTCCATATCCAATTCAGGATTGTTGTATTTCGGAATGTTTTTAACATCATCCACCCCGTCCGTCAAAACAATAAGATAGTTGTTGGCTGAATTACGCTTTGCAATTTCACTGTTTCGTTTATACGATTGCTCATAGTCTAAATTGGGAATTGTCGAAGCATTATCAAATTCCAGGAGCTTAGTGTAAATTGCATTATAGAGTGCTGTATTAAGGTTGGTAGTTTCCAGATTGGCTTCACTAAAATTCGCTTTTGTTAAAGGAATACTTTCTGAAATATCATCATGAAACCACGAAAAATACAGACAGCCTT
This sequence comes from Bacteroidales bacterium, assembly GCA_041393255.1. Taxonomy (GTDB): domain Bacteria; phylum Bacteroidota; class Bacteroidia; order Bacteroidales; family JAADJA01; genus JAADJA01. The sequence continues at coordinate 69,665 of JAWKKM010000027.1, read as the reverse complement.
CAGGCACATTCTCTGCAAATGCCTCAATTGCAAGCTTTATCTTTTCCATTTCTTCTTCATCGATAGAACCACTTCGGTCAACCAAAAGGGAAATGGTAATATCGGATGGAATATCTCCAACATTTGCGGTTTCACGGTTTAGCTTCTTCAAACTTCCTTCAATATAGGTTGGTGGTTTGGCTTTTTCATCATCACCGATTATTTCGGATGCAGTTACCTGAATATCATCCATATTTTTAAGGAAGAACCCCCTTGACTCTTTGTTGGTATTCTTATGCTTATATAAATTAAACTTTAAGCTGAGCGTATCACTCAGTTCCGATCCAATTTTTTCGATTTCCGGCTTACCAATGATCTCGATATAAACATCACTTTCGGCTGCCTGGCCATATAACTCAACGGAAATAACACAACCGACAAAACATACTACTGCTAATAAAAAGTACTTCATTCGCTTCACCTTTTTAATAATTTTTCAAATCACTTCTTGTCAAATCCGATCCAACTTTCCAGTTACTTTCGTTTACGGGTCCAATTGACCATATCATTAAATATTATTTTTCCACCTTGTGCAGGCGGGCCATTAAAATCATTTTCTTTGGTCCGCGAAACAATACAAAGGGTTTTACTAACATAATTGTAAATCAAAACAAGTGGAATTTGTTTCTCTGCCAACACCGGATTACTTAATACATTTGGCAAGTCTGGCATTTCTTCGTGAGTCGTAATCAGATAACCCAGGCTCTCGTATTTTGACTTTATTTCATCTTCCACCAAATTCAACACGTTGACGTTTTCGAAGGAAACATCATAAGAAATCGACTCATTATTTAATTTGTACCCACCAAGAAATAGAGATTCAGTGTTGGATGGATTATTGTTATCTTCAACATGTCGCTTTATATCAAGAATACAGGAATTTGAAAAATAAACATTATTGACCTGCGTATTCGAATAAAGCTTGTAAATATGTGCTGAAAAATAGTTATCAGGGCCTTTTGCCTTATGGGGATCCAAAGCCCATTGATACATCTCTTCAAGGCTGTACAATTTCTTCGAATCCTTGGAATTATTCATTTCACCATTTGATTGATACGTAAAAATTCCAAGATCCCATTCGGGAGTATAAGGATCCAAAACCAGGGGCAATCATTCTCATTCTGTGGTCTTTTGGAGAGAAATCCTCCTGAACTGATAAGTCATAATCAGAAAGGAAAATTTTCAAACCAGGGTGGCTGTGAAACCATGATGTTAAAACAAAATCCAGGTTCTCTTTTTGCCTGCAATTTTCTAAGGTTTTTTGGAGTTTTACTCCAATTTTCGCCCCAAAGTTTAATTGATACCTTGAAAATGTTGCATCATCACCCGGCTCAATAAAGTCCTCCAGGGAGATATCAAACTTTCGTGAATCGTTTTCATTGAAATCCCATCGACCAATTAAATAGCCTCCTGTTTCATTCGCTGTTGTTTCTTCTCCAACAGCTTTAATGGAATCCTCAAAAAAGCGGTAGGTTTTCTTTATGCAATCCCTGTGAAAATAAACCTTGCTGACCATAGAGTCATCCCATTCCTCGCTCATGTCAATTTCCATGAAATCCACGCCTGCTAATTTTCTCACAGGCTTCAATCCTTTGCCTTTCGACGAATTATCAGTTTGGGTTTGCATCAACACTACTCCACCCGAAGGTTTATTGGGAGAAGCCTTTGCCAATTTGACTTTGCGTTCCTTTTTTATGGCTGTATAATACACCCTTCCGCCAAATACAAGAATCAGGAGAACAACAACAATAAGTATCACATAGAAATAAGGGAAAGAATCATGAGGCCATTCCTCAATATCTGTTTTCAAATATCCGACAGCAGGTTCTAATTCAGTACTAACCTTTTCAAATTCAAGTTCTTCATCAATAAAAAATTCAATATTATTTTCAAGTGATTTTTGCTCTTTATAGACCCTTAACGAGTCCATTTCAACCTTCAAAACCACCAGGCCTTCACTTACCTGGTTTGTTCGGTTTATCAACTTATTTTTAGTCCATTTAAAAAACCAATTGCTATATCTCTTGTTTTCAAAATCAACTTTAATCTCATCAAATTGGTTGTTAAGGGCTAAAATCTCATTATACTTATCAGTAAACATATTTTGCAGTATTTCGGCAACTTTCTGCAAATCAACTGAACGATCAGGATTAAGTTGTGAGAGCAACAAATAGTATTTATTATAATTCTCTGCTATTAAACTTTGTATTTCATCCAGAAATATCTCCTCAACATCTAAATTACTTAACAGGCTTTGAAATCCATTTCGGTATTTCCACGACTTCTTCTCACCTTCTTCTTTATCAATTTTACCAAACTCTGATGAACATTTATTCAAGTCATTCTTCACCTCCGACGAAAAGCTTAATAACTCTTTCTGCAGTCCGGATACCCTTCCTTTGTTTTCAGTGCTAACATCCCCGATATAACTCAGCACATCTCTGATTTTTTCAAGGGAATCACTCGATAGCTGGTCCTTGACACTTTCAATACCGGCAAATTGGCTCAATTGAGAAGAGTTTTCCTGATACTGGATTTAATGTCAACTGCGAGGTTATGAATCCGTTCTTTTAAATCATCAAAGTTTTTTGTTTGGTTGGATAAGAGGCTTTCATACTTATTCTCCAACTGACTCCAGTCGCCTTTCTTTTTTCGCCGGTCTTAGTGGTTGGCTCTTTTGTTTTCTTTGTCTCTGCAACTTCTTCTTTAACGACAGGAGGTTTTATTTGCAGATCCTTTATCTTTTCCTCGACAGATGGATACCCCTTATTGTTAGATAAAAACCTATTCAGTTCAGCCAAGAATTGGATTTTAAGTTCATCGCATTCTTCAAAATCAGCGCTGTTTTCAATTTTAAGTAAAAGATTTTCGGCTGTTTTTATATTGTCTTTAAACAAAACAAATTCTTTCTCTAACTTATTCAAATCTGTTTTTCCATCGTTTACCTTCGTTTCAAAATAAGTGAGTTGCTGTCCATCATTTAAGGCGTTTATTTTCTTGGAATAATCTTTTTCCAGAAGCCCACAATCCTTACCCTTAACAGTTTTATCAGGAGTAAAAACGTCCATGAAACGATATCTTTCGCAAAACTTTTAAAAAACGTGTATTGGTTCCAAGTAACACCTGATAAAACCTAAATTGTATCTCCACTTCACCATTTGCAGGATTTAACGAAGTCACTTTTATAGAACCGGGAGAACTTATCGCAAAACCCATGAACCCTTCATTAAAAGGTTCAATTGGTATTCGTTTACCTTTTTGCAAAATGGTAATCGTAACCGGTTCTCCTCTTATATCCACACTGGGATCATACTGAATTGATACTCTTTTCTTGTCATGATGATCAATAAACTTATCATAGCTATCAATAAGATATATTGCGTTTTTCCGATCATCAATTTTTTCATTCTTTTTATCGTACCATTCAGCTTCAAAGGATATTTCCAATTGATCATACTTCTCAGAATAATACTTGACTTTAGGAATTACCTTACACCTAATCCCTTTGCTAAAAAACACATATTTATCTTCAAGTTTTTGCTCACCATTTCGCAAAGTAAGCTGTGCAAAAAGGCTTTCCGAGAACAACAGAAAACCAATGATATATAACAATATTAGAACTCTTTTCATTCCTGTATATTTCTATTTTACCTTACTACTGGCACTTTTACCTTTTTTAATATAACCCAGATATTTATACAGGCCAAGGCCCATAGCAATCATAAATACGGGTATAAGAATCCACATCCATGGGATTTTAATCCCTTTTTTGGAGCTGGTATCGGCTTCATCCTCTCCATCTTCAGATTGTTTTGAAGCTACATCCTCCGGGGCATATTTGGCAATTATGGAAATGGCTTCACTATAATACTGTTGAAAATTTTTGTATTGCCTGCTGTATTTCGATTCCTGGGGTGTCCCTGCAATTGCCCCATACATTGCCATTACAGACTCATTTAACGACTCCAGTTCAATGCGCCATTTTTCAAATTGGGATTTCTCAATATCTGCAGCACTTACATCACCAGCATCTATGTCAAACAATTGAAAATAAATCCCCTCAGAAGATTTTATATTTGCGATAAAAACCTCCTGAGAAAATTCTACATCAGCACCTCCACCTCCTTCGCTATCTTCCTCGTCTTCATCCCCGGCAGCCTTGGCAAGGGTTTTTGCCACAAGCATGTCTTCCTTTACAAGCCCTAATGCATCATCATCAATTAAATAATTATCAATGGACCCAAGGATTTTGAGTAAGTCGGTACAACGGTTATAATCGGGATCATTTACTAATTGAGATTTAACCAATTCCAAACTATTTATATCTCCAAGAAACTTTTTGAACTGTCCATCCAACTCATATACCTCTTTTAGCGGATATTCTGCCTGTTCAAGCCCTGTAAGACTAGTTTTGAAATAACCTATCTGGAAAGCAGGTTTGTTCTCATCAAACAACTCCTGATACTTACTGACCACCTCACTGCAAGGGGCCATTTCCTTCGCTTTTTTCTCTGGCAAATAAAAACTCCAGCTCAGGGTTTCTGTGGCTTCATCAATTTCCACCGTATTACCCTTCTCCTTTCCAACATATAACAAAAGTTCAAGTCCCAGGGGCAAATCAGTATGCTTCAAAATTTTAATATTTACGGGTGCCATTGAATTTGCGAAATAAATACTCCGGTAAGGGGCAAAAGCCAGGGCCCCTTTTGGTGAAATGGCCAAAGAATTAATTAATGTAACACTTGGCTTTGTTTGCTTCTTTTTGTTATTGTCATCAAGATAATCCTGCAAGTTATTATCTAAAACAAAAAACAACGAGAACTTATCAGGTACTTCAGCAGGCTCACCTTTTTTACTTAACCATTCAACACGAAAAGAGAGCTTGATGATATCAGGATTGTTTTCATTAATATTGGATACAGGCGTAATTTTACAACTCAATTTGCTAATCTCAATTGTCCTGGACTTGAATTCGCTACTCCCATACTCTAATTTCTGTTGTGCAAAACCTGTTGCTGCACTTAAAACAAACAGAATGATTAAAACAAGGTGCTTAATTAATCTATTTTCCTCATATATCATAGTACATTTATCTTAATTTCAATTCAGTTAAATTTATCTGAATACGATTTTTTTCTTCTTTCTTGAAATCATTGTCTTTTTAATCTGAACATCAGCTTCATTCGCTACATCCTCATCGTTGCTTTTCTCATTTATCTGATCCTCCTGTGCCTTTTCCTCAGATGATACAATCTGTTTCGAATCAATAAAACTTTCTTCTTTATGATTGAGCGGCTTAACAAATTCAGAAGAATCCGCTTCAATTAATTCATTAACTATTCCATTTTTATCCCCAGGCTCACCAATTGTCAGTTCCTCATCTTCAACTTTATCATAAAATGGGTCGGCAACTTTTCCCTCAACTTCCTGGGGGCTATTAATAGCAACCGGTTCTACTTCATTTTCTTTTAACTCGGATTCAAGAATAATTTTTTCGTTTACCTTTTCATCCTCAACGAGCAATGGTGTCTCATCTTCTATTTTATCGTAAAATGAATCTTCTTCTGCAGTTTCAGGAATCTCTTCCTTTACCAATTCAGGTTCATCTTTTATTACTTCAATTTCTTTTTCTACTTTTTCCGGTTCAACAATAACCTTATCAATTATTTCCTGATCAGCCTTCTCATTTTCAACAACTATTGATTCCGGGACTTCTGCTTTATCATAAAAGGAATCTTTTTCATCAGTTTCAGGAATCTCTTCCTTTACCAATTCAGGTTCATCTTTTATTACTTCAATTTCTTTTTCTACTTTTTCCGGTTCAACAATAACCTGATCAATTATTTCCTGATCAGCCTTCTCATTTTCAACAACTATTGATTCCGGGACTTCTGCTTTATCATAAAAGGAATCTTTTTCAGCAGTTTCAGGAATCTCTTCCTTTACCAATTCAGGTTCATCTTTTATTACTTCAATTTCTTTTTCTACTTTTTCCGGTTCAACAATAACCTGATCAATTATTTCCTGATCAGCCTTCTCATCTTCAACAACTATTGATTCCGGGACTTCTGCTTTATCATAAAAGGAATCTTCTTCATCAGTTTCAGGAATATCTTCCTTTACCAATTCAGGTTCATCTTTTATTACTTCAATTTCTTTTTCTACTTTTTCCGGTTCAATAATAACCTGATCAATTATTTCCTGATCAGCCTTCTCATCCTTAGAAACTATTTCTGATTTTTTAGCATTGGGATCAATTGAATTAGAGGGTATATCTGCTATTATTTCCTCCTCTGCATTTCTTATTTCTATTTCCCTTTCGATAGCACCGTCATTGACTTCAGCTTTAATTGCACGTTCAGAAATCTCATTTCTTTCATTAACTTTGTTATCAGTTTTTGTCTCATCACCATCAGCAATAACAGGATTCAAATTATTGGTGTCGGTTTCTTCTTCTTTCTTAAGTTCGGGTTTATCTTCTGAAACCAATACAGGTTCTTCAATCATTGCCTTTTCCTTCTCAATGAACGTTTTGTTAAATGATGTTACGGGTTCATCATCTTCAACGTCATCCAAAACCAATTCCTGCTTTACTGAACTTACCGGAATAGCATCCGCTACGATGGGTTCATCATCTGCAGTTACTTCACGTTCAACTTCATCTTCTGTTTTGGATCGCAATTCTGGCTCTGATTTTACCGTTCCTGCTCTAACGATGAAAGGCTCAACATTTTCAGGATGTCCATATTTTTCATCATCGTCCTCATCCTCAAGGATCAACTCTTTCCTTTCCCTGATAATGGTTGGTTCATTTAGAATTTCCGGTTTCTTCTGTTCAATTTCTTGTGTCTCTTGTTTTATTCCACCAGAGCGAACTGCTTCCGGAACTACCGGGATATCATCCTCGATAAATAGCTCCTTTCTTATATCTTCTCTTGTGGGCTTCGATTCTGCTTTTTCACCTGGTTCTGCTTCAGTTATCGAAACATGTGATTTGACATCTTCCCTGTCTGAATGTTTGCTTTCAGCCGGTTCAATTTCTGCACTATCTTCTTTCTCGCTTTTCTTCGCTATGGGCTTCAGTATAAGAACCTTGCTCTTTGTCTTTTCTTCCTTCGGCCTTTCAATTTCCTGTTGATCAACATTGATACCAGCGATCTTTCTGCTTTCAATTTTATCAACTTTTTCAGTCTCTCTATCTACAGCATCCTCATTTAATTCCTGCTTTTCAGAAGCGGTCAGTTTAGAAACTTCCTTTTCCAGTTTTGCAAGGGTAAGTTTAATCTTCTGGATTTTCTCCTCTTTAGGCTCTGAAGTTTCACTCTTTCCTTCGGGCAATTCTTCCTTTGGTTTGACAAACAAAGTGGATGTATCGGTATACACACCCTCCTTAAGATTAATCCATCCCATGGGTTCAGCTTCCTCACGAACCCATTCTGCCACAACTTTATCCTCTGGCCATGGGTACGAATCTGTTGCCCAATAAATTTGGTATTGAAGGTATTTTCCTACACGCAGGATACGGGCATCAAGGCCAACGGTTACTCCTAAATCCTTGTCGTTTAAACAAATCCTCCCTTTAAACTTACCCGAAGAGCGAATATTGGGATGCCAGGTGTCGGAAATCATTTTAAACTCAGGGTTTCCTCCCAACGCACTGGGGTAGTTGTTTGGCAGGATAATACTCAGCCTGTGCTCATTGCCATAGATGGGCTTGTGATAGACGATATCAGAACCATCGCCGGGAGATTTCCCTTGCTCACCATTTTCCTCTATCCCTACAATACTCCTCAATTTGTAAATGATCTCATATTCAACAGGCAAATTTTCCCGGTTTCTTTTTCTGATAATATAAGTAATTACCTCACTATTATTGCTAAGCGTGTCAATTTTTTTCCATTCCTTCAGTAATTTCTTGCCCTGAGCAGATAAATTGGTCTTATTGAACAAATCAAAAGTTCCACCACCCCTGGCCTCAATTTTCGATGATTTGAATTTTACCATTTCTAAAGATCTGTCATAAATTCTGACTCATGAGAATAGAATGCCTGGAAATATCTCCCTCGACATTCTTCTCAACTTAACCTGCTATTACTTCTTTTATTAAGATCAACTCATCACCTGTCTTGATCTCATAATCCATCAGGGTTTGCTCATTTCCCTGAACTTGGGCCTGAGGATTTCCTCATCTTCACCGGTATTTCTGCCCAGATGATAGGTAATTGGGTTACCCCCTCCATCTCTCCATGAGAGTTGTAAAGCCTCAACAATCTCTTTCAATACTTCGTTTACCGATTTCGCCAGGTTTTCAATTTTCATTGAATACTTATTGTCCTGATAAACCAATACAATTTCCGCTTCTTCCATTTTTTTATTTGTTTTTTCTATTCTATATAATTAATTAACAATTAATTTTCTGATTTGACGTGTGTTCTCAGACATTATAGCCTCTACAAAATAAAGCCCCCTGTCAATATCAATCAATTTCAATTCCTTCTGCATCTCAAAAATCTCTTCTTCATAAACAATCTTACCCGCAATATCATAGATCTTCACAATACATGATTCGAAATTTTCGGGTACAATTTCCTCATTCAAACTAACCGTAAAATAGGTTTGGGCCGGATTGGGATAGATGATGAAGATGTCGGATTGTTCGAATAGGAGGCTTTTGTTCAAGAAATACACATATTCTTCTGACATTGTAGCACATTTAAATTCAGCTTCGGAATAGTTTTGAACTAAGACTTGGTATGTAACACCCGATTCAATATCATTAGCACCAGGATCATCATCAGGAGGATAAAAGAATTGACGTGTTGCACCTTGAATAAGTTGGTAATTTTTATACCACTGATAAACATTCCCAGAATCAACACAAATTAAAACAACTGGCCTTCCAGTCTTTGGTTTAGCTACAATTGTTGTTGGATCCAATGCAGATTTGTCAGAAAAACCAACGGCAAACTCATTAAGTTTTGTACAGTTGGTTGCATCATCGGTAGTAAACAATTGAACATTTCCAAAATCAGAAGGTGAATCATTCCAATTGACTAAACATCCACCTTGCCATGAAGTATCAATACTTCCATTCTCGACAGACCAATTATAACTATAACCATCAGGGATAATAGCAGAATATTCAATACCATAACTATTAGCACAAACTAAATCTGTACCAGAAACAGGTGCTAAAGGAGCAGGATTTATAGTTAATGTAAATTCACTACTACCGATATTGGTGCATGGATCTATTGCGACTGAAGTAAGTGTTAATACAACGGATTCATTATTGATATCCTGGGCGCCTGGAGTATAAATTGGATTCAAAGTAGGATCATCAAAATCTCCATCACCTTGACTTGACCATAAAATGCTCGAATAAAATGATGCTGTCGCATCAGAAATATGATAATTTTCACCTTCGCAAATTGTTTATTTAATCCGGCATCAGCTTCGGGTAACATTTGTATAGAAATCATTATTGAATCCATCATACTTTCCATGCAAGGTCCAACGGCAAATGATTCTAAATACAACATAACTTCTCCTTCTGCTAAATCATTTATATCCAAGGTGAATAGGTTGCACTAACTTGGGTTGGATCATCAAACACACCATCGCCATATGATGTCCACAACAATGACTCATTAAAGTGAACTTCAGCATCATTGGCTGTGTAATTTTCACCAAAACATATCGTCGCTGCAGGACTTCCAGCCTGAGCCAAAGGAAGTTTTGGATATAGAGGATCATAGTATCTGTTGAATCATTAGTACCAAAAGCATTTAAGGATAATACCACCATGCCATTTTCGATATCTAACTCACCGGAGGTATAGACAGCATTCAAAAATGAACTATCATTAAAGAAACCGTCCCCGGGTGATGACCAGTAAAAATCCTCAGAACATATCACATCACCAGCCAATTGATAGGTTCCACTTTCGCAAATAGTATCGTTATCACCAGCTAATGGAGTTGGTTTATTTACAATAGTTAACATAACAAACTACTTTCGCTGTTATCAGAACATGGGGAAATGGCATAGCCTGTTTGTATTAGGGTTACTGAACCAATAGTAATATCATTTATCTGCAATTGTGTAGATTGGATCAATTTTGCTTGGATCATCAATTGTCCATCTCCTGTTGTAGTCCATTCAATATAATCACAGTTAGAACTATCCGCATTTGGAGGAGAATATAGTTCATTCTCACAAATGGTAGTATCTGAACCAGCTAATACATAAGGCAAAATAATAACTTCTACCATGTATTCCTCTGAAACGGGACCTGTTCCACAGGTGTTCGTGCCGGTAACTGTTATTGTTGCTGTGCCGCCTAGATAAGCGTTATTCCAATTAACTGTTCCTGTTGTTCCTGTACCACTTATTGTCCCTGCTCCAGCTGGGCTTATTGACCATACATAGTTAGAGGCATTGGTAGCTCCACTTGTTGTGTAATCTGTATCCTCTGAATTTGCACATACTGCATCCAATCCTGCTGGTGTTCCTGCCTGGGTTGGTAGCCCGGTTACCACTACTGCGAAACCCTCTGAAACGGGACTGTTCCACAGGTGTTCGTGCCGGTAACTGTTATTGTTGCTGTGCCGCCTAGATAAGCGTTATTCCAATTAACTGTTCCTGTTGTTCCTGTACCACTTATTGTCCCTGCTCCAGGTGGGCTTATTGACCATACATAGTTAGAGGCATTGGTAGCTCCACTTGTTGTGTAATCTGTATCCTCTGAATTTGCACATACTGCATCCAATCCTGCTGGTGTTCCTGCCTGGGTTGGTAGCCCGGTTACCACTACTGCGAAACCCTCTGAAACGGGACCTGTTCCACAGGTGTTCGTGCCGGTAACTGTTATTGTTGCTGTGCCGCCTAGATAAGCGTTATTCCAATTAACTGTTCCTGTTGTTCCTGTACCACTTATTGTCCCTGCTCAGCTGGGCTTATTGACCATACATAGTTAGAGGCATTGGTAGCTCCACTTGTTGTGTAATCTGTATCCTCTGAATTTGCACATACTGCATCCAATCCTGCTGGTGTTCCTGCCTGGGTTGGTAGCCCGGTTACCACTACTGCGAAACCCTCTGAAACGGGATTCTGTTCCACAGGTGTTCGTGCCAGTAACTGTTATTGTTGCTGTGCCGCCTAGATAAGCGTTATTCCAATTAACTGTTCCTGTTGTTCCTGTACCACTTATTGTCCCTGCTCCAGCTGAGCTTATTGACCATACATAGTTAGAGGCATTGGTAGCTCCACTTGTTGTGTAATCTGTATCCTCTGAATTTGCACATACTGCATCCAATCCTGCTGGTGTTCCTGCCTGGGTTGGTAGCCCGGTTACCACTACTGCGAAACCCTCTGAAACGGGACCTGTTCCACAGGTGTTCGTGCCGGTAACTGTTATTGTTGCTGTGCCGCCTAGATAAGCGTTATTCCAATTAACTGTTCCTGTTGTTCCTGTACCACTTATTGTCCCTGCTCCAGGTGGGCTTATTGACCATACATAGTTAGAGGCATTGGTAGCTCCACTTGTTGTGTAATCTGTATCCTCTGAATTTGCACATACTGCATCCAATCCTGCTGGTGTTCCTGCCTGGGTTGGTAGCCCGGTTACCACTACTGCGAAACCCTCTGAAACGGGACCTGTTCCACAGGTGTTCGTGCCGGTAACTGTTATTGTTGCTGTGCCGCCTAGATAAGCGTTATTCCAATTAACTGTTCCTGTTGTTCCTGTACCACTTATTGTCCCTGCTCCAGCTGGGCTTATTGACCATACATAGTTAGAGGCATTGGTAGCTCCACTTGTTGTGTAATCTGTATCTTCTGAATTTGCACATACTGCATCCAATCCTGCTGGTGTTCCTGCCTGGGTTGGAATAGGATTAACAGTCACGGAAACGGAAACACATTCAGATTCGCAATAATCATCTTCACATGACACATAATATGTTGTTGTACTTACAGGAAAAACAGTAATGGGTGAGCCATTTTCAATTAAATTTCCTCCACAAGAACCCGTATACCAATTAATTATAGTACCACTGCCAGAATTAGCTAATAGATTTGAAGATTGTCCCGAACAAATTCCATAAGGTAAGCTGAAACTCCTGTTGGAGAAGTGAAGGAGATAAATCTTGAACGCTTACTTCAACATCATCAGATAATGATCCATTCATAGCATCTGTAACTGTAACTGTATAAGTAGTATTTTCTGTAGGTGAGACAAATGGATTCTGATCTGTTGAAGTAAACCCAACAGGATTGGAACTCCAACTGTATTCATAAGGCTCTGTTCCACCACTCGCCAAAACAAATAACTGGATTTCATCACCGTTGCAAACTGTAATGTCACTTGCAGAGGCCTCAACTGAAGTGGGTTGACTATAAGAGGGATACAACACTCCCAACAATAAAATTAAAACTAACGATCCCCTAGTAAATATTTTTTCATAACCTCAAATTTTAACGTTATATAAAATTCAAATCATTATCATTCAGTACTATTAAATTATCATTCAGTACTATTAATTAATTTTGATCAAGCCACCCTTTTGCTCCAGCAGTCCTCCTCCGTTAACAGTCATTTTGGCGCTGGCCTGTACATCCATAGTGGCGCGGCCTTTAATACCATCTGGGCGTTGGCCTCGGATTTCATGTTGGTGCCTTTGGCTTCGTAATTAGAGGCCGCATCAATCTTCATGTTGGTGGTCTTCATATCGTAATCCATGTTCGATTCCATCTGAATGTTATTGGCTTTTACTTTCAGGTCACCAATGGCTTCGATATTAAAATCACCTTGCGCTACCATTTCAATATCACCGAGTGATTCAACTTTGATTTTCGATTCATGGGTTGACAAGGTAATTACATAATTTTCCTTATTGTAATCGTATATTTTCATTTCTTCGCTTCCATCTTTATCGATAAACTCAATGGTATGGCCGCTGCGGGTACGAATGGCTTTGATGTTGTTGTCCTTATCGAAAAGGGTGTCCGGTTTTGCTTTGCCATGGTATAGGCTGCCAAGCACGTAGGGCTTTTCTGCATTTCCTCCTTCGAAAGCTACCAGCACTTCATCACCGATCTCAGGAATGAAATACATCCCTTTTTCCAAACCGGAATGAGGAGTTATGACCCTGATCCAGGGAGATACTGTGTTTTCATCCTGTTGCCAGAAAAACTGGACACGAATGCGTCCCATCGCTTCCGGGTCGTTGTTGTCCATCACTTTTGCACTTTGGGTTTCGCAAAAAGGGATGGCATGAGGGGTTGTAAATGGAGGGACCTCAATGTCAACCGGAATGGCAGTAAAGCTATTTTGATAATTTCCTGTACGGTCGCAAGAGTGGGATAGGCTGGTAACAATATAGGTTCCATGCTCTACCTTTTTTTCTTTTCGGTCTTCCTTTTTAATGGTTTCCTTAATATTAATTTCACATCCCAAAATCAGGTTTGGATTATCAGAACTACCATTAACAGTTACAAAACCAGATGTCTGTGATTTTTTGATCAACAAAACCTTATCATCCAAATGTCCCTTTGCATCGGATTCAGATAGCGCATGATTGTACAAACTGAGCGTTTCATGCGTATAAAGCTTTTCGGAGTGGTCATAAGCAATCTTGGCTTCAGCCGACATTTTAGAAACACTTTGTGACCCTGAATCACTACTTATGACCTTCTCGTTCAAATAATCATAGGCCATGTATTTGAATTTCAAATCATCCAGTTTCAAAGAGAAATCAAAATTGAATAGATCTATTCCATACTGAAGATCAACTGATTTGGATGGTAAGGCACCAAAAACAAGGTCGGTTCCATTGTAAAAAAACCACTCTCCTTTTTTGGCTGCCAGCCGATTGATGAAAGCATAGGCACTTTCTTTATACTGAACAATGTATGGATTGGGATCCGTTGATTTTTCGGGTTTAATATTTTTTGTATCAAACGAATACTCTTTCAGTACCTGTTTGATAATTTTTTCAAGGGTTTTCTTTTCAAACGACCGGCAATGCTCACCATCGTCAAGTTTAATGTCAGGGCTTTCGGCTGAAATTACAATATCCCCTCCCATGGGGCCATCTGTTTTACTGGCACTTACCTGAGTAATTATGCCGATAAATTCGTTTTTATGCTTTTGCTCGGTTGAAATCTTCAATTTGATTTCCTTACCCAGGATGTTTGCAGAATTGCTTAAAACAAAATTTCCTTCTTCTTCCAGGGTATCCCTTCGGCAAACAATTTCCAGTGAATGGTGCCCAAAAACACTTTGTTGCAAAGACAAATGGGAAAAGCTTTCCAGTTTGTTTCCCATTTTTCCTTGATAACCGGAAATTTCAATTACAATTTCAGCTACATGGTTCATGATACTTAAATATTAGATATGAAAATACTATCATCCAGCTCAATTTCCGTAGGCGAAATGCTAAAGCTGATGTGCATGGGTGATTCCTCACCCTGGTGATTGAATGATTCGTGGTATTGAATGCAATAGGCATTCTTAAATTTTATTGTCTTTTTGAGGTTGTTTCGAAGGTTAATCTCAATCTTCCCGTCTTTAACTCCGCCAAAACTCACCATCCAATCAGCAATTTGTGTATCATTGGTAGATTCAACAACCATATTAATGTTATGGATCAGGGGCCTTCCTGTTGGCTTTCCGGTGTTGTCGGTATTTTGAGAAAATCCAAAATCCATTTCCAGCACCTTGAGTGAAGTTTGTGCCTGGCCGCTTGAATCTAAAATCGAAAGAATTGCATTGAACGCCATGATCGTTGTTTTTTTGTTTAATCTAAAACAGTTTTAAGGATGTCGAAAACCAAGACAAGTTCCCGACATCCCAAATAATTGAATGGTTTTAATCAGCCCAGTGATTTTCGTGGTAAACGCCACCAATATCAATTTTTTTAGCTGAAATAGTGAAAATCTCATGTTGAAGGTTTTCATCAATAGAATCATAAGATTCCCGATAATCGACCAAATATGCATCCGTAAACTTCAGGGTTTTCATGTTTGTACCATCACGCTTTTCAAATTCAATGGTACCATCCTTGGTAGTATACGGATCGCAAACCCACTCAAAAAATTCGGAGTTCCCATCATTGAGAGATTTAACCATAACATCGATTTTACCTCCCCGGGTAATGGCTGAAGGCCTTCCTTCCACATCACTTTCCTGATGCAGAGCATAATCTACTTTTAAGACTTCACGCTCGGTGAAACCATCTACTTTTAAATAAACTGACATAATAAAAAGTTTTAAGTTAATAAATAATTATTTTAGCTATCATGTTAAAAGAATACTCAAATTATTCAACTTCCTGTTCCCATTCACGCCCATCTTTTCCATCGTGGCCCGAAAGCTTGATATAAAAATTCTTGGCAGCAAAAAATGGCTTGATATGAACATTAATGGAAATGTCTTTGGTTACTTTATCCTGAACAATTCCTTTACCAGGATCAAATGTATAGTCTTCAAATAATTTCCCTTTGTAATCATTAAGGAACAATATTATTTCTTCTCTAATGTCGGCTTGCAATTTTGTATCAAATTTTTGAAAAGCAACATCATTAAAGAAATTCATAAATACTTTCCCAATCCAATCAAATACCCTGACTATCGGATATTCCTGCAAACCAATGTTATTTCCGTTGAATAATGTTTTGTTTGAGAAAGCCATTACACGGTTATCCTCAAAAACCATCGGAATTACATTCAAATCGTTTAGGGCTGCTATTTCTGACTTTTTAAGATCGTAGCGGGCACCACTAACTTCATTGAGAGTTCCGTATTTTTTACCGGCTGCCCCCTGCGACATAATGGTTCCCGAAGTATTATAAAGCTTTCCGGCAAGTGCGCTAGAGGGAGGAACAAAAAGATCTTCATCCTCTCCCACTTCACCATACTTTTGCCTACCTACTAACCAGTTACAGGCCATAATAACATTGGCAAGGTGAGCATCACCCCCGTTAAGGCTTTCCTCTTCAAACATCTCCATGGTACTTTCCACATCCTCAAGGTTCCGAAAATCTGTCACCATTAAAACTTTATTTTTATGAGCAAATTTACCCCACTTGTCCACAACAGCCTTTGAACCCAGGTATCCCGGAACAACCATTAAGCTATAATTGTTTTTAAGTGAAAGCCGGTCAAAATTCTTATCCAACTCAGATGATACAGCATTAATGAACCGTGGATTATCAAGGTCCCTTAACTGGTCAGGCGAAGCATTCATAAGGGAAACATATTTTACCTGATCGTTTTCTGTGTTGTTATAGAAAAGTGCAATTGATCGATATGACCTTTCCAGATCTTTTGTTACCTCAATCGCTTTCTTTAAATTTTCTTTTAAAGTCTTTTCAGCTTCCTTTGATTTGGTTTCGCACGATTCCACCAATTCAGGAATTCCTGCTTGCTGGCTTAACAAATCAGCCCAGATTTTCAAGGTTTCCTTCAGTTTGTCCCTCTGTGCTTTAAATTGCTTTTCAGATAAAAATATTTGTTTGGTGGCCTTTTTCTTGGGATTCATTTTCTGAATTCCATCAATTGTACCTTCGATAAGGTCGAAGCCGCCAAACTTTTCAAGTTTGCTTGTACTCTCCTCGAGTAACTCCTTTGGATTGGTTATTGAACTTAAATCAAGTTCTTTTTCCTTGAATTGTTCTTTATTTTGTTGTTCTTGTTTTTTCTCTTCCATGATTGAATCTGTTTTAATCAATAAATTTTTCTATTTTGAATCTTCTAACTCTTTTAATAATGCATGGATGGTCCCCAATAAAGCCTGCTTGCTCTCAACATCTTCAATTACGTTGCGCAATTGTTTGTTGCTTTTTAGTTGCTTGATAATTTTCTGGTATTCATCCTGTTGAATTTGCAAACTTTTTAGAAATTCACTCTGGGCAGTAATTCCTTTTACTCCGAAATCACCCAGGTTGGAAAAATTCAATTTTTCTTTTTTAGGAGTTCCTTCCATATCCTGAAATTCGACATCAACATTGGGCTTGTAATGTTCGAAAACATCATCAACCGTTTTCAATCCACTAACGATTTCAGGCTTTGCCGGTTCGTCATAAGTAAGTTGTTCAACCATTAAAGTGCGGTTTTGTGGAAATTCCAATATGGATTCACCAACTTCCACATCCTGAACTTCAGTAATAACAGTTTTTTTTGCCATCTTTACATTGTTTTTAATTACTATTTGATTTGAACTATTTGTTGCGTTTATTGATTTTCGAGTAAATTTATGAAATAAAAACAGTTGTGTCAATTCTTTTTTCCACATCCGAATTTTCACCCATATTTTCACTTTTTAAATCATCATTTTGTATGTAATGTCTTTTCTGGCTAATACTTCCAAACCAGCTCTCCTTTTTTATCCAATGAAAGTTTAACTTTTGATCCTTTTTTTACTTTACCGGATATGATCATACGGGATAAGGGCCTGCGCAATTGGTTTCGAATAACTCCCACAATCGGTCGTGCACCATACTTGGGTGTAAAACCTGACTTAGCCAGTTTTTCTTTTGCCTTTGGTTCTATTTCAAGACTTATACCCTGTGTTTCGAGTGATTTTAAAAGGCTCTTTAATTGAATATCAAAGATCATTACAACAATTGCCTCACTGATAGGCGCAAAAGGAAGAATCTCGGTTAACCGGCCTAAAAACTCCGGGCGGAAATACCGGGTCATGATCTCCATAAGGTCGCTTGATTTTGGGATATCACCCTTGTTGAATGAATCCACAACGAAATCACTTCCAATATTGGAAGTAAACAATACTACCGAATTTGAAAAGTCACCTTCTTTACCAAGCCTGTCATGCAATTTACCCTCATCTAAAATCTGAAGAAAAATATCAAATACCGATTGATGGGCTTTTTCAATCTCATCAAACAATACAATTGAATAGGGCTTTTGACGGATTTTATTCACCAATAAGCCTCCCTCTTCATACCCGACATAACCCGGAGGAGCTCCATACAGTAAAGCGGCTGAATGCTCTTCTTTAAATTCAGACATATCGAACCGAATCATGGATGTTTCATCCTGAAATAGAAATTCGGCTAAGGTTTTTGCCAATTCAGTTTTACCCGTTCCGGTTGGCCCGAGGAAGAAAAACGAACCAATTGGCTGGCCGGCTTTTGTCAAACCAGACCGTGATTCAAGAATGGCTTCCGAAATACTCTTAATGGCATGATCCTGACCAACAACCCTTTTCTTAAGATATTCTTCGGTATTCATCAGTCGATCTCTTTCCTGAGTTTGCACTTTACCAATCGGGATGCCCGTTTTGAAAGAAACAACTGCTGCAACATCAGCCTTTTCAATTTTGTCCCGCTCTTCTGTAGCGAATTTTTCAAGCTTTGGAAGCAATGCATTCAAATATTCTATTACTGCCTTGCTTGATTCCATTTTCAAGGGATCAGTTTCATCATCAACCCGGGCAAAAAGAATGTTGCTAACTTTATTTTTAAGCTCTGTATAAAACCATTTAAGCTCAACTAAAAATTCAGCCTCGGCAAGTTTTTCTTCATTCTTGATTAAATTCTCAAAACGCTCTTTCAGGATTTCAATATCCTTCTTAGATGTTTCACCGGTCATGCTGACAACAGCCATTGTACGATCCAACAGATCAATCGCTGCATCCGGGAGCCTTCTTTCTTTAATGTATCTTTTTGATAAGCGTATGGTTTCTTTTATTACGTCTTTATCCACGGAAATTTTATGGTGGTCTTCATAAGAGGCGATCACTTCGGACAGCATACGCAAAGCCACATCTTCATCGGGCTCTTCAACCTTAACAGTTTCAAAAATGCGTGTAAGGGCTTCTTCTGATTCAATATATTTTGTGTAATTGTCAAGTGAAGTTGCACCGATAACGGTTAATTCTCCCTTTGCAAGCTCGGGTATCAGCAAATTAGCTGCTCCACCTGAACCCCCTTGTTTGTCGAGCAATGTATGAATTCCATCAATGAACAAAATCGCTCGGTCAAATTGTTTAATCTCCTTAATGATATTTTTTAAGCGGTCTTCTATTTCGCCTTTGTAGGATGCCCCTGCAATTAATTCACCATAATCAAGTTCAAATATTTTAGCATCGCCAAAATGGTCAAGGCCATCACTTCCTGAAATCTTCTGAACAAAGCCATTTACCAAGGCAGTTTTCCCAACACCCGGCTCGCCGATAATAATAACATTTGGTTTTGAACGCCTGCTTAAAATTTCGGCGACCATCCTGATTTCCCGGTCACGGGCTACCACAACATCCAATGCCCCCTGTTTTGCCTGGCTACTTTTGTCGATACAATATTTTAACAAAGCATTGCTTTTGACAGCCTTTGCACCACCCTGTTTCACCTCAGAGCCTCCACCAAGAACTGTTTGCAAATCTGCTTTATCGACCAGGGCCTCGATAATTTCATTTTGATTAAGGGGAAAGGTTTTAAGTTGTTCGAACGTAAAACCTACACCGGGTGTACTCAAAGAGGCTAAAACACAAACCGGATCAATATCATCCCTCGAAAGTTTTAAACGGACAATGTCTGCTTCCATAAAAACAGCAAGTGCTGATTCATCAGCTACAGGACTATCAGGTATTTTGGATGTTTTCGGATAGGTCTCTATACGCACATCAGCCCACTCTTCCATAAAATAAAAATCCTTGTCGATGGACTGAAGAAAAGGGATCAAACCAATATCCTTGTGCAGGACGGCTTTCAGCAAGTGGCCTGCTGAGAAGGTTTCGTTTGAATATTCTTTGGCAATGGATTGGGCAATACTAATTGCCTGTTTTAATTCATCCGTAAATTGAAAATCCGATACACTCATATAGTGAACATTTTGGTGTTAATTCAACTAAGCGCAACCTCAATCAACTTCCATCTTCCATCTCCAACAATTCAGATCAAGGCCTGGCTAATAAAATTCATGTCATTGGTACTACACAAAATTAATAAAAAACTTATCAAATCATTGCATTCTTAAAAAAAGATTAAATCCTTAACAAATATTTAACAAATTAAAAGCCTGAATTTTTATTGCACCAGCTTGATGTGTTTCCCACTAAAGTATTGTTATTATGACAATTAAAGTACCATCTTGATTAAGTTTCTAAAATCTGAAAAGAAATTTGATAAATAGTAAGAAATTGCATTATTCTCACTTTTTTGTATCTTTATCCACTAAATTGTCCAAAACAATAGGTGCAAAAAGACATTATTTAGACAGATTTCTAATTTATCGAGTTGAATCAAATGTTGTGTTTAAGGATAGAAATTTTTGACGAATGTTTTAGAAATCATATATAATAATGTATATTCATTAATTAAAAGCTAAATAGCAAGCCATAATTAATGATCATTTATACATGTTCACTTATTGCATATGGGACTGACCAGGCGAAGCTTTGTCTGGATGCTTTATGAAATCTGCCAGTTATTTTGGTTAACAGACAGGTAATAATTTAATTTTCAGAATATGGGAAAACCAGCAGCAAGAGTAGGTGACATGCATGTTTGTCCGATGGTAACTCCAGGCACACCGCCCATTCCACATGTGGGAGGGCCGATCATGCCACCAGGCGTTCCAACTGTTTTGATTGGCGGAATGCCAGCCGCTACCTTAGGAAACATGTGTACATGTACCGGCCCACCCGATTCAATAATTATGGGTTCAGTGGGTGTTATGATTGGCGGAAAACCCGCAGCCCGTATGGGTGACAGCACTGCCCATGGCGGCTCCATAGTAGCCGGATTTCCAACCGTCCTGATCGGCGAAGCCGGTGGTGGCGGAGGTGGCGGCGGTGGCGGTGCCGGTGGAGCGGGTGGCGGAGCTGGAGCAGGTGGCGCTGGTGCAGCAGGAAATGTTCCACCCCAATCCGCAACATTAAAGGCCGCTGCCAAAGACGGAACACCATTTTGTGAAGAATGTGCTAAAGCAGCTGCAGCAGGCAAATAACAATTTTGGGTTCAGAGTTTAAATTCAGAACAGATTAAATACTAATATCATCCATTGGCTAAAATAACCCTAACTCCGCTGCCTAAAGAAACGCCCGAAATCAAACCAAAAGCTGGTAAGATCAGACTGATGGATAGTTCGGAAATCAAAGTTGATGAAAGTCAGCAAGTATCGGTTGCTGAGTTTTTACTATCAAGAGCAGAAAAAGAGGATTGTAAACTGTATGGTATTGTCGATTCAGCCCGCAATGATGAAGTGTTTCGGTATCTTGTTACAGGCGATGTAAGATACAAATCACTTTTTGAAGATACTATGGATGTACAGTCTTATGGTGTTTCCGGCTTTTTGGTGGAATGTAAAAAGGAATCGCCATTGTTCCAATGGATGACTAAACAAGCATGGGGAGATAATTGTAGTATTTTTTTTACCAGCAAAGCCTCCTTTGATGAACTGTTCACCCATTTTCAAAAATTTAACCGGGTATATATTGAAGGGGATGATGTGGTGTTGTTTCGGTATTATGACCCGCGGGTTTTAAATTTGTTTTTACCAACTTGCAACAATGAACAAATTCGTTCATTCTTTGGAAAAGTTGGCCATTTTTTTGCGGAGGACGAAGATCCGGAAATAATTAGAGTTTTTAAGTATTTGCCAGAATCCCATGACACATTATTAAGTATGCATAAGTTTCGAATTTATAAAGAAAATTAACTTTAAGGGGAAATGTTCACAATTAGCAAAGAACAGATTGACTATTTTAACGAAGAGGCAAAAACTCAGTTTATAAAAAAAATGCTCAATAAACACTCAAATTCCAATTACTCAGAAATTGAAAAGATTGTTAACGAAAGCCTCTATTTTCTTATTAAACTAGAGACAGACGTCACAAAATACATTCAACTTTACCTTGAGAATAAACCAATATTTGAGTCGAAACCCAAATGGATGCTAAATGTTCTCGACAATGATTATTATTCGCCTGAAGATAAACTTACTCAAATTGAATTAAGTCTTAATGAATAGATATGATCACGCAACCAAATGTAGGAAGTTCATCAACTCAATGTCCTCTAAAGAAAAATAAAGAGACTGAGAAAACAGAAGAACCTAAATACAAAAATATATCAATCAAATGTAAACACAGGACTTGTCCTCCTCAATCTTATTTAAAAACTTTCGAACTGGTTCCTGAACAAGCCTCACCTGTTTATGATGAAATTGTAATAAACTGGACAGGAATGAATCCGCGCCCTCCGGATACTCTGGAACTGATCGAAGATGGGAAAAGTAAGGAAATTAAAGGCCCACCCTTCATTATACCTTTAAATAATGAGTCGGCAACATCACTTTTTCCTGACTCCTACAAAAAGGCATCAAAAAGCAAACAAGTCGAATTTGGGAAAGCATTATTGGATACCATCTCAACTTATAGTAAATCACGAGACCTTGTAATTTCGGGTTTGCCGGATGGCAGGTTTCGAGTCAAAGTCCACAACCCGGATAGATGGATACTAAAAGTGAATTTGCCATTACCAGGAACTTACAAGAAAAAAACTGGCACCAAATGGGAAGGAGTTTATGGACAAGGTAAGAAATATGAAAAAACAGAAAGTGAAACAACAGGCTCACACACACTTACTACCGAGACAAAAAAAGGTGGAAGCCAATATAAACATTTTGACAAGGAAGAAGTAACTCACACTTTGGAAGGTGATGGCGTGGTTGAAAGTCAAACCTCAACAACGTACACTTCAAAATCGGGACAAGGCAGCATAACTTATACTAAAGACCCCGTTAAAAAGGAGTCATCTGATTCAATAGTCAAATTGGAAAAGAATGGAAGTCCGATTAGCATCAATGGTTTGGGATTTCTATACTTTATTGGTCAATTGATGAAATGGGTCCAACTAATGTCAGAAATTTTGAAAGACATTCCAAAAGCTGGTGCTTATATTGAATATTCATTTTCTGTGATGGAAGGGGATTTTTCATTAGAATGGGGTTGGAAAGAATATAAACCTGACCACCAGGCCTATTACAATTATGTAGGCCAATTTAACATAGTTTTTGTAAACCTGACTCTTGAACTTGGGGTTGGTATTTCAGGATTTTCATTTAAGTTTCAGGCATTTGCGTCAATAAATGGTAAACTGGATCTAACTGCTACTTTTCAAAATACCAGCCCAGTAGGTACTGAAAATACAGATCCTGATTCCGAACCGGCAAAAGCAACTATTAAAGGAAGTATAGTGGGAGCAGTTGGTGCGCGTTTTGAAGCATTATATTTTGTTAAAATTGAAGCAACTGTTAGTGCTGGCATAGAAATTACAGGTGATGTCATTGCCTTTAAGAAATCTAAACCTTTTGAGCTCAAATCAAGTCTGGATTTTACTGGTATTATTGGGCAAGTAACCGGTGCTAAAGGAAGAGCAGGTGTTAATGGTGTACAAAAATCAAAAACATCAGAACCTAAGGTTTTAGTAAATCCAAAAAACATTGGAGATTGGACCTGGCCAAAAGATTTAAAAAAACCGAAAGAAGTTAAGATGACAGATAATGACCTAAAGAAAGAAATTAAGCGCATGCTTAATGGTCACTACAAGAACAGCGGATACTTCAATGG
Organism: Bacteroidales bacterium; assembly: GCA_041393255.1. GTDB lineage: Bacteria > Bacteroidota > Bacteroidia > Bacteroidales > JAADJA01 > JAADJA01. The sequence goes on along the minus strand of JAWKKM010000027.1, from coordinate 46,032 downwards.
AAAAGACATTCGGGTAAAAGAATGGATGGATTGGTCTGAATTAGAAAAAGAGTCTAAGCTTTCAAGATTTTATAAATATGGAGTTTTGGGACAGGACCCGGTTAAAGAAACCGATGAAAATAAGCTGGTTCGGCTGATATTCAAAATTGTAGACAAGCAAAAATATTTTGACCGATCACAGGAGAGTATTGAATTATTTTTATCTAAAGTTTATGAACAGTTGGTTCCTCTGATGAAAGACCGGGAAGGACACAAACTTGAGTTTAATTATATTGAGTGGGACGATTTTGTCGGATACTTTAACTCACAAAAATTTAAAGACTTGTTAAAGGAGCATCATGATGATGCAAAAGAGTTCATTGATGTGAACTGTTAACTCAAAATTTATTTAATAAAACTATAATACTTACTATTTATGATTTACCATCTTGAAGTTGAAGCCCGTTTTTGTAAGGTTGAAGCCATCCTCAATGGCTTTCCAATTCTTAGCCTAAATGGTATAAATCCTGCAGTTTTTTCTACCCCAATAAATATTGCCCTTATTGGTAAGGACAATCAAATAAAATTTATCATTACCCCGGAGAATCCGTTAGATACAGAATCAGAATACTCTATAAAGGGCAACATTAAAGAATATGAAGATTTTCAGATGACGGGCCCTGACCAGGGCAATGTAATCACTTCTTTTTCGCATGAGAAGAAGCTGGCTGCAACTCTTCAATTTGATAATAAGGATTTTGATTTTTCAAAGTTGTTACTTGAAGGGAAGCAATTTGATGATCTGGAAATAATAAAGGACTATGCCGAAAGATTGCAAAAACAGTTGATCAATAAAAACACAGGTGCTTTGAGCAATGAGTTCACTCCAAAAATGATCGCTTATGGTGAGGCATATAACGTTGAACCGGAAGTTTTGATTGAAGAATTTGTTGAATACCTCAATGATGACTTTTTCCCTAACAAACCTTTATTGGATTTTTCGAGAGCAGAAATCTTAGCCCGTCCATGGTGTGAAAAAAGAATCTGGGAAATCGGTGTCGGATTGGATTACCGGGAATTCATGACAACCACACCCGACGAAGATGGATTTGAATATGCTTTAAGGATTTTTGTTGGGATGATCGATGGGAAGTTGAGGGTGGTTAGGTAATAACCCAAATAAACATAAGTTAATTCTACTTCATATAAAATTCTGCTTCATATAAAGAGTACAAATCTCATAAATATATATGGTAGTAATAAATATTTTTATTGCTTCCCACTTAATTAATACGGTTTAGAAATACCTTTATGTTATTTGAGTTTTTGCAATTTTAGCAGCATCCTTCCATAACTCATCACTAAGTTTGATAACATCTATTATAATCCATAAAGATAGACCAATGGCAATTAAATCTCCAACTGGCAAAGGTCCATCTATTGCAGCCAAAGCACCTGCTATTGATCCTCTTAAAGCAAATCTTCTTACAACAGCCTTCCAAAAAAACTTCCAACCAACTGTTGCTGCAGTTGTAGTTGCAAGTGTCATACCAAACAACCTTGCAAGATCTACCAATTGTTTCTGAGATTTAAAAACTGGCTTAAGATCTATAGGGCGAAATCTATTCCTTCCCTTTTGCTTATTAATCTCATTTACAATAATCCTCAACAATACTAATAAAACAGATAAATCAATAATTTTATCCGATTTAACACAAAGTTTATAAACTAATAAACCCGGTACTGCATATCTAATATCAATATGAACCTGTAGGTCAGATCCAAGATGTGCTACCAATACCTTTTTGGTTTAAATTTAATACCAGGGCTATATGGCAATAAATATGTTTTATAGACCACTGATAGTTTCCCGACTTTAGATATCCCTTCTCTAATTCCTGAGGGAGAATCTGGTTTAATCTCATAAAATGCCTTCTCCGAAGCACTATGAATGAGAATATCAGGCACTTTAGCTAACTTTTGAGTCCAAGCATTATAAAAATAATCATATTGAACAAATGCATCAAAATGTGGATTGTTAATGTGCAAAAAATAAATATATGCAGCTGGATTATAATGATCTTGATAAATGCTATTTGAGGTACAAACATATTGTTGACAAAACAAAGCATAAACAATCTCTTCTGCAATGGTTCCAAAAATTCGTGCATCATTTGCAACCACTCCGGGAATTTCACTAGGTGCTACACATCCATACATATATTCTAATTAAAGATTCTATAAAAAATACTATAACTTAGCTCTAAACTAATTACAAATCAGTTCACTTAACAAGAATAGCAACTCAACTCACAACCATATTAAAGTTAAAAATTAAGTTATAAACCTACTCATACATATTCAACATCGACTTAATTTTACTTCCCACCACATTTACCCTCGACTTTCTGTCGCCTTCCTTTAGCTCTTTCTTTAGATTATGATTTTCCGGATCATCTTCCAATCCATGGATAAACCGGTCAATCTTTATTAAGGTTTCCGGGTTTTGGATCATGATGATGTGTTGAATGATCTCTACTTTTTTTGCGTTGATGTCCATTGTCTTTCGATTTTGATTGCCTGGCAAATATATTAAAAAAATTGTATCTATTATTTGAATCAACCATTCTTTTTACCCAAATGTTCATAACCGATTGAAATGTTTCCCTAAAAATATTTCGGTATTTAAGTATTTTTTCGTAGCATTGCACCCGTTTTCAAACCGGGTAAAACAGATGATAGTGAACATAAGAGGTGCAAGTTTTATGAGACATATAGCAGCCATTCTGGGAGTTTTATTTATATCTTTTCAAATTTCATTTGCCAGTGAAGCGGAGCATGATGAACATCATGAGAAATCTGAATTCAACCCTGGAACGATGATCGTTGATCACGTTATCGATGCACATGAATGGCATGTGATGGATATAGGCCATACACATGTTTCAATTCCATTGCCAATCATTCTCTTCTGCGAAGGCAAATTGGACGTTTTCATGTCGAGCAAATTCGAACATGGACATGCTGAATATAAAGGCTATAAACTTGAATTAGAGGGTGAAAATAAAGGGAAGATCGTACAGGTTGCTACCGGCAGATTACCTTTGGACCTTTCCATTACAAAAAATGTATTCTCCATGTTTTTCAGCATGATCCTGATAAGTATCATTTTTATCAGTATCGGCAGGTCGTATTCTAGACGTAAAGGAAAAGCCCCGAAAGGCTTACAATCCTTTTTGGAACCTTTAATATTATTCATTCGTGATGATGTTGCCAAGGCCTCAATAGGTGAAAAAAAATACGAGAAGTATCTTCCCTACCTCTTAACTTTATTCTTTTTTATCTTTTTGAATAATTTATTGGGACTGGTACCCTTTTTTCCGGGGGGTGCAAATTTAACCGGGAACATTGCTGTAACTGGAGTAATGGCCTTGTTCACTTTCGTCATAACTACCATTAACGCAAACAAAAATTATTGGGTACACATCGTCAATACACCGGGGGTTCCATGGTGGCTTAAAATTCCGGTTCCATTAATGCCAATTGTTGAGTTAATGGGCGTATTCACCAAGCCATTTGTGCTGATGGTCCGTCTCTTTGCAAACATTACGGCCGGACATATTATCGTCCTTGGCTTTATGAGTCTCATTTTTATTTTTGGAAATATCAATACAGGAATTGGTTACGGAGTATCGGTAGTATCGGTGAGTTTTGCGGTATTCATGGGATTGCTTGAAATATTGGTCGCCTTTATCCAGGCGTATGTATTTACCTTGCTTTCAGCATTGTATTTTGGAATGGCAACGGAGGAACATCATTAAAAGCGAGCAAGGAAAATAGGATAGCAGGTAATTGACAAACAGAAACTAAGAACTTAGAACTAATAACAAATAGAAACAAATCATTTTTTAAACACAATAAATAAACTGTATTATGACAATTTTAGCGATTTTATTACAAGCAGCAGCAGCGGCAGGATTTGCAAAACTGGGAGCAGGACTTGGAGCAGGAGTAGCAGCCATCGGAGCCGGTATTGGTATTGGCCAGATTGGTAAAGGTGCGGTTGAATCCATTGCACGTCAGCCGGAAGCTGTTGGCGACATTCGTTCAAATATGATTGTTGCGGCGGCCCTTATCGAAGGTGTTGCCTTTTTTGCTATTGTTGTTTGTCTGTTGATCCTTTTCTTGTAAACAGGCAGGCAAAGCCTTTATGTTTCAGCGGTTGGCTGAAACATAAAGGCATTTTAAAATGATCCATTTGAAAACTAACTGAAAATAAAAACATGGAATTAGTACAACCCGGAATAGGACTTATCTTTTGGATGACGGTGGCATTTTCACTGTTGCTTTGGATCCTGGCAAAATTTGCCTGGAAACCCATCATGAAAGGCTTGAAAGAACGAGAGGACACCATTGATGAAGCTTTGAACCTGGCGAAAGAAACGCGTAAAGAAATGGAAGAACTCAAATTTAGCAATGAACAATTGCTGAAAGAGGCAAAAGGAGAACGCGATGAAATTCTCAGGGATGCGCGAAAAGTGAAAGAAGCAATCATTGAGGAAGCACGAGAGAAAGCCAATGAAGAAGCCAACAGAATTGTTGAAAACGCCAAAGAAAGCATTCAATTTGAAAAAATGGCTGCCGTTACCGAAATGAAAAACGAACTTGCCGCATTATCCATCGAAATTGCTGAAAAAATTGTTCGTGAAGAATTATCAGAAAAAGGCAGGCACAAACAGCTAATTGATAAACTGATTGACGAAGTAGGTAAGAATTAACCAGGAGGCCAATCAATAATGAAAGAAACGAAAATTGCAAACCGTTATGCGAAGGCCCTTTTTGAACTGACCATTGAAATGGACCAGCTTGAAAAAACAAAGGCAGATGCTCAATTGGTTTATGATGTATGTAAGCAAAACCGCGACCTTATATTGATGTTTCGCAGCCCCGTTATTAAACCAACGAAAAAAATTGCAATCCTCAAAGAGGTATTCGAAAAGAAACTAATACACTGACGCTTAACTTTTTAATTATTATTACCCGCAACCGCAGGGATACACGATCATGGATATCGCAGAGCAGTTCATTGTTATTTATAAAAAATACAAGAATATAGTTTCAGCAAACCTTACTACTGCGGTTAAAGTTGACGAGGAAACAAAAAATAATATTATAAGCCTGCTTAAAAACATACCAAAGCCGAAATTGATTTAACGGAAATAGTGGATGACCAATTAATCGGGGTTTTGTATTGACATTTGATGACATGCAATACGATGCAAGCCTGCAAAGACAAATACAGAATTTAAAGCAGGATTTTAAGAAGAATTTATACATCAAAGGATTTTAACAGAAACAAATAATTACTACGGCAGAAATTAAACCGGCTGAAGTATCAGCAATACTCAGGCAAACAATTGGCAGGATTTGATGATGCTGCAAAAGCCTTGAGGAAGTAGGAACTGTTTTACAAATAGGTGATGGAATTGCCCGTATATATGGGCTGAACAATGCCCAGTCAGGCGAATTGGTAGAGTTTGAAAAAACCGGATTGATCGGTATTGTGCTCAACCTGGAAGAAGATAATGTGGGTGTTGTATTATTGGGTGACCCTGAAAATATTCTTGAAGGAGATAAAGTAAAACGAACCGGAAAAATTGCTTCCATTGAGGTGGGTGAAGGAATGCTGGGCCGCGTTATTAATACTCTTGGGGTTCCGATAGATGGTAAGGGTGAGATCAAAGGTAAAAAATACGAAATGCCCTCGAACGAAAAGCCCCCGGAGTAATTTTCCGCCAGCCTGTTAATGAACCGCTTCAAACCGGTATCAAACCAATTGACGCGATGATCCCTATCGGGCGCGGACAACGGGAGTTGATCATTGGTGACCGCCAAACTGGAAAACAGCCATCGCCATTGATACCATTATCAATCAGAAAGAATTTTACGACAAAGGTGAACCTGTCTACTGTATTTATGTTGCCAGGACAAAAGGTTCAAACTGTAGCGAATATTCAAAAACATTAAAGATCATGGAGCCATGCTCATACGGTAATCGTTTCTGCTACAAACTTTTCTGATCGGCTGCTATGCAGTTCTACGCTCCCTTTGCAGGTGCGTCCATTGGTGAGTTTTTCAGGGACACAGGAAGGCCTGCCCTGATTATCTATGATGATTTATCAAAACAAGCGGTTGCTTATCGCGAAGTATCACTATTGCTTCGTCGCCCTCCGGGACGTGAAGCCTATCCGGGTGATGTTTTCTATCTTCATTCAAGATTGTTAGAGCGGGCAGCCAAGGTTATTAACTCGGATGAAGTAGCCGCACAAATGAATGACCTTCCCGAAGTTTTAAAACCAATCGTTAAAGGTGGTGGATCACTTACTGCATTGCCCATTATTGAAACCCAGGCAGGTGATGTTTCTGCATATATTCCTACAAATGTGATCTCCATTACTGACGGCCAGATATTCCTGGAAACAAACCTCTTTAATGCGGGGATACGTCCTGCTATCAATGTGGGTATTTCAGTTTCGAGGGTTGGTGGTAATGCCCAGATCAAATCCATGAAAAAAGTTGCAGGAACATTAAAATTAGACCAGGCTCAGTTTCGTGAACTGGAAGCCTTTTCAAAATTTGGTTCTGATTTGGATGCATCTACCATGGCCGTTTTAGAAAAAGGAAAAAGAAATGTGGAAATTCTTAAGCAACCCCAGTATTCCCCTATGACGGTCGAAAAGCAAATTGCAATTATTTTTTGCGGTACAAAAGGACTACTTATGAAAGTTCCGGTTGATAAAGTTCAGCAATTTGAAGACGATTACGTCGGACAGCTTGAATTGAAGCATAAAGAGGTTCTTAGCACATTGAAGACTGGCAATTTAACTGATGAAGTCATCAAAACTATGGAAACGCTGGCGAAAGACATAGCCGGTAAATACAAATAGGGAATTGCCTTCCGGTTAATAAATATTTTAATTAAATTTAATGTAAACAAATGCCCAATTTAAAGGAAGTTAGAACGAGGATCGCCTCCGTAAAATCAACGCAGCAAATTACCAGTGCCATGAAAATGGTAGCTGCATCCAAATTGAGGCGAGCCCAGAATGCAATCCTGCAAATGAGGCCTTATGCCGCCAAACTGAAGGAGATACTCCAAAATCTTAGTGCCAGCCTTGATGCAGGTGACGATAGCAGTGTTTACTCAGAACAAAGGGAACCGGATAAAATATTATTGGTTGCGGTTTCTTCTAACCGAGGACTTTGTGGGGCCTTTAACGCCAATGTCATCAAAAAAACCAATTTACTTATTCACGAAACCTATAAATCACAATATCAAACGGGTAACCTTAGTTTGATAACCATTGGTAAAAAAGTAAGTGAGTATTACAGCAAAAGGAAATATAACGTTCTTGAAACCCATGATGAACTTTTTGACCAACTTACTTTTGAAAATGTTTCTGAACTTACGGTCAGGATTATGGAACTTTTCAAACAAAATAAATTCGACAAGGTTGACATCGTCTATAACCAGTTTAAAAATGCTGCAACTCAAGTACTGAACGCTGAACAGTTTTTACCGGTTGAACCTGTTGTTTTGGATGAGGCCAATAAATCAACTTCAAATGTTGATTATATCTTTCAACCCGACAAGCAGGAAATCGTACTCGACCTCATCCCTAAGTCGCTAAAAGTACAATTTTATAAAGCAATCCTCGATTCCAATGCCGCAGAACATGGAGCACGGATGACCGCTATGCACCAGGCCACCGACAATGCACAGGAATTGCTTAAGAGCCTTAACCTTGCTTATAATAAAGCGCGCCAGGCAGCCATTACAAATGAGATTTTGGAAATTGTAAGCGGTGCAGAAGCATTGAAAGGATAGAAAACAAATTAGTTATTGGTTAATTCTTAAAAGTAGAAAGCTATGTTAAAAGAGAAAGTAGAAAAAGCATTAATTGATCAGATACAGTTGGAAGAGCAGTCTTCACGGATTTATATGGCCATGGCCTCATGGTGTGAAGTAAGCGGATTTTCCGGGTGCAGCCAATTTTTTGTATTCCCACTCCCAATTAGAGAACGGATGCACATGACCCGACTGATCAAGTATGTGAATGATAAGGGGCGCGCTGACAGACCCTGGAAGTACCCGGGACAATTTACAAAAACTTGCTGGATGTATTTGAACAAATCCTGAAGCATGAAGAGTTTGTTACGGAATCCATTAATAAACTTTATGAAATTGCTTTTAATGAAAAGGATTACACCACAAGCCAGTTCTTGCAATGGTATATTCAGGAGCAAATCGAAGAGGAAAGTACATTCAAAGGGATCCTTGACAAATTCCGCCTGGCTGGAAATCAAACTGGAGGATTATTCCATCTTGATAAAGAATTGGAAGGACTTGCAACTGCTTCACCTGCAACTCCTGCCCCGTAATTTTGGCTTGAAATATATATGAAAAGCCACTGAATTATCAGTGGCTTTTTTGGCTTATTTCCTATTTGACTAATTTTGCTTTTGTTCAATGAATTCCTCTGTAAACATATTCTGGTTTCGCCGCGATCTTCGCCTGGAGGATAATGCTGGTTTATTTCATGCACTTAATTCCAACAATCCGGTTTTACCATTATTCATTTTTGATTCAGAAATAGTGAATAAGGCGAAGAAATGATCCGCGTGTGAGTTTATCAACAAACCCTTTACGATCTGAACAACAGGCTTATTGAAAAGGCAGTCATTTAAAGGTTGAACATGGCCAACCCGAAACTGTTTGGCGAATGCTTACTGAAAATTACACCATTGAAAAGGTATTTACAAATCATGATTACGAACCTTATGCAATTGAACGGGATCAAAAACAGGCGATTTTCTGAGGAAAAAAAAAATATTCAATTTAAAACATTTGAAATGAATTTATTTTTGAAAAAGCGAAGTAATAAAAAATGACAGCAAGCCCTATACGATTTACACTCCTATATGAATAAATGGATGGAGCGCTATCATGCAGAGGATTAAGTCAATTCCATTTGAAAATCATGAAAATTACGCAAAACTTCCTGTTCGCAAAATTCCTTCTTTGAAGGATATTGGATTCGAACAATCCCCCATATCTGTTCCCCCATTTCGCATTGAGCCCGGACGGATCAGATTGTATGAAAATCTAGGAATTTTCCTGCTTTGGATAGTACATCATACATCGGGACCCATTTGAGGTTCGGCACCATTGGCATCCGTAAACTTGTGGAACAAATCGAAGGAATTAATCTTACTTTTCAGAAGGAATTGATCTGGCGCGAATTTTTTATGCAGATATTGTATCATTTTCCACATGTGGTTAACAACAGCTTTAAACCCAACTACGATCGTATTGAATGGATCAACAATGAAGAACAATTTCAACAATGGTACGAAGGGAAAACAGGTTATCCTCTGGTAGATGCCGGAATGCGTCAGCTTAACGAAACCGGATTTATGCATAACAGGGTCAGGATGGTAACGGCCAGTTTTCTGTGCAAGCATTTGCTTATTGACTGGCGGTGGGGCGAAGCCTATTTTGCAAAAAAATTACTGGACTTTGAACTTTCATCCAACAATGGAAACTGGCAATGGGCAGCCGGAAGTGGTTGTGATGCAGCCCCATATTTCAGGGTTTTCAATCCAGCAGAGCAACAAAAGAAATTTGACAAGGATTTTAAATACATCAAAAAATGGATCCCTGAATTTGGTACATGCGATTACCCCGAACCCATCATTGATCATAAATTCGCCCGTGAAAGAGCCATTAGGACATATAAAGAGGCTTTGAGATAAGCAAAATTAATACTGGATAAAGGAATTATGAATGTGATTTTTGATACCTGATATGTGATTTTTCAAGTTTGTACTTTTTCATGTTTCTTTCTCCCTAAAATCAAAAATCGTACATTAAACCTCCCCTTTCCTCTCAATCTCCCTCACCAACTTCGCATACCATTCTTCCCCGTATTTCCGGGTCAAAGGGACCTTCAAAAATTTGTACAACGGAAGCCCTAATTCTTTCCCAAGAGAACAAGCCGGAGAACAGATATACCATTTATGATAATTTACGGCTTCAAAGTTTTTCTTTTTAACAATACGAATGGGATAAAGATGACATGAAACAGGCTTTTGGAAAGATATGGCTTTTTCTTCATAGGCCTTTTCGATGGCACAACGGGCAATGTCGTTTTCGTAATAAATATATGCACAATCGCGGTCATTGATCAAAGGAGTTACATACTCCCCAGCCATATCAAAATCAAATACCCCTAAATTTTCAATCACCTCAACTCCTTCCTTGCTCATATATTGCCTTATCACATCAATATCGTCCTCAAGGTGAGAAATTTCCTCTTCCTCCAGGGGAGCACCTGCATCTCCTTCCACACAGCAGGCACCAAAGCATTTGTCCAGGTCGCAGCAAAACCGGATATCCCGGATATCGTCCGAAACCAATATATCATCAATCACAATCATAGCGGGCAAAGATAAATGATTCCTGAGAATTTAATTGCTATTCGGTTTGCTCAATAAATAAAAAAATGAAGTGATCCCATACTTAACCTCCCCACCTGCTACATGATAAAGAAAAACAAAAACTAGAGAATATAATCCCTCTGGTTCATATCGTGATCTGAAATATTTTTAATAATATTGGTCAGGTTTTAATTCAACAAAAAAGCGCACTTTGAAAATGAACAAGGTTTTAAACATTTTGATTTCCCTAATAATTTTCCTGTTTTTAGCAAATTCAGGAATTTCGCAAAACATTACCATCTCGCAAGAGGATGCTGCAAAATTTGCCGGACTGGCATTGAAGTGCATTGACAAACCCTATCCTTACAAACCAGGCAACGTATTGGGAAGTGATGATGATGCGGTCCCGCCTCGCATTCACCATCCTGCCTTTTATGGTTGCTTCGACTGGCATTCAGCAGTTCACGGACATTGGATGCTGGTCAAGTTATTGAAAGAATTTCCCGACGTAAAGAAGCAGATGATATAAGAAGTAAAATCGGTGAAAACCTAACCAAAGAAAATATCGCCACCGAAGTTAAATTCCTTTATGATGAAAATAATAAAACCTTTGAACGCACCTATGGATGGGCATGGTTGCTCAAGCTTGCTGAGGAACTTGAAACGTGGCCGGATGAGCAGGGACAGGAATGGGCCAAAAACCTTCAACCCCTGGCGGATTCAATTGTCAGTAAATACATTGATTTTTTACCCCGGCTGAATTATCCCATCAGGGTTGGAGAACATACCAATACCGCTTTTGGGCTGACTTTTGCATGGGATTATGCGATTGCATTAAACAATAACGACCTAAAAGGTTTAATAGAGAAAAAAGCTCAGGAATACTATTTGAAAGACCAACATTGCCCTTTAACCTGGGAACCCGGAGGATTTGACTTTTTGTCGCCTTGCCTGATCGAAGCTGATTTAATGAGCAGTATTCTTTCCAGAGAAGAATTTTCAATGTGGCTTAATGGTTTTCTTCCAGAAATCTTTGATGCTGATTTTTCTTTGAAACCGGCAATAGTAAGCGATCGTACCGATGGAAAATTAATTCACCTTGATGGATTGAACCTTTCCAGGGCATGGTGCCTGTATCACATTGCTTCAAAACTATCCAACAACAATCAAAACATTGTCAAACTTGGAGATGAGCACCTTTCATCTGCACTGCCGCAAATCACAAGCGGGTCGTACGAAGGGGAGCATTGGCTGGCTTCATTTGCAGTTTATTCAATATTTTCTCAAACAAAATAAATCATTTCAATGAGTGAATTTTGTCTCTTCTGCAGAATCATTTACTGAACTAAAATAATTTTTTCTGCAACTGTTTTTACAATATATTTGTCAAAAATGCAGGAAGTGGTTAATCGGGAATTACACATTTCTAAATAAATCACTTCGGAATATTAAGTCTCAAAAACAAGAAACAAACTAATATCAATTACAATGAAAAAACGTTCTGCTTTTATTGCAACCATTATCCTTACCATTTCAATTTCTCTGACCTTCGTAATCATCCCATCAAACAAGATGAAGGATCGAAATAAATACGAGCAATTCCTTAGTCAAACTTATCAGGACCTTGATAAGCAATTTGGTTTATCACAGGAAGAAGCCCTCCCTGACAGCCCTGATTTGGCTGCCCTTCAAAACTATTTCATGACAATGGACCCGGAACAAAAGAGGGTTCCTTCCGAAAGGTTGATGGAGGCTTATCATCAAACAAAAGAATTGAAAGATCAACCTTGGTTTAAATCTGCAAAAACGGCCATTGAGTGGACCGAAACCGGTTCCAATATGGGCGGCCGTACACGGGCCATTATGTATGATCCCAACCTTGCAAGTGGAAATAAAGTATGGGCAGGTGGGGTTACCGGTGGATTGTGGTATAACAATGATATAACGGATGATAACTCAAATTGGATTCCGGTTAATGATTATTGGCCCAGTCTTACTGTTAGCAGTATAGCTTACGATCCGAATGATCCTATGACTTTTTATGTTGGGACAGGAGAATACCAGACAGCGAGGCATATTTACCGTGAATCTTCTGGAGTAGGTATTGGCATCTGGAAGTCAACCGATGGTGGAGCGACATGGGAATTACTCCCGACAACAGAAGATTGGAAATACATCTCCGATATAAAAATAAGAAATGAGAATGGAACAACTGCCGTTTATGCAGGAGTCGTTTCCGGGTTCTATCATGGCATCAATCATCAAAGTGATCCCACTGACGGCCTCTATAGAACCATTGACGGCGGTGAAACCTGGGAACAAGTTCTGCCTAATATTTCAGGCGAAGATGTTCCTTTTGCCCCTGCCGACCTGGAAGTTGGCCCCAATGGAAGAATTTTCGTTGGAACCATGAAAAACCTGGAAGGCAATGGCGGGGCAACAATTCTATATTCCGATTCAGGCACTTCCGGTTCATGGACAGTATATGATGATTATGAAAGCATTATTCAACTTGATCCAAACTATCCTGTTCCCGGAAGAGTTATTATGGCATGTTCCCAATCGGATGCCAACCGGGTTTATGCATTGGTTGGTGCCGGTTGGATTGACAACATGGGAGGCAACAGGGCTGAAGGGCGATATATCCTTCGTTCAAATGATGGCGGTGACACCTGGGCTCCCACTTCTTTGCCTGAGGGCAGCACGTCCTGGGCTTCCCTCTCCTGGCATGCCTTTATCGGAGCTGTAAACCCATCAAATCCCGACGATGTATTTGTTGGGGGCCTTGATGTCTGGAAAACAGGCAATGGAGGAAATAACTGGAACCATCTTTCGGATTGGTCATTGATGTATTATGGGGGGGGTGATGATTATGTACATGCCGACCAACATGTTCAGGTTTACAAGGAGGGCTCCTCAACAGAAATGCTTTTTGGTACTGATGGTGGTGTGTTTTATACCGGCAATGCCAATTCAAGCAATCCGGTTTTTGAGGAGAAAAATAGAAATTACAGCACACTACAATTCTACACATGTGATATATACCCGGTTCCAGGACAAAATTACCTTGTTGGGGGCTTACAGGATAATGGAACTCTTTTGTATATGGGTGAGCCTCTTGATATCAATGATATGATTGATGGGGCAGATGGAGCCTATTGTTTTTTCGATGATGATGAGCCGGAAATCATGATAACTTCCTACTATTATAACCAATATACTCTATTTTTAAACTGGAACTGGTATGATAGTTTCGGGGACTACGGGACAGGTGTCTTTATCAACCCGGCTGATTACGATAGTAAAAACAATATTTTATATGCCAATGGTGTCACTTTTTCGGGAGGTAATCAAAACAAATTATTAAGAGTAAGCGGTATCCCAAATAATCCCTATGATCAGTTAGTGAACATAAATACCGGTGTCAATGTATATTTTTCACATGTTAAGGTTTCTCCATTCGCACCCGATGGTACCTCCACTCTATTTATAGGCTCACAGGATGGCCGTTTGTTTAAAGTTACCAATGCACAGGCATCACCTTCAAGCCAGGAAATTGGCTCCGGAGAATTTCCTGTAGCCTATTTGTCAAGTATGGATATCGCTGGTTCCGAAGATACTTTGGTTGTTACATTCTCCAACTACGGGGTTCCTTCAGTTTGGCAAACTTATAACGGTGGTTTGGTATGGAATAATATTTCAGGGAATTTACCTGATATGCCAATTCGATGGGCTATTTATCATCCTCAAAATTCGCAGCAAATCATGCTGGCTACAGAAGTTGGAATCTGGACGACAAACATTGCAGGAGCGGAGGAAGTTGTTTGGGAACCGGACATCAATATGCCAAATGTCAGGGTGGATATGCTTCAAATGCGGGATTTGGACAATACAGTTGTGGCTGCCACTCATGGACGCGGGTTGATTTATGGAGTTTGGGGATACAATACCTCCACTTCAGTCTCAGAAAATGAACTTTCAATCGCTGGCATTTATCCAAACCCTTGTAATGGTAATTTTAATTTCACAATAAATACCAACAACTATGTCAACCTAATTATTTCTGATATGAATGGACGGATTGTTTATGAAGAAAGGCTTGAAGCAAAATCAGGAAATATAACGCACAGTTGTAACCTGAGCCAGGAAACTAAAGGTGTTTATCTTATCAGCATTATTTCAGAAAAGAAGAAATATTCAGAAAAGTTAATTATCCGATAGAACATTAAATAAAAATCCGCAGAATGAATCCAAACTTATAATCAGAAACATTCTGCGGATTTTTATGTAATAAATGCTTATATCGCTTCCGTTTCAACAATTTTTGCCAACAGATCAGCATAAGGAACAAACAGGAATTTTTTGCCTTCAAACTTAACTTCCGTACCTGAATACTTTTTGTATATAACCACATCACCTGCCGAAACTCCCGGATTTTCAATATTGCCCAATGCAACTACCCTTGCCATTTGAGGCTTTTCCTGTGCAGTGTCAGGGATGATAATTCCGGAAGCTGTTTTGGTTTCTGTAAACTCCTCGTTAATTTCGAGAAGGACATTTTCATTCAATGGTTGTAACTCTTTCATGTTGTTTAATTTTTATCGTTTATTTTTTGTTTTTTCAAATTTCAATACAAATTAACCGGCATTGATTCCCAATAAAGTATTGATCCGGGTCTTGTCAAATCCAACAATGATCTCTCCACCGATGTCTGTTTGAGGAACCCCCATTTGCCCGCTTTTGCGCTGCATCTCTGCCGCAGCATGCTGATCGCGCGATACATCAATATCCGTGTACCGGATCCCATTTTTCTTCAGGTGAGTTTTTAAAGTTGTACACCATGAACAAGAGGGTGTTGAATAAACTGTTACCCGCTTTTGCGGTTTTTCATTATTGGCCACTTTTGCAGCATAAACAGCATTTTCAAAAAAAGATTTATAAAAACCCGGCTCATGGCAACCCTTTAACACATTTACAAATTCACCTTTGGCAAACTCAAGAATGGTGGGAACGCTTGTCACTTTATACTTCTCATGGATATCCCTTACCGTGGTGACATCCGCCATGAAGATGTCCACTTTGGCATCTTCCTCATTCACAGCTTCCAGGTTTTTCAATGAACACTCACTTTGCTCTGATCCCTTTTTATAAAGCAATAAAAAAGCTCGGTCTTTATTTTTAATGGCTTCAACTAAATCGCCGTGCGTTACTATTTCTTTGGCTTTCATATAAAATAATTTTGAAGCGGCTAATCAACTAATGTGCCATCGCATTGTTAAATTAGAAAGTGGAAAAAGTTTCATATCCACATGTGCCAATATGACATTTAAACTTTTTTAAAAGGAATCAGAAAAAATATATAATTTCTGAAGAACTTAATTTTACATCGATGGAAGAAAATCAAAAAAAAGAGATTCCAATGCTGACAAAGATTTCCTTGCCTTCAATATATTATTGTTCGGTATCACGGGTGTTGTTTATTTAATCAACGGCAATAATATCATCGGCATATTATTGATTGCAGCAGGCGCTTCAAATGTAATATGGCTGTTGGCATCAAGCCAACCCAAAAATTTGTTTTTTGTTGTTTTAAATTTTCTATTTGCAGGCGTTTCCCTTATCGTAGCAATTGATCTTTTATTATACTACGATAAAATAATCGCCCTGCTTTTTTTCGCCATAACACTCTATTACCTGATCTCCGGTTTTATTATGCTAATGCAAATCCGAAAGAAATAATTCATTTATTCTTTCTCAACATGCTTGTGCGACCCATCACAAAAGGGCGTGTTCTTCGAATGTTTGCACATGCACCAAAACTTTTTCTCTTGTGCTTCAATTTTTACCGGTATGGGTATAAATCCTGTTCCCTGATGTGATCCATCGCAAAAGGGTTGGTTTTGGCTTCGGCCACAAGCACACCAATAATACGTTCCGGGATCCATGTCTATGGGCATCGGTTTTGTGTCAGCTACTTTTGGTTCTTTCATCTTTTTTTTATTTAAAGTAAATTAATCATTCAGGGTTCCAGCCTTTCGGATTTCCACGTGTACTTTTTCTTTGTAAAAAGTATCCGGTCGTGAAGTCGGTTTGGCCTTCCCTGCCAGAATTCAATATTTTTTGGTTCAAGGATGTACCCCCCCCAGTTTTCAGGCCTTGGAAATGACTTATCAAAATTATCTGTAAGAAAAGCTACCCACCGATCTTCCATTATCCGGCGGCTTTCAACTACCTTGCTTTGCCTTGAAATAACAGCACTGATCCTGCTTTCAAGCGACCTGGCATAGAAGTATTTGTCCGATTCCTTTTGATTAACTTTTTTAACCCTTCCTTCTATACGTACCTGACGTTCCAACTCTTTCCAGTATATGACCAGGGCAGCAAAAGGATTCCCGGCTAACTCGCGGCCCTTTCTCCCTTCATAATTGGTAAAAAAAGTAAAACCGGATTCATCAAAACCTTTCAACAATACGATCCTTGCAGAAGGCTTTCCTTCAGGAGTTGAAGTTGCCAATGTCATTGCATTGGGTTCTGAAATGCCTGATTCCAGAGCAAATTCAAACCATTTCTTAAATTGCAAAATGGGATCAGAATCTACTGAAGAATCCTTCAATTCGCCTTTGGTAAAATCAGTTCTTAAATCTTCAATATTCATAAATGCCTGGAAAGTTATATTTTTGAGCCGAACAATATAAACAATTTTTTCATGTCATGGTTCGCTGTCGCAAAGAAAAAAGAAAAATGGGTGGCCACCTGGTTCGGCAACTTGTTAAAAATAACTTTCATTTTATTGTTGGTTATTATTTATGTACTTCGCATCCATCCATTTCTTGCCCAGCAAAAGCCGGTTCAAGCCAGGCTGATGGTTGTTGAAGGGTTTATTCCGGATTATGCCCTTGAAAAATCCATGGATATATTTCTGAAAGGAAATTACGAGCTGATGATCATAACCGGGAAAAAGAGGCTGAAAGGTTCTCAATTGGACCAATACGATAATGATGGAATATATTCTGCTGAAACCCTTATCAAGCTGGGGTTCGATAAAAACAAAATTCAAGTGGTGGCCCTTGAAAATGACATTAAAAAAGACCGGACATATGCTTCAGCCCTGGCGGTAAAAAAATGGATCAAGGAATCAGGGTTGGATGACAATAAACTGGATTTAGTCTCCATAAGCTGCCATGCACGAAGAAGCAGGATATTATTTGACAAAGCATTCGGGAATGAAACCGATATAGGAATTATTGCCATTCCAACTATTTCGTATGATCACAAAAATGGTATAAATCGAGTAGCGGGTTCAGAGAGGTCATTGAAGAAACCATCGCCTGGATATATGCCCGTTTCTTTTTTCCCGGAAAATTAAGATTCGAATTTGTTTTCGTATTTTTGCAGCCGCTTGGGTGAATTGATACTACAGGCACTTGAGGCATAACAATGGACAACCAGATAAAAATAAAAAACAAGAAAGCGTATTTCGAATACATCATTTCGGATAAGATTGTTGCGGGCATCCAGCTAACGGGTACCGAAATCAAATCAATCCGAACCGGAAAAGTAAGTCTGGTTGAGTCCTATTGTTCTTTCAAGGGGCACGAGCTTTTTGTCATCAATATGCACATTGCCGAATATCAATTTGGAACCTATAACAACCATGAACCCAAGCGCGACAGGAAACTCCTTCTTTCAAAACGTGAACTCAGAAAACTTTCCATCAAAGTGAAAGAAAAAGGGTTCACTATTGTACCCACCTTGCTGTTTGTAAATGATAAAGGCCTTGCCAAACTCGAAATCGGCCTTGCCAAGGGTAAAAAACTTTACGATAAACGGGAGACCTTAAAGGCAAAAGACAACAAGAGAGATATGGAACGAAAAGAGTATTAAAAACCCGGACAAATTCTTTCCGTTTTTAATTCATCAATTTTGATTTTTCCTAATCCTGATTTTCAATAGATAAATTATTGGCAATATGGAGGCTTTTTGAAAATCTACCATCTATTTTATTACTTTCGCAATTCTTTAGTATCAGCAATATTTTCACTTCAAAACAGGGTGTTAAATATTGTTAAAGTTTATGGAATCTGTTGCAAATTTTTAAGTTGATTATTTCTTTTGCAAAAAATTTTAACATATGGATATAGTTGTAGAAAATCTGACGAAAAAGTACGGTGCACAGCGAGCTGTTGACAACATTTCCTTCAGGGTAAAAACGGGCGAGATTTTGGGATTTCTGGGGCCAAATGGTGCCGGCAAAACCACCACCATGAAAGCCATAACCACCTATCTCACACCAAATGAAGGCAGTATTTATGTCGGTGATTTTTCCATTTATGACGATCCTGATAAGGTGAAGAAAAACATCGGCTATTTACCGGAGAACAATCCGCTATACAGCGAAATGCCTGTGGTTGATTATTTGAAATTCGTTGCTGAATTGCAGGGAATTGAAAAAAGCCAGATCAAGGATAGATTGCTTAGTATGATCCAGCTGTGTGGCCTTGAAGGTGAGAAGCACAAAAAGATCATGGAGCTTTCAAAGGGGTACAAACAACGTGTTGGCCTTGCCCAGGCATTGATCCACGACCCGGAGGTGTTGATCCTTGATGAGCCGACTTCAGGCCTTGACCCTAACCAGATTGTTGAGATCAGGGAATTGATCAAGAAAATCGGAAGGGAAAAAACCGTAATCCTGAGTTCACATATTCTGGCTGAGGTTGAAGCAACCTGCGACCGGATCCTCATCATCAACAAAGGTAAAATCGTCGCTGACGGCACATCCAAAGACCTTCGTAAACAGTCGGAAGGAAAAGAGATTTTAAAAATCAAGATCGAAGAAGGCGAGAGAAATGAAATTTTTAAAGCTTTGCAAGGATTGGATACAATTAGTGTTGTTGATTTTTCTCAAAGCGATGAAAATACTTTTGAGGTGCAAAGCAAACCGGAACTTTCATCCCGCAAGACGATATTCAAACTTTGCGTTGATAAAGGTTGGGTGCTTACCGAAATGACACCCATAGAAACCAAACTGGAGGATATCTTCCGTGAGCTTACCATGAATTAATGGCGACATTGAAAATTCAACATTTTAAAATTTAAAAATCAACAAAATGAGACAGATATGGACAATTGCGCGACGTGAATTAAATTCGTTTTTCGACTCCCTAATGGCATATATCATGCTAATTGCTTTTCTTGGGTTCAGCGGATTTTTCACATGGTTGTTTGGCGCTGATATCTTTTTTGTGAAACAGGCCAGTCTGCAATCCTTTTTCAGCATTGCCTACTGGACACTGTTCTTTTTTATTCCTGCACTCACCATGAGGCAATTTGCCGAAGAGAACCGCTCAGGAACGATCGAATTGCTTTTAACAAAACCTGTTACCGACTGGCAGGTAGTTTTGGGTAAGTTTTTTGCCACCCTTGATCTTATCCTTATTGCAATGGCATTAACACTACCCTATTACATTACCGTTGCCAGCCTTGGCCCCATCGATCATGGAGCCGTTTGGTCAGGGTACCTGGGGTTAGTATTAATGAGTGCTGCCTATATCAGCATCGGACTTTTTACAAGCAGTGTATCAAGTAATCAGATCGTTAGTTATTTGCTGGCCCTTTTCATCGGGATTTTCTTTCAAATCATTTTTTCGATGCTATCCAGCAATTTCAGCGGGTTGGTAGGGGAAATTCTTAGTTTCTTAAGCGTTTCCACACATTTTGATTCCATTTCAAGAGGTGTGATTGATACCAAAGATTTGTTGTTTTTCTTTTCCTTGATTTTCCTGGGATTGATATTAACAGAAGCAAACCTTGCGAAGAAAAGACTTTAATTAATGGTTACCTTAAAGTAAGATATCAGAGATGAAAAAAACGAAATCAATAACAACACAGATTTTATTAATCGTTGCAGTATTAGTCGTGGTCAATATACTATCGGAACAGTTTTTCTTCCGCCTTGACTTTACTGCCGACCAACGTTATACCCTAAGCAAGGCAACTAAAGACATCCTCAAACAAATAGAGGATCCGGTTACCATTACGGCATATTTCACCGAAGATTTGCCTCCCGACCTTGCCGTTACCAAAAGCGACTTCAAAGATTTATTGGTAGAATATGCCAATATTTCAAAAGGGAAAGTCCTGTACCAATTTATCAACCCGAATAAAGATCAGGAGTCGGAGCAAAAAGCTTTTCAGGCTGGAGTTCAGCCTGTGCTCGTCAGCACTCGTGAAAAGGATGAGGCCACCCAGAAAAAAGTGTTTATGGGAGCCATCGTTCAAATGGGTGAAGAAAAGGAGGTGATTCCTTTTATGCAACCGGGAGCAGCTATGGAGTATTCCTTGTCGACAAGCATCAAAAAGCTTTCGGTTAGTGAAAAACCCTTGATCGGTATACTTCAGGGACATGGCGAACCCACACTGCAAGCTATGAGCCAGGTGATGCAATCCATGATCGTTCTATATGATGTTGAACCTGTTGATTTAAGCAGCCCCGATGCAGATTTAAGCAAATACATTTCCATCGCCATCGTTGGGCCAAGAGATACCATTCCTGATTACCAGTTGGACATTCTTGACGGTTACCTGGCTCAGGGAGGAAACCTGTTTGTTGCCATTGACAGGGTTGATGGAGATTTATCAACTGTGCAGGGGAAAACGATTGATACAGGCCTTGAAAACTGGCTTGCTGAAAAAGGAATTGTTGTAGAGAGCAATTTTATTGTTGATGCCAATTGTGGTAGCGTTGGAGTGCAGCAAAGACAGGCAATGTTTAATTTTACGACCAATGTGAAGTTCCCCTACTTACCCATTATAGTGACCTTCGCTGACCATCCGGTGACCAAAGGCCTGGAACAGGTATTGCTTCCTTTTGCAAGTTCTATAACTTATACCGGAGATACGACAAGAACATTTACACCCATTGCACAAACCTCTGAAAAGTCAGGTACACAATCAGTGCCTCTGTACTTCGATGTTAATAAAAAGTGGAATGACAATGATTTCCCTTTATCGAACCTGACAGTTGGTGCAGTTTTAACCGGCCAATTCGGAGGCAGCCAGGATGCCGGTATCGTAATTTTTTCAGATGGACAGTTCCCTGTGAATGGAGAGGGACAGCGGGCGCAGCAGTTGTCGCAGGACAATGTGAGTTTGATGGTGAATTCTATTGACTGGTTGTCGGATGATACCGGGTTGATTGACCTCAGAACCAAAGGGGTAACTTCAAGGCCGTTGGATCAGATTGAGGATGGGCAAAAAACACTTATCAAATGGTTAAACTTCTTATTGCCCATTATCATTATCCTTATCATCGGTATCATACGCATGCAGCGTAGAAGAAACCTAAGGGTTAAGAGGATGGAAGTGGGATATGTGTAGAGATGTTAGACGTTAGATTTTAGACTTAGACTTTTTTAGTAGAACCATAAAATATTTGAAAAGATGCTTTCAAAATTTTTAAATACCAAGACATTAATCATCCTTCTGGTTGTATTAGTAGGGATTTACTTACTATCAAAATTATCAAAAGATGATGAGCGAAGTTTTAAAAGTGAAATGGTAACAATTGATACAACGGATGTTACAAAGATTGTTATTCTCCCAAAACTAGGTGGTGAAGGTAATGAAGTAAGCCTTACACGCACAGGTCAGGAATGGAAACTGGAATCAGATGGCAAAACTTACAAACCTGACATGAGCACAGTAAATAATGTTTTAAGGGAGTTGATGGCCATGAAATCGGAAAGGGTTGCCGCCACTGACGATACCCGATGGGCTGAATTTGAAGTAACGGATTCCACTGCCACCCGGATTAAGTTATTCAACAATAAAAAGTTGATTTCTGATCTGTATATCGGCAAGTTCAATTACGTTCAACCCAAAGAGCCACAGGATCCCCGCCAGCAACAAAGGGGCAAAATGTCAACCTTCGTAAGGCCTGCCGAAGACAAAGAGGTTTATGTTGTGGATGGTTTTATTAAAATGAGCATTCAGGCAAATGTTGATAATTACAGAGACAAAACCTTGTGTTCAGTTAACAAAAACGACCTTACGACCATAACGTTCAGGTATCCCAATAGTGATAATTTTGTGTTGAAGAAAGAAGAAAATAAATGGTTCCTGAACGGACAGGAAGCAGATTCCATAAAAACGCTTCAATATTTGAATAAACTGGCTAAAGTTACCAGCTCTGCCTTTATTGACGATGTAGAACCTTTGTCAAATACGCCATCACATTTCGTAAAGGTTGAAGGAAATAACATTTTGCCCATCGAATTAAAAGCATTTCCTGCAGATTCGGTCAACAAATATGTAGTCACCTCTACCCTTGTACCCAACACCAAATACAGTGGCCAAAAAAGTGGTTTATTCGATAGGGTGTTTGCAGACAGGAATTCATTCTTCAAAGGAGAAGAGGACTAAAAAATATTTTAGAATTATTAGAAACTCCTTGTCGGTTTTGGCAAGGAGTTTTTTTGTATCATTGCTTTTCAAATTAGCTATATGAGTTTTCCAAAAAGAATAAAGCCTGAAGATACTGTATTTTTAGGTGATAGCCTTACCGAAAGTTTTGATCTGCAAAAACATTTTAACCGGCCCGATTTTATTAACCGGGGGATGAGTGGCAACATGACCGATCATGTCCTCTACCGTCTTGAGGAAATTACCAATGCCAAACCTGCCTTGATTTTTCTGATGATAGGGATCAATGATATTTATCAGGGATCCGATTTGAACCAGGTAGTCAAAAATATTGAAATCATAATTGATCGAATCCGGAATGAATCACCCGCTTCACTGTTGATTGTTCAAAGCATGTTGCCAGTAAATGAAGAGCGACTGTTGATTGATAAGTATATCAATACTAAAGTGTATGAGGCCAACAACAGACTTAGCGTTATTTGTAAAAAAAAGAATTTGGAATTCATTGATCTTCATTCTGATTTTTTAAACAACAAAGGCGAAATGAATAACGCTTATACTTACGATGGAGTGCACCTTACAGAAAAGGGATATTTGCTATGGGCTGATCTGCTTAATCAATGGATGGATAAAACAACAAAGTAGCAGCATAACAAATACAACATTACTCGAAATCAGGATAAAGAAGGTATTTTTTTCTGATCTTTTTAAACTCATTCAAATCGTTTTTCCAACTTGCTCGAATTTCATCTTCTGAAAACCCTTCATTAATTTGATTTTTCAGTTTATCCGATCCTGCCAATTTCTCAAAATAGGCCGTAAAGAAATCATCCTTCTCTTTGAAATATTCATTCATGTTTATAAGCAGGGAAAGATGAAGCCTTCTCTCCTTTGCCACAACGGATTCTTCAAATCCCTGTAATGCCTGGCCGTAACATTGCTCTCCTTTATATTTCGGATTTTTTGCAACCCCTGGAATTTCTTCGGGTGTAAACACAAAACTTCCGATGGCAAAATCAGGGTGGCCAATCACCTGGAAAGGGAAATCTGTTCCGCGTCCAACACTGATTATCGTCCCTTCAAAAAAGCATATGGAAGGGTATAACTGAATGGCGATGTTGTTAGGCAAGTTGGGAGATGGCGCTATGGGCAGCTGATAAATCGTATTGTGGTTATACTTCTCACAGGAAATAACAGTCAGTTTGCACTGAATGCTATCCTTTAGCCAGCCTTCTCCATTTACCATTTGGGCATACTCACCTACCGTCATCCCATGTACAACCGGAATCGGATGCATTCCGACAAAAGAAGAAAAACCTATTTCCAAAACCGGCCCGTCAACATAATCCCCATGCGGATTGGGACGATCCAACACCATGAATTCAACATTGTTTTCAGCACAAGCTTCCATAACATACGACATGGTTGAAATATAGGTATAGAATCGTGCTCCCACATCCTGAATATCAAAAACAACAATGTCAAGATCTTCCAAATCTTCAGGAGTTGGCTTTTTATGACTTCCATACAGGGAGATTATTGGAATACCCGTATTAGCATCAATTCCGGAATTAATTTCAACTCCATCGGCTGTATTTCCCCGGAAACCGTGTTCGGGGCCAAATACTTTAACTGCATTGATCCCGGCATATAACAATGAATCCACTAAATGGATGTTTCCAATATGGCTGGTTTGGTTAGCCACAATCCCAACTCTTTTTCCGCTCAAAAGTGGAAAATAATCCTTTGTTCGCTCAGCTCCGACAATGACTTGTTCTCCAAAACTCTCCGATTGTTTTTCCTTTTTGAATTGTTGTGCATGTGAACAAGAGGAAAACAGCAATGCTAGGCTGAGGCTCATACATAACCACAATGCAACGCCCCCCTTGAAGGGGGCCGGGGGGATGTAATTATACATTCTTAATTTCTTCAATTTTGCTTAGTAATTCCGATAGTGCATTAACCATATCATTTTTTAGCTCCAGGTCGTCAAATCTTATAAATACCACCCCCTAAATCTTCAAGTATTCCCTGTCTCCTTATATCATATTCATATTCGAAATTATGGTTTTTTCGATCTATTTCTATTGCAAGCATGAGTTCGTGGCAATAAAAATCTACAATAAAGTTATCAATTGGAACCTGCCTGTGAAACTCAAAACCCAATGCGTTCCTTTGATTTCATTCCACATTAGAATTTCTGATAAAGTACTGTTATTCCTCAAATAAGGAGCATAATTTCGTAACTCCGGTTTATATGGTATTATTTTGTTTTTAGGCATCAGTGTAATTTTACATCTCCCTAAATCCCCCTTCAAAAGGGGGACTTCTCCATACAAAACTATTTCGCCTCATTACTGTCCACTTAAAATAAGCTGAGGGACAGTTGTTTATAATTTAGTTCTTTGACATCTTTGTAATCTATACTTGTAAACAGCTCTATTACAGGCGTTTTGTCTAGTAGGGATATCCCAATTATTTGTAATATTTCGTAGGTTGAACGGTCTATTTTAAGATCGTGCTCTACGATGGCAACAAGACAATACGTAATAATTGCAGTGTATATCTGGATTCGAACAGCATTTTCAGAAGTCCCCCAAAAGGACTTTATTTTCAAGTGTTGTTTTATCCATTTAAAGAATAGCTCGACTTGCCAACGATTTTTGTAAAGTAAAGCTATTTGTTCAGCCGAGAGTTCTATATTGTTGGTCAAGAATACAAAAGTACGTTTGGTTTCTTCATCATAGAATTTAACTCTTCGGAGTTTATCTGGATAATTCTTAGAGACATAAAAGCCTGTCAATTTGCCTATTTGATCACATTGTATACCTTTAGCCTTGTCTACCTTTCGGGAATACATTCTTCGGAATTTGAGATTAGATTTAGCTCGTACAACAAAAAATGCTGACAGAATAGTTATCTTGTATAAACGTTCGTAATCAACATATCCACGATCAAAAATATAGTATGCACCGCTCTCATATGGGATATAATCCATGGCGTTAATATCGTTAACTGTTGCTGCCGTAATATGAATAAAAGCAGGGATTTGAGTAGTGATATCGTAAAGTGTGTGCAGTTTGATTCCTCCTTTGGTTTTGCGAAACTTTGCCCACCAGAACACGCTCAGACAAAGGTCAATAGTTGAAGAATCAAAAGCATAAACTTTACCTTTAATCTCAAAATTGTCACTCTCGTTTCTTGCGTGCAAGACCAATCAAATGATAGGCAAACTCCTCAAACATCTTACAATTCCGCTTCTCATTTGCTTTTGCAAGGTTACTTCGTGTTACACTTTTACCAAATCCAAGATGGTAGGTTTTTCGGCTATGAGGCTTCAAGGGCTATAATCAAATCCCGTAAACTATCACGGTTGGTAAGTTGCCCAAAGACTGAGGTAAAGCATCTGATTCCAGCAGCTAAAATGCCGAACATACTTATCGCCATGGTAGCGAACTACTATACAGTCAAAAACCCTTTTGGAAGGAACTCTGTTAACTGTGCGAAAACATATTTGCCGTTATTCATCGAGGATTATTTTCCACAATAACGATTTCAAATCGATACGTAACTATAAAACTCTAGAATATAGATTAACAAAGGATTTCAAAGAACAATATTTATTTTTTAGTGGACACTAGTGATTTCGCCTAATCAATATTCCATTCCGGAACCCTGCCGGGTGCATGGGTGCACCTATTGTTTCAAGTTCTTTTTCAATCTCTGAAGGGTATAAAGTGTTGTGAATTGTTTTCAACTCTTCAAGAATTGGAGGAAATTCCTCTTTAAGGATTTCGTAAACATCCTTTTGCGTTTTTGTAACAGCAGCCGTTGAGCGATAATGGATATACAGGATTGAATACAACCTTTCGTTGATGGATGGCACCGCCGGCCAGTTTTCTTCCTGGCTTGCTTTCGCTTCCTGTCCGTAAAATTTCCACAGGATCTCGTCCATTTGAGATTCCACTCCTCGATTTTTACCATCAATTCAGCAGATGTGTTCATACTGCGTTGGGCTGCTTGCTTATCAGTTTTGACGCGTTCCATCAAATTTTCGGCAAATTCCTCCGTTCCCATCACAACCCTTGACAATTCAGCCAGTTTGTTTTGGAAAGCAACCAGTTCCTCGCGTCCTCTGCTGCCAGGGTTGCATTATCCAATGATTTCACAACAAACTCAACAGGCCCGGTCAATTCTGTTATCTCACCCCGCACAAATTGTGAAAGTGAAACCGTATAAGTACCAGGCAATACCAGCATCCCATCCCGACCCATTGACAGCGGATCGTATTTTCCGTCTTTAATACTGACTGGTGAAGTACCCGGATAACGCAAATTCCAGTTTGTACGGTTAATCCCTTCGCTGATTTCTTTGGTTAACTTTACAACATTTCCATTTCGGTCTTTTATGGAAAATATCAAATAAGGATTAACTTCATTATCTTCACTCTCCGACTCTTCCATGGTTGGGATAGGAATCCTTTCTTTGTTTTTAACCAACTCTTTTTCCTTTTCTCTTCTTTCCTGTTTCAGGGTTTTTGGAGATTCTTTAATGTAGTATGTAAAGGTGGCTCCAAAATCAGATTTTCAGCGATATAAACATTTGAACCACTACGTATCCACCCCTTCTTTTCTGCACATACATCAGGGCATCTTTAACCGGAAAGATATAAGCAGTTGTATCCAAGTAATTGAGGTGTAAGTTCACGCAAAGGAGAATAGTCATCTAAAATATAAAAGCCTCTGCCAAAAGTAGCTAAAACCAAATCATTTTCCCTTTCCTGAATAGCGATATCCATTACAGCAACTGTTGGAATCCCTGATTTTAATTGCGTCCATGTTTTTCCCATATCAATGGAAAAGAAAACACCGAACTCGGTTCCTGCAAACAATAGGTTTGCATTCTTATGATCTTGAACAATGCTGTGAACAACTCTCCATTCTCAGGTAAATTTCTGCAATGGATTTCAGTTACACCCTTGTCGTTGCTCATTAATAACAAGGTTTGAAATCATCGCGCTTTGTATTGTTAAAGGCCGCAAAGACCAGATGATCGCAGAACTTGCAAACGGTAACATCACTTACATATGTATTGGCAGGAACACCGGGGAATCGATCAATCTTCCTCCAATTCTGACCATTGTCTTCAGTTACCTGAATTATGCCATCGTCAGTTCCAACATAGATCAATCCTTCCTTATAAGGAGATTCATCCAGCGAAACAGCCATCCCGTACAATGAAGTTGAAACATCTTTAACAACCGCATCAA
Source organism: Bacteroidales bacterium (assembly GCA_041393255.1). Taxonomy (GTDB): domain Bacteria; phylum Bacteroidota; class Bacteroidia; order Bacteroidales; family JAADJA01; genus JAADJA01. The sequence continues at coordinate 17,864 of JAWKKM010000027.1, read as the reverse complement.
CACCCCAAGTAGCGATCCATTACCGGCCATGTATTTCGGTCAATCTGTGCAGTAATGTCATCACTGATCACCTGCCACGACTGCCCCCTGTCGTCCGGAACGAAAAACCTTGTTGGCAGCCATATACAAGCGGGTTGGTGAATGCGGGCTTAAAATAAAAGGTGCATTCCAGTTCCATTTGTAAGATTCTTCATCTTTTCTCGGTTGTGGTTTGATATTGATAGATTCCCCGCTTTTTTTATCGTAACGATAAATATTCCCATATTGATATTCCGAATATACAATATCAGGATTGGTGGGCTCAACAGCCTGCCAGAAGCCATCCCCTCCAAGGGTAGTAACCCAATCACTACTTGCAACACCATCACCATTCAAATTCCGTGAAGGGCCGCCAAAGCTGCTGTTGTCCTGTGTACCACCGTACACCCAATAGAAAGGTTCAGTATTGTCAACTGCCACACGATAAAACTGTGTTACAGGCAAATTGGTTTTGTGAATATAATGTTTCCCATTATCGAATGTTTCATAAACCCCGCCATCACCACCTATCATGAAATGCTTCGTATCATTTGGGTCAATCCACATTGCATGGTCGTCAACATGCCTGTCATTGTTTCCAACGCTTTTCCAGGTTTGTCCTCCATCCAATGTAACTTGCGATACGGTTTCCATCGAATAAACTTTATCCACATCAACGGGGTCGCAATAAATTTCATTGTAATACTGGCCGCTGCTTGAGTAATCAGACATTTTTTCCCATGATTCGCCCATATCTGTTGACCTGAAGAAGCCTCCTTTATCCATTGCAGCTTCAATAATTACGTACCAAACATTTGGGTCAACCGGTGAAATGGCGATTCCCATACCGCCTTTATCCACTCCGGGTATTCCGGATTCCAACTTTTTGAAATTTTTTCCACCATCAACGGATTTATAAAGTGCCGATTCAGGGCCTCCACCTATTTTTGTGAATACATGCCTTCTGCGCTGTTCAGATGTCGCAAAAATAATATCGGGATTGCAAGGGTGCAGAATAACATTGTTTACACCGGTGTGTTCGCTGATCTCTAAGATCTTTTCCCAGCTTTCTCCCCCATCGGTAGTTTTATATAGACCTCTTTCTCCTCCAGGGCCCCAAACCGAACCTTCAGCAGCCACATACACAACATTTGAGCAGCGTGGGTCGATTGCGATCATTCCAATCTGGCGGGATTCTTTTAAACCCATATTCTTCCATGATTTTCCTCCATCCAAACTTTTATAAATACCATCGCCGTAACCCAGGGCCCGCTGGTGGTTATTTTCTCCCGTTCCAACCCAAAGCACATTTGTATTTTTTGGGTCCATTGCAATGCAGCCAATGGAATAAGCTCGTTAATTATCGAAAATGGGCTCAAATGTGGTTCCATTGTTGGTCGTTTTCCAAACATGGCCACTGGCAACTGCCACGTAATACTCACTGTGGTTTTTGGGGTTCACGGCAAAATCAGCAATCCTGCCTGAAGTAAAAGCCGGGCCAATGCTCCTGAATTTCAATCCGCTCACCTGGCTCGATTTGATGGTGTCGCTCTTTTTATCATCCTCTTTTTCTTTTTTAGCATAAAGCGATCCGCTTGAAAAAACCATTAAGAAAGCCAATACAATGCTGAATAATGCCACTCTTGTTTTCTTATAATTTGTAATTTTCATAATGTAAATTAAATATTTATTAAAAAATGATTAAAAAAATGTTCCTATTAAGCCTCTAAAATTAAAGAAATTTATCTCTGATATTAATTTGTAGGGACTTTATTCATTTAAAATTTTTTCAGCCATCAAATGGCCATGTGCTGTTGCATAGATTATTGAACGGGTAAAGCCGGAACAATCTCCAATAAATTTCAAATTTTTGAAGACTCCATTATCAAGCGCATTGGAATAGAATTTGATTTCCGGAGCATAAACCAAATTATCGGGATGGGCAACTCCGGGCACAACCATATTTAAATTTTCCACGAAATCAATAATGCTTTCGATCAGCCTGCGTGGATAAGTAAGGTTGATATCTCCAAGAATGTATTTGTCCTCCGGCAAAGTTGGTTCCACACGGTAAAGGTTTTTTGTCCGTTTTGAGTTTATAAAATGGCTGTAAGTTTGAAGGATGACCCGATTGCCCCCAAGCATATTCGACAGTTTAGCAATGTTGGAACCATACCCGATGGGATCATTGAAGGGTTCAGTAAGTTGAACTGTTGTAAGGATTGCAAAATTGGTATTCTTGCTCTTTTCCTTGATTTTGGAATGGCCGTTTACGGTGGTGAAATCACCATAATTCTCAGTCACAACAAAACCGGACGGATTGTTGCAAAAGGTCCTCACCATATATCCGGTCTTACTTTTGTATTTGACTTTAAATTCATACATTTCCCGGTTCAGCTCTTCGACTATATGGTTTGGCAATTCGAAACGGACCCCAATGTCAACCCTCGTGCTATCTATTATGATTTGAGGGTACTGTTTAATAATGGCTTTTATCAGCTTATGCCCGCTACGGCCAACTGCCACATAAACCTTATCAAAGGCCTCTTCATAATCCAGTTTGACTTTATTTCCTGCAAGTTCTACTTTGCTGACCGGGCTGCTGAAATGAAAATGGATGTTGGGCAGTTTGCTGTATTCTTCAAAAATATTAAACAGGACCTGTTTCAACTGATCAGTACCTAAGTGATAAAAATCGGAAATGATGGGTTGAAATCCTTTCTCATAGAACTTTTTGTAATTTTCCATGTTTGCAAAAGATTTCCCGGTTTCATAGTTGCCGTCATTGGTTTTGGCAATCCAAAAATCGACCAGGGACTTCTGTAAATCCAGTTCAACGTCCAGCTCTCCGCCCATGTCTTTTGATACGAATAACTTCCCATCGGCACGGATGCCGGAGATACTGGAGGAATATATATCTCTGCTTTTCTCAAATACATGAATCTGATTGGTGGTGTGTTTAATTTTCTCAATAAACCCGATTGCCGCAGCTCCGAATCCAATAATTGCAATTTTCATATGTATTGCTTTTTGCGATTTTAAAATTAGTAAAATTTGAACAGACGGGATGCTTCTAAGCGTTATTCTATAGAATAATTGTGGTCGCGAATTCTCGAATAAAATTATTTGCAGCTGTTTGATCGATTATTCCTATTTAATATTCACTAATTTTATATCTTTGAGCCATTAAATGATTCCAATGCACAATGATAAAACTGTCCGTTACCTTGGATGGTTTATACTGGTAATAAACATGGGGCCCCTTCCGATTTTTTCGGAAGGGGATTTTTTTTTGATACTCATAGAACACACCTCACTCCATCCCTATCCATCTCGGCAACACATTTATTGCATTGATTGCATTCTGATTTTTCAACTGAACCATTTTGGATGTTAAGAATAAAATCAGGGTCATGGATCAATGCCCTGCCCAAAGCGATCATATCGAAGTTTTCGTTCATTATGGCTTCGATCCCAGATTTGGAAACTACACCACCTAAATAAATCAGTGGCATATTCACAGTTTCTCTGACCTTCCTTGCAAGAGGCAAAAAGAAATTTTCTTCAAAATCAAATTTACGGATGATCAATCGCCCGAATGAAGCAATGGCAATTTTTTGAAGTATGTTCTTTCCCACTTTTGTCATATCCCAAACAGGTATTTCACCACGCATGAGGTAAAAAGGAGTTTTACTTGTGTAGCCACCACTTAGCAGTAAAGCATCAACTCCTGCCTGCTCCAGGGCCATTGAGATTTCTATTGAATCATCAATGGTCAATCCCCCTTTAAATCCATCACATAAATTTAATTTCACGATGATGGGAAAATCCTCTCCGATGGCTTTCCGCGTTTCAGCAATTACTTCCAATGGAAACAGCATCCTGTTTTCGAGTGAACCACCGTATTTGTCCTTTCTCTTATTAATACCTGAAGAAAGAAATTGGCTCAATAAATATCCGTGTCCCATATGGATTTCCACAGCATCAAAACCCACTTTTCGTGAGAAGGATGCTGCATTGGCAAAATCCATTGTTGTATGTTTAATTTCTTCAACTGTCATTGCCCTGGAAAATGCATTTCCACTCATTATTCCATAGGCGTTTAAAACTCGTGAAGGAGCAAGGGGTTTATTGGTAGTTAAATTTTTATTGCTTGAAAAAAAGCCGCAATGGGTCAATTGGATAGAGGCTTTGCCGCCGGCATCATGAACCGCATCCGTCAAATTTTTTAAGGGTTCTGCAACACCCTGATGAAGGTACATTTGTCCCTCATGGGTTCTGCCATCCGGATTGACTGCTCCATAGGCAACCGTAGTGAGTGCAATTCCTCCCCGGGCAATCCTTGCATGAAAGTCAGCTTGCTGTTGCAAAGGAATTCCATTGCTGCACATCCCTTTCATAGGTGGCGGTTTTAATAAAACGGTTTTTTAATTTCAGCTCCGTAAGTGGTGCCTGAACAGGAGTATAAAGCCTTTTTGAACCATGAATCAAAAATAGGTTTTTTCGGCTTAGTTAAAATAGAATAAGCATATTATCTCCCAAGCATTTTTAACATCCTGAAATGGCTTGGATAGCCTTAAAAAATTATCCTGAACATAATAAGGGAGGTTGTATTTCTCTGTGCAGTTTCCTCTAATCCATTTTTGAAATCTTTTTATAATGCACATTAATGTTTGAACAAGTGATGCTCCACCTGGTAATTCAATCCGCCAATCAACCACGAAAATATCCGGCTGTTAGCATAATCAGTTGTCGTCATTAATTGATGGATGGGCTCCAGTTTTCCATATTGCCTTTTTCATCCGGCAACGGGTAAAACCTGATTTACGGCATCACATGCGCCGTTTTAAAGATAACACTCAGCATAAACCACTCAGAAAATGCATGATAAAAAAGAATAACAATGTCCAGTACCACGCTATGGGTAAAGCAATTATTGGGATTACCAGGGAAAAACACATAATAAAGAATCTTTGAAATGGTCGTCCACCATTAAAAGGTTGTACCTGTTATTTTTGCTTAACGGAACTTCCTATTTCTTATATCGAAGAAGTTCGAAATCCTTACGTGTTGCCTTAGCCAAAGTCATTAAACCATAAAAAAACCAGGCATACCACTGCTGAAACCTATGGATTTTGTAGAGTGGTTTGTTGGGTAGAAACCGCAGAAATCCAGCCGGACTAATGTCTTCATCGTAACCATCAACATTCGTAAAGCCATGATGCAATGTATTGTGCTGGTAACGCCATGTGAGGAAATCCACCCACCAGATAAAGGGATTTTGGTGCTTCACATTTATTCGTATTGTGATTTTTCGAAAAAGTACGATGATTAGCATCATGCATCAATACCATTCCAATTCCAGCCATTCCAATTCCCATTGCAATCCAGCCGGCGAATATTCCGGGAACTGAAGAAATTACGCCTGAAATCATTAAGATATAAGGGACAATGTATAAAAGTGACTATCAAAACCGATTTTATAACAATGCTCCCATTTCCATATTTTGAAATATTATTTTCTGTGAAATAGTGGTTAACCTTTTCTCTTAGTTCGTTGATAAACTCGGGCTTTTCTTTATTGGGAAACCGAAGGGTGTTCTTTGCCATAATAATTTATTGTGATTAACATTATTTACACCCCGTAATCCTTCCTGCCTTGTTGATTTGATGGTTTGCAAAAACAGGAATCATTATATCAGAAGTAATTATAAATAACGATAAAAGATATAACAGAAATGAAAGGCAATTGTTTTTTCAAGAATCAAATATCCAACATAAAAAAGGACACACTGGCAAGGTTTATTTGCGCAGCAATGCAATATTTGCATAAACCAAATTCCACCAAATCTTAAATATTTGTTCGTTTTATCCGATATTACACCTTGAAAATAGTTAAATCAAATGATAACTGATTAACTTTGGGAAATTCTTTGATTTGCATCTTTAACATTGAATAATTGCGCAAACAAACACGCTGATGTGAGCAGCCTAGCAAGCATAGTTATAAATACTTCAAATCGGACAGTATCAACAAACAGTTTTAAATGTATCATTATGAATAATGATTTGCTTGAATCTTACAAATTGAAAATCTTTTATCTTTTTCCAATCCTTCTTCTAATCGGTTGCTCAAACACAACGAACGAACCAAGCAATCAAAACCGACTGGGCGGAAGATGTTAAACAGGAAACTATCCGAACCCGGATGCATACCAAACCTATGCCTGGTTATGATGTTTTATTGCCCATCAGTAAAAATGCCAGAAACTGGTATGAAGAGCCATTGTATATTTCGCCCATTGATGCCTACAGCACCCTGAAAGTGATGGGAATGGAAAAAGAGGCAGCACGAATTGAGACTTACGTTACCGATAGTGTGAGTTTTGACAAGGATATTTATGTTAAGGTTTTTGAAGTGAATATACGTGTTTTGGGTGGGTTGTTGGCCATGTACCAATATACAGAGAACGATAGGGTTTTAGCGCAGGCAACAGACTTTGCTGACAGGATGCTGCCGGCCTTTGAATCGGGAACAGGCATTCCCATTATTGGGTCAATCTGAAAACCGGTGAAGTAAAAGGGGATACTGTAAACGTAGCTGAAGCAGGTACCTACACATTTGAAATGGGTATTCTGAGCTATTATACCGGAAATCCCGTTTATTATCAAAAAGCGAAACAGGCTACCCGGGCAGTTTTTGAAAGACGTTCTGAAATCGGTCTTGTAGGTGAAAGCCTGAATATAGAAACCGGCGAATGGATCAACACCAACAGCCATATTTGTGCCGGAATTGACTCGTATTATGAATACATGTACAAAACATGGTTGCTGTTTGGAGACAAAGAAGTTAAAGATATGTGGGACCAAAGTATTATACCCATAAATAGCTACCTCCCGGAAGTAAAAGATTCCTTGCTTTGGTACGGACGGGTTGATATGAATACAGGGCAAAGAACGTCCAGTGTCATTACCTTATACGATGCTTTCCTTCCAGCGATTTTGGCCATATCGGGCGATGTAAAACGGGCAGAGGAGTTACAGCATACCTGGGAATGGCTATGGGATAAATATGGGCTTGAGCCTATGGTTTATGATTATTCAACCCAAACACCCAATTACCCGGTTTATGACCTGAACCCGGAGATCATCGAATCGGCATTTTATCTGTACCAAATTACCGGCAAGGAAAAATATCGTCAAATGGTGTTGAAATTCTATAAAGATGTTCTGCAACATTGCAAAACCGACATTGCTTTTACGGCTGTCGAAAATGTTGAAACGATGGAAAAGCGGGATTACATGGCCACCTATTTTATCGCTGAAACCCTTAAGTATTTCTATCTCACTTTCCAGAATAATCCTGAAGTAAATATCTTTGATTTTGTTTTCAGTACAGAAGCCCATAATTTCAGAAAAGATCAGTTTGCCGCTGATGAAATAAAATTGAGGTTGGGAATTTAAGTTGTTTTTTTATGGAAATTAGAAACTAAATGCATCTAAATGGCACCTAATAAACATAAAAACAACAAACATGAAAACAACAATTTTTTTTGGATCAATGATTATGATCAGTTTTATTTCTTTGGGCCAATCGAGGTTGGATAATTGGCCTGTAGAAGAATTTACTTCTGTTACAGTAAATTCTCAGTATGGTGATTTACATCAAGACACCTTTACATCGAAAGACCCAAAAATCATAAAGATGGTTTTTGATTATCTTCATCGTATCGAATTGAAAACTTTCAACCCACTATCCGATGTTTTTTCCCAAAACACCAACGACTGGAATTTTATCATAAGGTTTAACGATTGGCAGGATGAATTCAGGATTTATGATGACCATGCCTTAGTCGGAAAATCAACTTATGTAATCAGAAAAGATGTTTCAGACAAATTCTTTGGGTTTTATAAAAGGTTAGCGACACTTAAATGAGATTTCACCTCAAAAGAAATTAAATACAGTTTTACTATTCAATTTTGCAAGGTTTGGCCTTTGTCTTTAGATCAGACCATTTTCAAATGTCAAAATATTTCATACTCGAATATATGTTAAAAAGTAAATTTAAAGGGAATTTATGTAATTTTGCAGCCTGAAAGTCATTTTAAATGACTTGCTGACGGAAAAAGGGGTGATTTTGAAGGTCAATCGTTGAGATAGAATGGAAAGTTTATATATCATCCAAATTCTGAAAGTTGTGACAGGCGCAAAAAACAACATACAATGATAGAAAAAATCGATAACCTGGAAGTTAAGCATAACAAAGAACTCAGACAATTCGAGGCCAGAGTAAATGGCAGTGTTGCGAAAATTGAGTACACTCAGATGGATGACAGAATCTTTCTCACTCACACTGAAGTCCCATCTGAACTTGGCGGTAAAGGCGTAGGGAAATTACTTGTAAAAAACACCCTCGAAGAAATTGAAAAGATGCGGATGAAAGTAATACCAGCTTGTACTTTCGTTAAAAGCTTTATTCAAAAAAATTCGGAATACCGCAGGTTGCTGGCTAATGGGATTGAAGTTTAGGGAGCTTCGAGTTCAAAGTTTTTAGAAAAGGAAATTTTGAAAAAGAATTATTACTGGTTAAGAGTTAAAACCTCAAACTTACCCCACCCATAAAGTTAAACTTCGCTTGCGGGAAGTAGCCATTCATTTCGTATTCCACATCATCGTAATAATAGCGGTAAACCCAGGCATTGGTCTCGTATTCGACATCAAGGATATTGTTGAGGCTTAACATCAGGTCAATCTGTTTAATGAAGCTTGTTTTGATGGTGTAATAAAACTTCAGGTCATTTACAAAATAGGGGTCGAGGCTGCGATCAATATTCGATGTATTATCAATATATTGTCTGCTAACATGACGAGTCAACCAACTGGCCCTAAAATTTTTAAAAGCAGACCAGGTCAAATTACACCACTAACTATTTGTGGCGAAAAGGAGATATCCGTCGTTCCAAGCGCTTCAGAAACCTGTTCCGGCCATGTATCCCAATCATCGGTAAACGAAACAAAATCATTGATTTTATTCCGGCTAATAGTCATATTCAAATCAAATCGAAGGGACTTCGTGATCTGCACACCACCGGCAAATTCAATACCTGCCCGATAACTTTTCGGAACATTGACCAGCCTGGCATCTCCTACATTGTTAATTTCGCCTGTCAAAACAAGTTGATCCTTGTAATTCATATAATACAGGTTGGCCTCAATGTTCAGAATATCCATTTGCAATTTATAACCAAGCTCATAATCAATTAACTTTTCCGGCCTGACTTCCTGGCCGGGGTCAGCATCCCGGTAAACGGAACGGCTGGGTTCACGATTTGCTACTCCAACAGATCCATAAAGACTGTTATTCTCATTTAAGGTAATAAACAACCCACCCTTTGGATTAAAGAAATTGAAAGAATGGGATTGTGTTAAATCACGAAGGTCGTCATGTGTTCCTCTCAAAGAATAATTGATGGTGCGATATTGCAAGTCACCATAAAACCCAATAAGCTTATTCAATTGATAAGTGGCTTTTGCAAAAACATTTAAGTCTGACTTCTTCCCGGTATTTTCGTACCAGGGTTCATTGATGAAACTATTGCTTGTATACTCTGCCCAAATGATGTATCCGTAATGATCCCCTTCATATTGGTTCCAGTTTCCGCCAACGGATATATCCAATTTATTGATGGTATAGTTCATTGAAAGGTTGATCCCATAAAAATCATTATCCAGCCATTTTTGCCTGATCAGGTTGGTTTCCGTAATTGTATCACCACCTACAACAACGTTCTCAAAACCATACTCTTCATAAGTGTCCTTGTTCCGATAGCTTTCATAATAACCTTTTCCTTTGGTGTAAAACAATGCCGTACTCAGGTTCAAACGTCTATTAAACTGATGGGCAAAATGCAATTGGTAATAATCCTGCTGGTAATTGTCGGTTTGATTATCGTAAAAACCAATCAAATTCCAGTTGTCATCATACATTTCCCCACTGGGATTGTATTTTCGGTTTGTCTTCAGGCTGTCTTTGGGTGTACCATACCATGCCTGGTATGTTTTTTCCTTGCCGGAAGTAACGATGGCCTTAAGGATACTCTTTTCGCCATAATACCCTCCTGAAATGTAATATGATTTCAAATCGGACCACCCCCTGACAATATATCCATCCGACTGAATAGCAGAAATTCTTCCGTCAAAAGCCCATTTGCCATTGATCAGACCGGAACCAAAATTCAAGGTGTTTTTAAACGTATTGAATGAACCGGCAATGCTATTGATCTCCGCATAAGGATCTGGATTTAGTTTTGTGGTTTGTATATTGATGCTGGCCCCAAATGCGGCTGCTCCGTTAGTGGAAGTGCCAACACCTCTTTGTATTTGAATATTATCAACCGAAGATGCAAGGTCGGGCAAATCCACAAAATAGACTCCCTGCGATTCGGGGTCATTCACAGGGACCCCATTCATTGTTACATTGATACGTGTGATATCGGTTCCACGAATTCGAATGCTGGTATATCCTACACCTGCTCCTGCATCAGAAGTTGTAACAACGGAAGGTGTAATTTGTAAAATGTAAGGCAGGTCTTGCCCTGTATTGTTATCTGTAATTTGCTGTTTGCCTACTACACTGTAAGTCGTCGGTGATTTTTTTTGGGCACGTGTTGCCTGAACGATCACTTCGTCCGTTAATAACGCTGTGTATTTAAGTTCAAAATTCAGATTGATGTTTTTTTGTAAGTCTATATCCCTAACAACGGTTTTGTAGCCAATAAAAGAAACCGTCAGCTTGTGTTGTCCTGATCTTATATCCGTAAACTTATAATTCCCCTGTGCATCGGAGGATGCAATCTGGGCACTGTCGTCCAGAATAACATAAGCGCCAGGCAAGGATTCCTGTGTTTCTTTATCGGTAACTTTTCCATAAATGGAATATTGGGAAAAAGAAAAAACCGGCAAAAGCCCCAGTAAAAGGAGCAGGATCGTTTGATTCACTTTTTTAAAATACATGGCAAAACAATTTTAAATTTATAAATGATTTAAAATCATCCAAAAAAGGGAGTTGCCATACATACACTGAAATCTATTTTCCCTACGCCGGCATTACCCGGATCAGGTATTAAGAGTATGCTCTCAGCCCGTCGTTCGATTTTTGACATTCTATTTTTGATGAAATTGTCAATCAAAAAAAAACAGGGCACCCCATTTGAATTGATAAGGCAAAGGTAAAATATTTTAGGCATCAAATGGTGAATACACTCACAATCTAATATTTTATTAATTTTGCTAATCTATTTTTTGCAATTATGAAAATCTTCATTATCAACGGCCCAAACTTAAACCTACTCGGAATAAGGGAAACCAACATTTATGGAACCAAAAGTTTTGAGGATTACTTGAACAACCTAAGAAATAGTTTTCCTGATCACCAGATTGATTATTTTCAAAGCAATGTAGAAGGTGAAATTATAAACAAGCTTCATGAGATTGGGTTTTCCTATGATGGGATCATTTTAAATGCCGGAGGTTATACGCACACATCCGTTTCCATTGCCGATGCAGTAAGGGCCATTGAAACCCCTGTTGTGGAAGTACACATATCAAATATATTTTCGCGTGAAGATTTCAGGCACATTTCATTATTAGCTCCAAATGCAAAAGGATCTGTAATTGGATTTGGGATGGATTCATATCGTTTGGCTTTGGTAAGCTTTCAAAAAAATTAACTGAATTTTTCCTGATCCAGTTCGCTGAATTTCTGCCTTCTCCGAATGAAATATTCACAAACCAGGTTCTTCTGATAGATTTTTGAAACCGGCATCAGGGTATTGCTTTTACGCTCCTTCTTTAGTTTTCCAAGCATCCCAAAAAATTTCCAGTGGGCTTTTACAACGGCATACATATCCATAAAACCACCATCAACCAAAAACTTAACAGCCGCCACGCCATCGAGAAACAATCGAGCAATAAAAACTCTATACAATCTGTCCTTAGGCAGGTTTTTATAAAGCATTATGTTGTTGTTGCGCATGTTTAAGTAGGTCTTTTTCCACGACTTTTTAGGAAGGGTTCCACCCCCAACATGGTAAACAGTCGAATCGGGGCAATACATTATTTTATAACCCTGGTTTTTTGCGCGCCAGCAAAAATCAATTTCTTCCATGTGAGCAAAGAAACGCTCATCCAGGCCTCCAAGTTCTTTATATACCTCCGACCTGACAAACATACAGGCTCCGGTTGCCCAAAATATTTCCTTCACATCGTCGTATTGCCCTCCGTCGGTTTCCATTGTCTGAAATAACCTGCCACGACAAAAAGGATATCCATACTTATCAATGAAACCTCCTGCGGCTCCTGCATATTCAAAGTACTCGCGCCTGTAATACGACATAAGCTTGGGCTGACAGGCGGCAATGCTTTTATCACTATCCATCAGCTGAATCACCGGTTCAACCCAATTGGGGGTCACTTCAATATCAGAATTCAAAAGGACATAATACTCAGCATCTATCTTAGCCAATGCATCATTATATCCACGCGCAAACCCACCGTTTATTCTGTTTATCACGATTTGGATATCCGGATGGTTTGTTTGCAGGAAGCTTACAGAATCATCCGTTGAAGCATTATCGGCAATAATAACAGCAGCCTGATCCTGAGTGTTGGTAAAACACCCGGCAGAAATTGTTCGAGAAACTTTCTCCCGTTCCAATTTAAAATGACTACTGCAACCTTATATTTCATTTGTATTCTCTTATCGACAAGAACCAAAGTTATTGTTGGTTGAATTATGACACACCCTTTCCAGCAAAATTACAACTGGATGGCTCATTCAATAACCATGTAAAAGTAGATAAAAATTGAAACGGGTATAGAAATTTATAGTTACTGCCGAACTTGATTTACAATTCTAAAAAGTGAAAAAGTGTTTATTGGAACATCAAAAAGCCTCACCATACAATAAAGAGAATGAGTACGATTGAAGTCAACTCAGACTGACAATTATTCTATTTAAAAATAATTTGGCAATTAAAAAAGCCCTGAGCCTTTAAAACTTCAGGAATGCTGAGTCCATTAAAAAACTATTTTAATTCTTCGATTTTAACTTCCAGCGCTCTTTGGCAAGTTTTTGCATATCAAGATATACATCCGTTTCGTCGCGAATCTCAAGTCCGAGAATCGTTTCGACAATATCCTCCATAGTTACAATCAAAGCCCCTGTATTCATCAACAATCATGGCTATATGCTCATGCTTTCGGGTTAGTTTATCAAACACTTTATGGATGAAAAGATTCTCAGGTACAATCATTATGGGCCTTGCAATTTCTTTCAATGCTTTTTTATCATTTCCTTTCACAAGCTCCTGCAGAACATCGGTTTTCAAAACAAACGAAGCACAATCGTCCATCGTTTCCCTAAACACCGGGATCCTTGAAAATTGCTTAAACTCATCATTTTTAAAGAAGTCGTTTAAGGACATGTTTTCCTGAGCTGTAATTACCACAGTTCGGGGAGTCATAACTTCCCTGACCCTTATCTTTTTCAATCCCAAAACATTGGTTATCAGCTTGCCTTCCTCTTCTTCAAAAACCCCTTCGCTGGCACCAAGGTTTGTTAAAACCTCAATTTCCTCCCTGGTAACACTTTGAGCCTTTTTTCTCCTGATAATGAGCTTTGTCAGTAATTCTGAGATGACAACCAGCGGGTATAAAACAACTATCAATCCTTTGATTACGCTGGCAGCAGGTAAAGCAAGTTGTCGCCAATATCCAGCTCCAATAGTTTTTGGAATTACTTCAGACAAAACAAGGATTAATATGGTTAATATTACTGATATCAATCCGAAATACACTTCCCCGAAAACAGCCACGGCCTGCGCTCCGACTCCGGCTGCTCCTATCGTATGAGCAATCGTATTAAGCGTTAATATGGCGGAAAGTGGTTTGTCAATGTTTTCTTTTAAGGATTTGAGCAGCAATGCCCCTGATTTTTCTTGTTCAACTTTCATGCGAACAAATGAAGGAGTTACTGATAATAATACGGCCTCCAATACCGAACAAAGAAAGGAAAACCCGATGGCAAGAAATAAATAAAATATTAATAGTCCCATTACAAATCCTTATCCCTTTTGATTTAAGCATTTCAATAAAAAACAAATTTAGCAGATTTCCCGGACATTACTTCATTTCAAAAACCATTTCCCCACCCTTGATTAACTCACTGTACTTAATAAATGGAGTCTTTAACTTTTTCCCATTCAAAAGTACTTCTTGCACATGGACATTTTGGGCAGATTGATTCTTTGCAATAATGGTTAATACTGCACCATTTCCCATATCAATCTCAGCCGATCTTACCAATAGACTTCCCAACGCATATTCATCCGAACCGGGACAAACCGGATAAAAACCCAGTGCACTGAAAATATACCAGGCGCTCATTTGCCCGCAATCGTCGTTACCGCACAGACCATCAGGAGCATTGGCATACATGGTATTGCAGATCATGCGCACGCGCTCCTGCGTTTTTTCGGGATAACCGGTATAGTTGTATAGATAAGGAATGTGATGTCCGGGCTCGTTGCCATGAACATAAAGGCCGATGATACCATCCCGCGTTATGTCTTCATTGGCTTCGATATGCTTGTCATCCAGTTGCAGTGTAAACACCTGGTCCAGCATTTTTGTGAATTTCTTTTTACCACCATACAGTTCAACCAGTGCTTCGGGATTTTGTGGGATGTACAACCCGTAATTCCATGCATTTCCTTCAATGAAACCCTGCCCGTGTGTATCGAGCGGATCAAACTCTTTCCTGAACTTGCCATCTGATAATTTAGGCCGCATAAAACCGATCTCCGAATCAAACACATGTATAAAATTTTCAGAACGTTTCATGAATTGATCATACACCTCTTCGTTGCCGGCATTTTTGGCGATCTGCGCAATGGCCCAGTCGTCGTAAGCATATTCCAGGGTTTTACTCACTGAAGCACCATTTATATCGTCAGGAACATAACCCAAATCCATAAGTAATACTCAATACCATCAAAAAGGTTTATAGTTTGCTGTTTGCACACAAGCATTCAAAGCCCGATTGATATCGCCATTAAATACCCCTTTTACAATAGCATCTGAAATAACCGAAACACTATGATAACCAATCATACACCAATTTTCATTGGAATAATGCGACCACACCGGCAACATGGGATGGACACTTTGGTCGAAATGAGCCAGCATAGAATGGACCATATCATTGTTTCTTTCAGGCTGTACCAAATTGAATAAAGGATGCAAAGCCCGATAGGTATCCCAAAGCGAAAAGATGGAATAGTTTGTAAAACCATCCAATTGGTGGATATTCTGATCCAGTCCACGATATTGACCATCCACATCTTCATAGATAATTGGGCTGATAAATGCATGGTAAAGGGCCGTATAAAAAACTACTTTTTCGTCAGCGGTATTTGTTTCTACCTTGATTTTTGAAAGCTCCTTATTCCATTTTTCTTTTGCTTCCATTTTGGTTTTTCCAAAATTCCAATGGGGAATTTCAGTTTGAAGATTTTTGACAGCACCTTCAGTGCTAACTGCTGATAAAGCAAATTTTACTTTTAATTGTTCATGTTCTTCAATTTTAAAATCGAAATGAGCACGAATTTTTCTTCCAGCCATTTCCGGAAAATTTTCCTCTTCGTTGAATTTGCGATAAAATCCCCTGTAAACCGTTTCATCATATTTCTTGTGCCCGTAACTTTTCATCGGCTTGCTGAACACCATGGCAAAATAAACAATCTTTGTTCGGGCCCAGCCTGAGGTTTGTTTATAACCAGTCACTAAGGTATCATTTTCTACCCGAATAAATGTCCACACATTTTTATCATCATAATTATAAATGCCATGCATCAGGTCGAGAATGATATGCGCACTGTCGGTTTCCGGAATTGAGTATTGATGAAATCCTACCCTTTCTGTAGTGGTTAACTCAGCCAGGATATTGTCTTCCTCAAGCTTAACACGATAATAACCAGGTTCAGCTTTTTCAGTTTTCTTTTGGTAAGTTGATCGGTAACCTTTATTAGGTTGGTCTGATGTTCCAGTATTAAGTTGCAATTCACCAACCGTTGGAATAATAAGAAAATCCCCAAGATCAGAATGGCCTGTACCACTGAAATGGGTATGGCTGAACTTGCCAATGGTAGGATCGTCATATTGATAACCTGCACAATATTCATAAACTCTTTGTTGTACTCGTTATTTTCCTCATCCCAATATGCAATAGTATCTGTGTCAGGGCTTAATTGAACCATCCCAAAAGGGACAACAGCACCAGGAAATGTATGGCCCATTTTTTTGGTGCCGATGAAGGGGTTTACGAATTGGGTGTAGTCAGTTCCAGTTGGTTGAGCCCAACTGGTTAAAAATATTAAAATAAAAATGAAAGCTACCAATAGTTTCATGATAATGCACTTTTTGATCAAATGTTTTCAAATAAACCACTGTATAATTACAACCATGAAATTTAGAACTAATACTTCTATATTTCATGGTAAGATTACAAAAATTGAACTAACTGCACAAATTCATAATAATTTATTCAGTTTACTGTACATATTTCTATAAAATATTATGACCTTTGTATAGTTTGGTTCTTTATTTTTTTGTCAATCCGGTCTACCCTTCGACCCTTCGATAAACTCAGGGCTAAGGGTGACCTTCAATTCAAAACATTGGGTCATGCTGATCCCTGTTTCTGCAGGCAAATGGGGTGGCCAGAGACGCAAAGGAAAGTAACTAATAAGTCAGTTTCGAATTATCCTGACGGTTATCCCAAAATGAAAGCAGTTCAATTTCCTTTTTTGTTGGTTTTATGCGATAGTAAAGCGAAATATGACGGGTAATAAAACCTTTTCTGATGTTTTTCTTTTTTCCGCTGGCTTCAAACATATAAGGATTTTCCTTGATTTGATTGAGGGCTTTTTCAGCCAGGAGGATAAATGTTTGGATTTCTTTTATTGTCCTGTGGTTTCAAGAAATTCAATAATCTGGAAATACCCCATACGGGCATTTGGGGTCCATCTAATTTCCATTATTCCAAGCCATATTTAGCTTTTATTTCCTGCATCACCTCTTCATGGGGAATAAGTTCACCTTTGTCAGCTTCGGAAAGGCCCTTTTCAATGGATTGTTTTTCATGTTTGCTTAATTCGTCGTACCAGTTGGTACCTGCCTCCTTTTTAAATATATCTTCAATCTTTTTTAATATGGATGGTTTTTTTGTGTTTATAATCAAACGGACCAGTTCCAGTTTTTTTGTTTGTAAATCCATAGCTTATAATGTTAACATTACAAAATTAAGGATTATTTGGGTGAAGTATTTATTCAGGAAGTGTTAATTTAAAAATAATCCAGTTATTTCCGAATTCATGCAATAAAAGCGCTGGGGTCATGCTGAGCCCTGAGTTTATCGAAGAGTCGAAGTATGTGCGCTGGAATTATTAATCCTAAACTTAAATCCTCCAGCATGTTTCAAACTATTGAAAGCAATTAAATGACACCTTTTGCATTCATGTTAGCTTTTGTTTCATTTAAGCCAGTCATTTATACAAAATTCATGATAAATTATTTTAGAGTAAAGAATTACTTATTCTTTCTCTGCAGCCAGTTTACAATTTTAGTATTACGGATATAAGATTTCGTTTATGCCCTTAATTTGTACAATGTGCTTTTGCATTTTGTTAATTGCCGGCTTAGGCTAATTATCCCGGAGGCAACGGACACTAAAGCCACTCCGCTTATTGTCGGTCCCCACATGAACCGCGCTTACATTGTTCCTCAT
>JAWKKM010000026.1:0-85511 GCA_041393255.1 Bacteroidales bacterium | reverse complement strand
AGCGGGCAGTATAGCATTAAGTTATACAATACCTCAGCACTGGGGGGTATACCGGTTGTAGGAACGCTGTGCAACGGACAATATCATCCTCTTATCCAAACCGAATTGGCTTATTCTTTTACAAACCCGGATGACCCGAAATGGCATACACCCTTTGCGGCGCGTCCTGACAGCATAGCTTTTTGGATGAAGTACTTCCCGGTTGGAAATGACACTTTGCAATTCCAGGCACTTTTGCATGTAGATGATTGTACATTGCCTCCTAATTCACAGAATGAAGGGAATCAAGTAGGTTATACCCGGTGCGACCTTCCGGGTACATATGAAAATTGGACGCGGATTGCCTTGGCTTTCGAATATTTTGACGATCGCACACCCGAATACCTATTAATGATTTTAACTTCCGGAAACGGGACAAATTCAATTGAGGGAAGCGTTGCTTATTATGATGATCTTGAAATAATCATTGGGGAACAGGCAATCTATGAAAATCCCCTGGATAGGATTAATATTTATAGGAGTGAAGGTTCTCTGATAATAGAAAATATGCCCGAGGATTTAATGAAATATTCGAAATTGGAAATTGCAGACCTTAGCGGTAAAATCATCTGGCAAAGCGATATTCATTCCACTACTATTTCTTTATCCTCTGTTGATAAACTGGATGGATTGTACATTGTAAGAATTATTACAGCGAAATATGTTGTTAACCGAAAAATTTATTTCTAAATATCAGGAATTGTAATTTTCATTTAAATTACCATTTTAAATTTTACTTTATCAATTTAGAAGTTCATATTAATGAAAATACCATCATCTATTTTGTTGTTATTGATATTTTGCACTTTACAAACCATTGCTCAAGATTATGGATATATCGAAGGTGTTGTAAGGGCAGATGATACAGGAGAAACTTTAATCGGAGCACATGTCAAATTGAAAGGTGATCTTTCGACCGGGGCAATAACGGATGTAAATGGGAATTATCTTATTAAGATCCCAGCGGGACATCATGTTATTGTTATTTCATTTACTGGTATGGAAACTGCTACAATTGAATTTGATGTCAAATCCGGAGAAGTTTTGAAGAAAAATATAAGCTTAAAACCCTATGTAAACACGTTACAGGGAGTAGAAATCAAAGTTGGGCGGTTTGACAGGTCTATTGAAGAAATCACTACTTCAATGGAGATTATTAAACCGGAGATCATTCAAAATAAAAATGTTACAAATATTGCCTCTATTCTGGACTATGCTCCCGGACTGAATATTTTGGATGGAGAACCCCAAATTAGGGGGGGGAGTGGATTTACCTTTGGAGTAGGGAGTAAGGTAGGGGTTTTTGTAGATGATATGCCGGTGCTTTCAGGCGATGCGAGCAGGCCCTACTGGGATTTGATTCCGGTTGAAAACATTGATCAGATAGAAGTTGTAAAAGGATGCGCCTCTGTACTTTCAGGATCAAATGCATTAAGCGGAGCCATTTATATACGCACTGCCCGCCCTAAACTCGAGCCATTAACAAGGATCAAAATATTTGGGGGAAGCTACACTTCTCCTCAAAACAAAGAAATGAAATGGTGGAGCGGATTTCCCTATATAAGCGGCGCGGATTATTTCCACTCACGCATGATAAAAAATACAGACCTCACAATAGGAGCCAATGTACTTATAGATCATGGATATATTGGTGCTCCGCGTACCGAGTTTGAGGACACCCTGACCCATTTTACGGACAAGCAAATGGCCAAAAAGAGGTATCGCTTAAATTTCAACTTACGCCAGCGATCCGAAAAGGTAAAAGGATTAAATTACGGGTTGAACGGCAATATCATGTATAATCAAAGTAATTTGGTACTGGCCTGGCTTGATTTGGATGAAGGATTTTATCGGGCCTATCCGGGTGCAGTTTTATTGCAGGATCAGTTTACTTTTTATGTGGACCCATTTGTAAATTTCTATTCCAAAATTGGTATTACCCATGCATTTAAAGCAAGGGTTTTATACAGTGAAACCGATCAGTCCAATAATCAGAATATCCGGTCGACTGTTTACTATGGAGATTATAACTTTGGAAGAAAGTATGACTTCCTGAAAGGATTGGCATTTATTGGCGGATTAACATTTCAATACAATGATGTAAACTCAACAATGTATTCAGGATCAGGATCACCCAATAATTTTTTATTAAATCTTTCAGGATACGCGGAAGTAGATTTCAGTATATTTAAAATAATTAATTTCTCGGCCGGTGCAAGATTGGAATACTATGACATGACATACACCTTCAGAAACGAAACCTGTATTCAGGGCAGGATTATCCTAAAACCTGCGCAAGAGACTTATTTACGAGCATCGGTTGGACAGGGATTCCGATATCCTACTATAGCGGAGAAATACATTATGATAGATGGGTTCATTCGGCGTATATAACAATCCTGATTTGATACCTGAAAGTAGCCTTACAATGCAGAAATCGGAGTAAAACAGGGCTTTAAATTTGCCAATTATTTCGATATATTGATTTGGCATTTTTTCAACAGGATTATCAAAATACCATTGAATATTTGTTTACCTTGGGATTCAACTTACACCTTGGCCTATTATGGATTTCGTTTTGTAAATACAGGTAAATCAAAAGAGTTACAGGTATTGGACATTTCGGTAACAGGAAAGGCGCAATTAGGTAAAAAAGCAGTTATGAAAACAATGCTGGGTTACAATTACATCATACCTAAAACCCTGAACCTTGATTATGTTTTTGCCGAGGATTATAGTTTTGGAACAAACAGCGAATTCAGTTATACAACTACCAGTGTGGATCCAAGCAATAACATTCTAAATGATTTCGCATTCCATTAAAGCAGATATAGAGATTGATATAAGCAATTTCTCAACCGGATTGAGTTTTAAATATTTCAGTAAAATCGAAAACCTGGATAAAGCCATTGAAGAACTTGAAAATTACACCAATAAACCTGGAGTTGATATTCAGCCCATCGAATATATGGACTATTATAATAATTACAACAATGGCAGTTTTGTTTTTGATTTTCGCGTAAGCCAGTTGATCAAAGGAAGACACAAAGTTTCTCTCATTGTTGATAATTTGTTAAACCGTTGGTACTCGCTACGTCCTTTAAAAGCTGAAGAAATTCGAAAAATAATGGTATCCTATACCCTGACGATATAGTCATGCCTCTCCCTTACTCACTTTTATTCATTTTTCTCACAGGGCTGCCGGGTATATGGAAAGCCGTTCCCCTTGGGTTGTTAAAGGTGCATCCGGTTCTAATTTTCTCAATCAGCAGCAGGATCAGCAGTTGGGGTGCTGATTCTTTTCTTTTTGGGCACAAAATCCGGGCTTACATCCTTCAGAAAAGAAAATAGTAAAAACAAAGGCCCTAAAAAAAACAGGGTTACAAAACTCTTCGAAAAATACGGTGCGGCCGGGCTTGGGTTTGGGATGCCTGCTCATAGGGCCCAACATGACAATAATCCTGTGAATGGTGGTTGTAAAATCACAAAAGAATCTTTTGTACTGGACTCTGGTAAGTTATTGTTTGGAGTCTGAGTTAACTGTTATGGGGTTTTAGTGTGGAATTATTTTCGAAACTTGTTGAATTAGCCAACTAGAATTGGTTCGGTTAATCTAAATCTGCTCTTCAACAATATACATATCAATCTCCCCTTGTTTTTGGTGCACTGACTTTTCCTCTGATAAGTGCACTTAAAATGATCTTTTATTATGTCGTATGTGGCTCCTGAAATATTGACCTTCCCCGGAACACCGCTTGATTCCATGCGGCTGGCAGCATTAACGGCATCTCCCAAATGTCGTAAGGCAAATTTATTTTTTACCATAACAACACCACACCACTGACCCGGTATGAACACCAATGCGCAATTCCCAGAAAGCCTCGCCCCTGGCCTCCCGTTCCTTTTTAAGGTTTTCCATAAACGCCCGAATTTCCAGGCCTGCCAGCACAGTATCAATGGGATTGGTGGTATTGGCCACCGGAATACCACCGGCACATATAAGCATCTCCAATGGTTTTAATTTTCTCAAGGTTGTGCTTGTCGATGATCTTATCAAATGCCAGGAAACAGTTATCCAATTCCAAGACCAACTCCTGTGGAGAAAGTTTTTCAGCCACCAGTGTAAACCCTTTAAAATCGGTAAACAATACAGAAACCAGGTCATAGTGTTTTGGAGTTGCACTGCCCTTCTCCTTAAAGTTTCTGGCAGTTTCTTCCGGCAGAATGTTTAACAACAACTTATCCGATCGTTCCCGTTCATATTCAATCTCGTCTTTTTGCCGCTCAATTTCATTCTTTTGTTTTTGCAATAACATATTTGCCTTTTTTGCAAATCGCAACGAACGATAAACGATATAGATAATTATAATTGCATGACAGCAATTCCAATAAGAAACTTATTCCTGGCCTCAACTTTTCTAAGGTTTAATTCGTTCAACTGATTTTCTTTATCCAACAATGCTATCTGCGATTCCTGTTCTTTTTGCACCAGCTTTTGTGTTTCCAATTCAAGGGATTGAATCCGCTCTATTTGCCTTAACGAATCCAATTCTCCTTCTTTTTGGCAGCATAAAACTGTTCTTCCTTGAGCAGGATTCTGCAAAACTCTTTGCTCTCCAATCGCTGGTTATCAATTGTGATTTTCTGAATGGAGCTGGTTTGATAGAAAAAGTTTCCGTAACTCCTGTTGCCTATTGGCCGAATCAAGTTCTTAGCCTCTGCACTAAGGAACGACATCTCTTCATTTGCCCATAAACTTTCGGCGTCCCGCGACACTTTTCTACCAAAAAAGCCGCTCGGTCAAATCACTTGTGCCTGAGCCCCCTCACCCGCTGAAGAGAATCCCTGAGATCAAGGTATTTTGATAATCATTCATGGAACTTTCATAATCATACAGGGCCTCAAATTTTTGACGAAAGCAAATATGCGGCTTCCAAAACAAATTTCCTGAATTATTAACAATATTTGCACGCCTGTTGGCCTCCTTGTTTGATATTTGAGCATTATAATAGTCCTTCATATTAAAATAAACCACAGAAGTCAGGTGATTAAACTCAGCAGCATCATTATTATCTCCAAGCTTTTCTACCCTGCGGGCCGCATTGTGAAGGTATTCGAGCGCCTTTTTATCCTCATCCATATTTTGATAAACAATGGCCAGATTCACCATCGTTACCGGGTTCTCCCTTCCATATGATTCCTTCTCCAACTTAAATGCCTGTTCAAAATAATCCAGTGCATTTTCATAATCGCCCAGGTTTTTATACGCAAACCCAATATTGTTAAGTGAGATGATCACTTGTTCTGCATTATTGGTTTTTCTATAATAATCAAGGATCTTCTGATTGTATGCTAATGAATTCTCAAACTGGCCCAACTGATTCCAACATACAACCATATTGAAATAAGTCTCCATCAATTTCGCTTCCTGATTACCCTGTGATTGTAATTTTTCAATTCTCTTGTTATAATTTAGGGATTGCTGATAGTCCCTTTTACGGTGATACACCCTGGCAATATTTTCAAGCAACAAAATATTATTATGAATAGAACCCTCATTTAAAAAAAACACCTCTGCACGTTTATAATATTCAAGTGCTTTATCATACAATTGCCCTTCCTGAAATATTTCACCAATTTCACACCTGACCCGGGCAATTGAACTGCTATCACCAATAATTTCATATTCATAAATCGAAGACAAATAATAGCGTAAAGCACCTGCAAGATTGTTATTCCTTTTCTCAACATCAGCAATTGCCCTGAATCCATCTGCTTTCTCCTTTCTATATTCCATATCCCTTCCATACCCGCTATGCTTTGAAGTATCTTGCTGGTAAAGAACCTCCTGACCATTCCATACTTCCTGAACAGCATTCGTTTCCTCGCCAAAACTAACTTGTGCCAGAAAATAAAGCAATGTTGATATGTATAGAAATTTTTTCATTAATTATTCCATTCTAAAACTAAGGCCAACTTGAAAAAACCTCCCGTATTGGGGATTATAAATCAAATCAGTATTGGAGCCATAAGCATCAATTCCGCCATATTCCGCATCAAACAGATTCCTGATATCAATGTAAGCCTGAAAATTCTGGTTGATCTTGTAACGAATCATAAAGTCGATGGTGTAATAACCCTTTACTTCTGTTGCAAAACCATAGTACTCCATCCTTTCAGGCTCAACCGGGAAAAACCGTTTCATTGATTTACCCGAATAAACAGTGTGCAAAAACAGTGTCCATGATGGATGGGGCTTAAAGTCCAGGTTAAATTGAACAAACCAATTGGGCATATTCCTGTATTCATTCAATTCGCCGAGATTGTTAGGGAGGATTTCCTTTCCTTTGCTGTAGGTAATGTATAAATCGGTATTCAGTGCGATCCTTGGAACAAGTTTCTTGGCCTTAAGGATCAACTGAGTGCTGAACAATTCAGACCGGGATTTTTGATCGTTTACCGCTGATAAAGCTATGGTATCAGTTGAATTGGGGTAAATTTCCGGATCAATCCTTTTGGCGGAATAGGTAATTTTATCATCCAGGCGATGGTAAAGTAAAACAAGCTCAACATAAATATTATCTATGGGGCTGTGCCTGATGCCAAAATCAATACCACTAAATAATTCAGGCTTTACATCAGGATCTGGGATGGTATTATACAAAATACCATTTGGGGTTCGAAAGGCTTCAGACTTATACGTATAATACAAGGATGGTGCCCTGAAACCCTGTCCATAAGAAGTTCTGAACGATAACCTGGGGGTAACATTGTAGAGAATTCCGATCCTTGGATTCAGGCTTCCGCCGTAAACAGAGTGGTGATCATATCGCCCGCCTGCAATAAATACAAATTGATTCAGGCGATAATAGACCTGAAGAAACCCAGCGAGATTACTAAAATTAGTGGGGTTAATACCAAAACTCCCGAATACAGAATCGTTATAATTTACAGTTTCTGAAAAAGGTTTATATAACTTCGTATCAAATGGCTCCCGGAGATCGTTTGTAGCCGGCAGGTTTCCTGAAAATTGAAACGAAAACCCTCCCGTCAGTTCAAGGTTTGATGTAAAATTATAGGTTAAAACCTCTTCAAAATTGATGTCATCGGAGGCAGCATATTTATAGAGACGTCCATTGTCTCCCTGATTGTATATCTGGCGAAATGTTGAATTGTTATCCAGCCGGTAATTCAGATAGGAAAGATAGGTTGTGGAAGCCAGTTTTTTCCATGATTTTGTGTAATCCAGCGAATAACGGTCAATTTTCTCCCCCCAATAGTTCAGCGGATCATAGTAGGCATAAAGGTTAGGGGCCTGACCAATGGAAGAATGTGAATTGCGAAGTGTATGTGTGTAATTAAATTTCAGGCCACGATAGGTCAATCCAAACCCTATTAGCCTGCTATACGAAGGTAAATTATTCAACAAAGGTGCGAGAGAATCCCCTTTGTAGAAAGGCGCCTGGTAATAATTTACCGAATCAACATGAGGTGCTATAAAAGAGTAAAGTGATGGATTGTAAAGGTTTTCAATATCATACTTTACATTCATATCCCCTCTGACACTGTAACTTCCATAGAACGTATACTTTAGAATATTTTTATTTTTTCCAACCTTGCCCCCGATCATCACATCCATGAAATAATTCTCCTTATTGCCAATGGCAATATCGGCCTGGGCCCATACAGGACGCTCAGAAGTATGCGTAATAATATTGATTACTCCTGAAATGGCATCAGCACCATAAATGGCAGCTGCAGGCCCATAGATGATTTCAATGCGTTCAGCCTGACGGATGGGGAGTTGGTCGCCAATAGGCATCCCACTGACAACAGAAGGGCGGAAAGGGATATTATCAACAAGTATTTTACAATAATAATTTCCAAGCAATCCATCCATCAAAAAGGTTTCACCCTCCATTCCCGATCCGGGTTGCGATACTTTGATACCGGGAATATCTTTCAGCACATCGACAAGGCTGACATAACCATTCCGAATTATCTCCTCACGCGAAATTACATAAACAGTTACCGGCAGATCGTCCCTGAGTTTCTCGGAACGGCTTGCGGAAACGATTTCGATCCGCTCACTTTCCTGTTCAGTTTTAATATCCTTCTCTCCCAATCGAAACAATTCCTGCTCCTCAACCTGGCCATAAGAGCAAAGTATAGAAAGTATTAATATGAGGAATAGGATTTGTCGAACCATGTGACAAATGTAAAAAAAAGGATGCTTTATTAAGTGATTAAATTTTTAGACTACCAAAATGATCAATTAAAATTTATAGTTTAGTTTGTTAGGATAATTATCGCATGGCAATAAATTTTATAATTTCGCATAAATGAATTTAGCATTGGCTGTTGAACCTTTTGCAATAGCTTTTGTTTCGTTATCAATTTTTATCATTTATTAATTATACCATGAAAAGAATCTCAATCATTTTAGCATTTTCATTCATCCTTAGCATAGGAATATCACAAACTGAAAAATACTGGTCGGGAGGTAGTGAAACTATTTTTGGTTTTGCCACTATTGATGACGACGGAAACTCCAGTGGAAGCGTTATGCGCTTTGCGCCCGTTTTAAACTTACAGGGGATGTACAATATTGACCTGGGTAAAAATTTTGGTTTTTTCACGGGCTTAGGTTTACGAAACGTGGGTTACATTTACGATAATTATAAAACCTATAACGATCCTAACGATCCTGAAGACATTACCTACGTTAAAAAGAAATTCAGGACCTATAACCTGGGTGTTCCGGTTGGATTAAAGCTTGGTAAATTGGATAAGCTATTCATTTATGGCGGTTATGAAGTAGAATATGCTTTCAATTATAAAGAAAAAACTTTTGAGGGCGGACAAAAAACGAAATTCGTTGAATGGTTCACAGACCGGGCTGAGCCTTTTCAACATGGTTTTTTGGTGGGAATTCAATTACCCTACGGATCGAATATAAAATTCAAATATTATCTGAGCAGTTTCCACAACCAGGATTATCTGGATAAAAATACCGGCCAAAAACCTTATGAAAACTTAAATACAAACATTTTTTATTTTTCACTGAATTACAACCTTTTCAAAAATGCAAATTCCTATAAAAGCAAAACAGGGAATAAGGATTTTCATTAAAATGCATTTCTATTGTTTAGAGTTTAAAAACAAATTAGAATTCAGATTATGGAAGAAAACGCATTTCTGCTAACAAAAATAATTGCTACCCTCGGGCCGGCAACATCAACTGTTGAAAAAATCAGTGCATTAATAAAAGAGGGGGTCAGGGTTTTTCGAATCAACTTTTCGCATGGTACTTTCGAAGAATATGAAAACCTCTTGACCATTATCCGGAAAGCAGAAAAAAAGCAAAACATCCACATTGCAGTTCTTGGCGATTTATCCGGGCCTAAAATCAGGGTTGGTAAAGTAATAGATGGTGGTATTGAAGTAAAAAAAGGGCAGAAAATAAAGTTTGGAAAAAAGGATGTAACAGCAGGGGAAAAAGGCTTTGAAAACATTTTCAGTTCGACATTCCCGGCATTTATTGATGAAGTAAAAAAAGGCGAACGCATTTTGCTTGATGATGGAAATATAGAAATAGAATGTATTGCAAGGGAAGGAAAAGGACAGGATAAAAAATTGGTTTGCAAAGTTATTGATGGTGGATTAATATCATCAGCCAAGGGGATCAATTTACCGGAAAGCGATCTTTCGGTTCCATCCATGACCCCAAAAGACTTTAAGTGTGCTGAATTTGCAGTAAAAAAAGGTTTTGACTACCTGGCCTTAAGTTTTGTTAGAAACGGAGACGATGTTAAAATACTAAAAAATGAACTGATACGCTTGGGCGCGCGGCCAAAGGAAAATATTGACACCAGGGGTGACCTTGGATTCACCGAGGAAAGCCAAGGCCTGAAAAACTATGTCCCTGTTATTTGCAAAATCGAAAAACCACAAGCCATTGCCAACCTTCAGGAGATTATTGATGAAACCGATGGCATAATGGTTGCCCGCGGCGACCTGGGTGTCGAAATGGATATAGCTGAAGTAGCCTTACTTCAGAAAAAAATCATTCACATGTGCCAGGAAAGTGGAAAGCCTGTTATTGTAGCTACTCAAATGCTGGAAAGCATGATTCATTCACCGGTACCTACAAGGGCTGAGGTGTCGGATGTAGCCAATGCCATTTTTGACGGTGCGGATGCTGTGATGTTATCCGGAGAAACGGCAGTTGGAAAATATCCGGTAAAAACGGTAAGGATGATGAGACGGATAGCTGCAAAAACAAATGCTTATATTAAGCAAACCGGGTTCGACACAGGAAAAAGAATAAAACACGATGCATTGAACAGGACTGCTATTCTGGCTGAAGGTGTAAGAACCATTCTGAATGGGTTTGATCCTAAATTTCTGGTGATTTGGACAAACGATGGGGGAAGTGCAGTATATCTTTCCCAGCAGCGAACTGTCATACCTATTATTGCTTTTAACGCCAATGAAAAAAGGTTGCGTCAGCTTTCGCTATTGTATTCCATCAGGCCGATGCATTTGAAGCAGCCCAAATCGGGCAGTGGATTTATTAAGTCAATTGATAAAATCTTAATTGATATGAAGTGGGCATCACAAGGCGACCCTATTGTCATCGTCTCACCTGATCCAATTAATAAACAGGGAATCACAAACAGGATAGTTATACATTATATTGGAGAGTCAGTTGATGAATAGAAAAATCCAAAATAGGATATCTTCCACTGGAGTCCTTCGGATAAAAAACAACACAACATACAAAAACTCTAAACTCTAAAATCTGAAATTTAATAACTACCTGCCATTCTTTGTGTAAATCGTTTGTGTTGGGAAAGCCATCTCCAATCCGTTCTCTTCAAATTTTCTCATAATTTCCAGGTTGATGGCTGTTTGAGTTCCTAAAATATCCTCCCCGTTTTTGATGTAATAGATAAAAATGATTCCCAATGCAAAATCACCGAAGTTATTAAATCCAACAATTACGTTTTCTTCCAGCGACGGATGAGCAGCTCCAATTTTTTTCAGCAGTTCCATCGCTGTTTCCATTTTGGCTGCAGGTGTATCGTAAACCAATCCCAGGTTAAGCACAACTTTACGGGAGGGCTCAACCGAAACATTCTCAACCATTCCATCCGTAAACTTCGAATTGGGGATAGTTACTATACGACCCTCCAGGGTTTTCAACCGTGTGCTTCGAATGCCAATTTCAGTGATCATCCCATCAAACCCATTCAGTTTAACCCGGTCGTTTATCTTGAAAGGTTTATCCGTAAAAATGGTAATTCCTCCAAATATATTCGAAACGGTATCCTTTGCAGCCATAGCTAAAGCCAACCCTCCTATACCAAGGCCTGCAAGTAAGGCACCAACATTGTATCCGGCATTGTTCAAGGCGACAATAATACCAAGTATCCAAATAACGGCCCGCAGCCCTTTTTGTATTACCGGGATCATCTGATCATCCATCGTGGATTCAGATTTTTCAGCCATTGGAACAAGGTATTCCCTGATAATGGCATCAACCAATCGAGCTATCAGCCAGGTTACAGTTATGGCGATCATCACATGGTATACAGTATTGATCCAGTTATCAATAGATTCAGGAAATGCAAGTTGCCGGAGCCCCGTACCATAACCCCAAATATTGTCATTCCCAATACGATGGGTTCTCAAGCATATCGACAATTATATCATCAATTTTGGTTTTGGTCTTTTTCGTTGCCCGCTTAATGAGGTTTCCAAAAACCCAATAAATCAGTTTGGCAAGTATAAATGACCCCAAAAGGATTAACAATGCAATTGCCCATTCACCTAGCGTATTATAATAAAATTTTTTTGAAAAGAATTCATTCATTGTTTGCAAAATATTAATTATTTAACGGATTGCAAAAATAGAATTATTGTCAATAAATAAAACATCACTAAAAAACGGGTGAAACGAAAGTAAAGGAGAAAAAAAGAAAACAGAAAAAAATAGCCTAATTCCCTGTCCCTCTGGCAATCATTACAGCAAGCAATGGGATAACAGCCATTATCAGCAATTCAATTCGGATAAACATCAGCTGGCGCTTAACAACTTTTTCTGAAATATCAGGTGATTCACCATTTTTGTATTGCCTCTTCCATTTGAGAAATTTCAAGGTTGGGAAAACTGAAAGTACGCCTAAAACAACAAACAATGTAAGTTTGGCATGAAAAAGAGGATTAATCAAATAATAATCACTCCCTTTGCCATAAAGGAACCATCTTAGCAACCCGGTTATTAAAACCAAAATAGCTGCTATACCGTAAATCAAATCCACAGTGGTTAATGACTTCACCTGGGCTTTTGACAATCCGGGCTTTAGGAATAAATGTTCGGTAATCAATGAACCCATCAGGGCCATGATTCCAATAAAATGCAAATAAGGAATTAAGATATACATAATATTTGTTTGTTTCTACAACAAATCTACAACTTAAATGTTGAACAGATTGTAACTTATTTTGTATAATTTTGTTTTTACGAGTTTAAACAACAATTAATTAACTGGAAATATCATAATCAAGTTTTAAAATACATTCCGATGCGAATTTCAAAATTACTTACCCATTTTACAATTCTAATAACGATTAGCGTTTTTTCTGTAAATACATTTGCCGATGAGGTTAATGATGAACTGGGCTGGCCAAAGAAAATTGAAGGAGAAAAAGGAACTGTTATCATTTACCAGCCACAAACTGAAGTATTTACTGGTGACAAACTGGAAGCAAGGGCTGCCATCTCAGTAACAACTCCCGAGCAAACCTCCCCCACTTTCGGTGCCATGTGGTTTGAATGCCGGGTATCAACTGATCGGGATGAAAGAACCGTTGCACTGCTTGATGTAAAAGTAATAGCCGCCAAATTTCCAGAAATCGGTGAAGAAAATGTAAACCTTTTAATAGATTTTGTTGAAACAGAAATTCCCAAATGGGAGTTAGTTCTTTCTCTTGACAGGCTGCTAGCCAGCTTGAATGCTGATGAAAGTGGAATGATAGTTCAGGAAAATTTTAACAATACGCCTCCTGAGATCATATTTAAAACCAGTCCCTCAGTATTGATTATGATTGATGGTGATCCCATACTAAAAGACACGGATAAAGAGGGTTATCAATATGTTGTCAACACACCTTTCCTTTTTGTCAAAGAAACTAAAAAAGGCATCTATTACCTAAAAGGAGGAAATTATTGGTATTCGTCAAACGATCCGATAACAGGTTGGAAAAACATTGAAAGCCCTCCAAAAAAAGTTGAACAATTGGCAGCAGAAAACATGACTGAGCCAGATGATGATGAAAATGCAAACGGGGAAAAAGAAGAATCCCAGGAAGAAAAAATCATTCCAGAGTTAGTTGTTCGTACGAAACCTGCCGAACTTCTTCAATCAGCCGGTGAACCAGAGTTTGAGCCTGTCCAGGAAACCTTTACTTTTATGAAAAACTCCGATGATGATATTCTAATGAACATCAACACGCAGGAGTATTTTGTTTGATCTCAGGAAGGTGGTATAAATCATTGTCCTTAACTGATAATGACTGGACATATATTGCGCCAAATGAACTTCCTGAAGATTTTGCAAAAATACCAACCGAGTCGGAAATGGCTATAGTAAAATCCAGTGTTGCAGGAACCCAGGAAGCAAAAGAAGCTGTTTTGGAAAACCAGATACCTCAAACAGCAGAAGTTAGCAGGGAAAATGCTACATTGGAAGTAACGTATGACGGAAATCCAAAATTTGAAAATATTGAAGGAACCAATATGAAGTATGCCGTAAATACTGATAAATCAGTTTTACAAATTGAAGGCAAGTATTATTGCTGTGACAATGCTATTTGGTTCGAATCGGATAAAGCAACAGGGCCGTGGACTGTCAGTGTTTCCGTGCCCGAAGATGTTCAAAGCATACCGCCGGAATCTCCTGTTTACAATATCAAATACGTTTATGTTTATGATTATACTCCAACAGTAGTTTATGTTGGATATACACCCGGATATGTTAATTCATATGTATATATGGGGACCGTTTATTATGGAACCGGATACTACTACCGGCCATGGTATGGAGCTTATTACTATCCACGTCCGGTTACTTATGGATATGGAGTTCATTACAATCCTTATTCGGGTTGGGGGTTTTCAATGACAGTTTCACATGGTTGGTTTAGTTTTGGATTTCATTCATCACCTTACGGATATTGGGGGCCGGCTGGTTATCGTTATGGATATCACCATGGGTACAGACATGGTTACCGGTACGGTTACAACCGCGGAGCTGCAGCTGGTTACAGGGCAGGATATAACGCCGGCCAGAGAAATACAGCCTCCAACAATGTGTACAGAAACAGAGCAAATGGTGTTGAACGAACCGGAGGGGACAAATATAATCCCAAAACAGGAGAAAGGGTTTCAACAGGCACTCAACCTGCCACAAGGCAAAAACCGCAACGTGCCGATCAAAACAACAATATTTATGCTGACAAAAATGGCAATGTCTATCGCAAAGATAAGGATGGATGGAAAACACGCGATAATGGCCAATGGAAAGAAGCTTCTTCAGGAACAAGAGAAGCTTCACTTGACCAGGGACAAACCAGGCCTTCTGATCGGTCAAATCAAGCTTCTCCTGCTCAAAATGACCGGCAGGCTCAAGAACAAATCAGAGATGCAAACAGGTCAGGGCAAACACGGCAAGCCAGTCAAAACATTGACCGGTCCACTCAAAACAGAAACATAGATAACCTGAACCGGGATGCCAACGCCAGAAATAAGGGGACACAGCGAACAAACAACTACAATCAGAACAGGCAAAGCAATCAATATCAACGATCCGGTGGTGGAGGTTCGGCAAGGACAGGTGCCGGAAATCGTCCAGGAGGAGGTGCAGGCCGCTCAGGAGGAGGAAGAAGGTAACTCAATAAAATCTTATCTGAATTAAGAAATTTAAAATTTGATTTATACTTTGCTGATAAAAAATAAATCTATCCCTTTTTAGTAGGGATAGATTTATTTTAAATTCCATATTACAAATTATTTTGGAACCCAACAATTGTAGTAAATTTGAGGGATATTTTCAGGTACTTGCCCCTCGTATGTGGTATTGTTTATCCACGTGTCATTTTTGTCTTTGTTATCAACCTGTACATCCATATTAAAATCACCCGCATAGTAACCACTTAGCCCCACTTCTACCATCCAAATATTGGACTTATCTACAATATCAATAATACCATTGGCATCTCCGTCAGCTGCAACCATTCCCCACACACCCGAAGCAATTTCTTTATGGCCTGTCATTCCTCCATAAGCCTGTCCTTCTGATATTGAAAAATCATAAACATAAGTTCCTCCTGTCATTATAAGCGGAATTGCAGAAATAATACCCAAATGATTTCTGTGCCACACAACAACAAATAGATTTCTGCTATTGCAATTTCAAATTCCACTTCGCTTGCTCCATCAAGATCCACAATTTTTCCATTATCCAAAAGGAAAACAGCTTTTTGAGCAACAATGGTTGATGAGGTGGCAGTATTTACGTCCCCAGCAGTTTCTCTTAATTCCATCAACATCCAGTCGACAACATTAGAATTGGGGAATTACTGTTACTGCTTCATCACCGGTATATAACCATGGTGAAGTACTATATGGTTGAGTCAGGGGTAGATTATTCCTTTCATTTATCACTGTATTCATAGTGGTTCCATTGAACGGGCCTTCAAGATAAACTTTAACATCAAGCTTCGCAGAGAGCAATACCGGCGGTCCTGACCAGGTTTCATTATTCATTATCTCCGGCGCAGACCTGCCATTGGCAACCCATAAACTGTACATAAACTGGCCCGTTGTATCGGTAACATTTTCATCCCTTAAAAACTCAACATACTCCTTGCTTGTTGTTTGATAGTAAAGAGTTACATCTACTGAGTCGGGGATAAAAGGCAGGTCATATTCGGTCTCGTCCCAATACTGTCCATCCTCATAGGAATAACCTACAGCAGGAGATTGAATAGAATCAAAATTATCATTGGTGAATCCTCTGGGCGGAATCCTGTTATCAGAATAAACAGTGTCGTTCAATACAAAATGGAATGATGGACCGGCATCTAAGCAATGCCTTGCCAAAACTGGACTTATTCCCGGTTTTATTTCATAAATCTTTGCTCCTGATTTATTCAAAATACCTGTTGTGAAATCATAATAACCTGACTCATATACTTCAGCAGTTAATGAATTAAAAGCCTTTACATTGATCCAAATCGTCTGCCCTCAGGATAACCGGAAGGAAGTTTGTGCCCTGTTTCATTGGTTATTTTAACCGTAACCAATTGCCCCAACTGATCAACGGTTAATTCAACCGTAGCCGCATGCTGCAACATATCACGGGCTCTTGGTTTCCCGGCATCAAGAGCAGTTAAGTCTGCTTCACCGGGAATATGCTTTCAATAAGATCTGGAACGAAAGTGTTTCCCCCGGTCATGTCGTGCAACGGTAGGTCGTCTCTAATGGGCGCATAATTTTTATTGCATCCTCTTCCAGTAACGTCTCTCATATGGCAATCCTGGCATGTAGACACGGAAGTTTTATTCCCTCCGAAATAAGTTCCGGAAATGCCTTCCGGCGTATTGTAATCACTCACCAGCCATTCACTGAATGTTCGCTCAACAGGCAGGAGGTCGTAAGTATTAAAACTTGGGGCTGGTGAATCAAAATCGTTTGGAGCATATCCAATAATTTTATTGTTTGCATCTCGGACAGTAGAAAATGCCGGGTTACTCACATCGTGGCATGTACCGCAGAAATTTGCATCCGGATGAAAAGGGGAATAAGGTGTATCATGATTTGCCTGTGGATCAAAATAGGGCCCTCTTCTGTTATCCAAATTGTCACAAACATACATACCATTGGCACTGGTAGGTGGAATATTGGGCAATGATGAAAGGTACGCCTGATCAATATCATAGGTAGCATCGTTGTTACCTGGTTGAGTTATATAATCTATATCAAATGGGTAAGGATTTACCCCAACAATTGTCGGAGCAATCATTTTATGACAAAAATGACAAGTAATACTTTCTCGATCATCAGCAGTTAGGGCCGAACCATTGGTGGGTTCTGACCTGCCTTCGAGCCAGCCTTTGGGAGTATGGCATCTGATACATAAATCCCCTGATTCCGAGGAGCATCTGAGTTAGCAATTGCCAGAGTTGCCAGATACAAGGGATCTCGTTGTGCCTGCGACATCATGCTACCCCGCCAGTTAAATGCAGGTTCAGCATTTATATCATAGCCTCCATGGCAATTATCACATTGATCGGGATTGGCAAAGGTGCCGGATTCAAGAGGCTGGGAACCGGGCAGGAAAAAGTCGTTTATTGTGGTGGGTACAATTCCTTTTTGTTTTTGTGGCCCCATCATAGATGATAATGTAATTCCGACTAAAAACGCAACCATAATAATAGCTATGTTTCTAAGGTTTAAATGTTTTTTCATTGCCCTGTTTTTAAAGTAAAATGATTATTAAATTATTGATTTATAAGCAACGAAACAGCTATGGATTGCATAGCTGTTTCATTGCTCTCTTAGTTATTTAATGATTGTGAGTTTTTTACTGACTGACTGATTACCCGATTGAAGATTAACAATAAAAATTCCGCTGCCTAATTGATCGGCTAGCAATTCAAATTGATACTCACCAACTGCATGAGGTTCAGAAGTAATGGATTGAATTTTCTTTCCAGCCAAATTATACACAGCAATCTCCACGTAAGAAAACTCAGGTATACGATACGTAAGGCTGGTTTTATAACTAAACGGATTCAATCCGGAAATATCAAGAGTTACTTCATCATTTGTTTCAATTGTCTGAACCAGTGATGATTTTGACAATGTATATCCATCAGACAAAGTTTTCATAAAGGCAACAATAGCATCTTCCTCTTCATCGGTCAGACCAAGATTTCCTAATTCATCCGTATTAACATTTACAGGAACTTCTGGGTCGGGCCACATTTCAACATCACGGGTATTATAAAAATGCACAACTTCCTTTAATGACTTAAATACTCCATTATGCATATAAGCTTTCGTGAAACCATTACCCGGCCGCTTGTCCACATTCCTTAAAGTAGGAACCTTGTGCTTGCCCATGTTATCGGCAGCCAAGTCAGCATATTCAGGAGCGTTTGTAAAATCCTCCCAAACCATAATCAATCCAGTCATCACCCATTGGATTAATTGGATCACCATTTGGCAGAAATACATCGTCCATATCATAAAATGGATTATCAGGATTTTTGGAGTTCCCAAATTATCAAAAGTAAAATCCGTAAATAAGGGTGGTTCACCATTTTCTCCTACCTCACTTAAATGGCACTCAGCACAATGCTACCCATTAAGAGGATCATCCCTTCCATTTCTTCTTCCGTTAAATCAACCAGGCCTAGCAGGTAATAATCAAATTTTGAAGAAAATTGGTTAACTTCAGTTGACCCTTCAAAAGCCGCAATGGCTAAACCTACACGGTCATAATTCAATTCAATTTCTTCAGGAGTTGCGTACTCCAGGGGTTCACCCCAAACTTCTTCCCAAAGCCATGCATACTTTGAGGTTGCAATTTGTTCAAGAACATTCATCTTACTTGCATTATTTTGCTCAACAGGATTCAGAAACGGGCCTAATGCCTGATCAGCAGCAGGATTTCCGAGATGTTCACCGGTCGCTCTGCCATCCCAGAAATTTCCTCCAATAAACAGCTCCTCCGTTTCATCATAATAAAATATGGGGCTCAAATTGGCATAAGCTGAACTAGGGGGCTTGCGGTTACCAAATCTTTGCGGAACAGCTCCCCTGTAAACTGAACCCTTTTTATTAATGGCCGGATTTGGCCCAGTATATCCAACTTTTGGTGCGTGACAGTCTGCACAAGACATATTATCAGGATCTGCAATTTTATCAAAAAATAAAAATTTACCCAATTGTTCAACTGAAGTCAATGAAGTTGAAGATGCAGTAATATCGTTCTGTGCAACAAGAGATTTTCCCCAAACTAATAGCAGAAAGATAATAGTAATTAAAACTGTAAATGTTTTTTTCATGATGTTATTCCTCCTTTAAATTTTGGTGGTTAATATTATAATAGCTTTAAAATGCTGTGGAATTCAGCTTTGAGCGTGAGGGTATAAGAGTTTGTACCTCCTTTCTGTAAGAATAAATTATTTGTATGAATTTGAAAACTGACACCAACAACAAAACATCTAAATTAAAAAAAAAAAAAAAATAGATTAGTAAAAAAAAAGTAATTTATACTAATTTTTAATAATAATTTATTTACATATAAAGATATAAATAATGTTTACTTTTGTTATGTTGTTTATGTAATAAATAAATTTGACTATGAAAAACTTTGTACTCATCATCATATTTGCAGGACTTTCTTTTATTAATAGTCTGGCGCAGAAAAATTTAAATGATTCAACGGCTTTGATCATTATTGACATTCAGGAATTTTATTTCCCCGGTGGCAAAGCGGAATTGGTAAACCCTGAAAAAGCCAGCCAGAAAGCATCCCAAATACTCTCGTATTTTCGTGATAATAAAATGCTGGTTGTGCATGTCAGGCATAATTTTGCACCCGGCGGAGATATACATAAAGATGTTCAACCCATTAAGGATGAAAAAGTAATTTCGAAAGATGATGTAAATGCTTTTAAAGGAACAGACCTAAAGTCTTTTCTGACAATCAGAATATCACTAACCTTGTTTTATGCGGAATGCAAACCCATATGTGTCTGGAAGGAACTACTCGGGCTGCACGACCTTGGCTATGACTGTACTGTTATATCGGATGCTTGTGCAACACGAAACTTAACTTTTGGGGATCGGGTAATCCAATCACAAGATGTTCATTTGTCCACGTTATCAACCCTTAAAGGTACCTATGCGGAAGTTATGGATGCGACAACCTATTTAAACAGGGTTGGTGTTGAATGGCCTTAGGAACTAGCTGTTTATTTCCCAGTAAGAAGCTTCTTCAACAGTCTTTTCCCTCGCGATTTAATGGCAACTGTTGAATGAGGCACCTGATTTTCAATACTGCTGATCAATTCCTGTTTCAACTCTGGAAAAGAAACTGAAATTTTATATAGAATTTCCATCGAGTATACCCTTAACGCAATTTGTTCAGAAGGATCGTTTACATATCTGAAGCATTTATCAGCCAGCACTCCCACGGTTTCTTCACCCATTTCAAATGATCTTTCTGCAAGGGTTTTGGCCAGGCTTCTTTTCAGGCCTATTGATTTAATGTCATCCAGTTTAAAAATAAGATCGTCAATGTATGGCGTGATCAATTCGGGATATTGAACAACTGCCTGGTTCAATACCCGCCCGGCCCGCTGTAAATAGGCTTCTTCCTTTTCCTTCAATGCAAAATCCAATATCTTCTTAAAAGCCAGGGGGTCATTTCCCACCAAAGCAGTTGCCATATCAATTGTCCGCTTTGAGCTATCAAAAAGAAGGAGCTTAACATCTAAAACAGCATCACCCATTTATAAAAAAACCAAAATCGAAAATCTAAAATCTAAAATCTAAAATCGTAAATCATATATACACCTATCCTCCAAACTCCATCAAATAGGCCTTTATAAAATCCTCCAGGTCACCATCCATCACTGCTTGCACATTTCCGGTTTCTTCACCGGTGCGCATATCCTTCACCATTTTATAAGGATGCATTACATAACTTCTTATTTGTGAACCCCATTCAATCTTTTTCTTATTTCCTTCAATTTCGGCCTGGGCTTCCTGTTTCTTGCGCATCTCAATTTCATACAACTGCGACTTTAGCATTTTAAGTGCCTTATCACGGTTTTGCCCCTGAGACCTTGTTTCCTGGCACTCAACAATAATACCTGAAGGCTGATGACGCAAACGGACAGCCGTTTCAACTTTATTTACGTTCTGGCCACCGGGCCCGCTCGACCGGAAAGTATCCCAGGAAATATCAGAAGCATTGATCTCAATATTAATATTGTCATCAACAACCGGGTATACATAAACCGAAGCAAAAGAAGTATGCCTCTTATTGGCAGCATCAAAGGGCGATAGCCTGACCAAACGATGAACCCCATTCTCCCCTTTCAAATAACCGAATGCAAATTCACCTTCAAATTCGAGGCTGACTGATTTAATCCCAGCCACATCAGCTTCCTGGAAATCTAATTCTGTAACCTTGTAATTGTTTCTTTCGCCCCACCGAATATACATCCTCATCAGCATCTGAGCCCAATCCTGGCTCTCGGTTCCACCGGCTCCGGGATTGATCTGCAATATGGCATTCAACTTATCTTCCTCACCACTCAACATTCTCAGAAACTCCAGGTTTTCAATAAGTTTAACTGCAGAGGTGTATTGCTTCTCCACTTCTTCTTCAGATGCTTCACCAGAAATATGAAAATCAAAAAGCACCTCAAGGTCTTCAAAACCACCTCGTACCTTTTCAAATTTTTTCGTCCAGTTTTTCTTCTCTTTTATGGATTTTAGAATTTCTTCGGCCTTTTTCGGATCATTCCAGAAACGCTCCTGCTGGGTAAGTAGTTCTTCTTCCTGAATCAACTTTAATTTTTTATCAATGTCAAAGGAACCTCCTCAGGGCCTCAACCCTATCGCGAAGATCACGAATGTTTTCCCTTAATATCATTTATTTCCTTTCAATTTAATTACTTACAAATCTTTATTCTCCAAACCAGATGCACTGGAAGTTTAGCCTAAGAACGAAAATTCAAAACATCCCATACAAGGCTTGGTTCAAATCCTTTTGAGATGGCAAATTTAGCAAGTTTTTGATTCCTCTTATTCAAATTAGTCTCAGAAATTTCATTGCTCTTCCTGGAAATAATTTTACGAAGAACCTCAATGTATTCGGTATCCTCAATCTCATTCAGCCCTTCGAGGATAAACAATTCGGGAACCCTTTTCTCTTGAAGTGCCCGGTATATTTTATTCTTACCCCATTTGTTTATCCTTAGTTTTCCGCTGGCAAACATTTTGGCAAAACGTTCTTCATTCAAATAATTTTCCTTAATAAGCTTATTGATAATGGCTTCATAAATACTCTCCTGCAAATGAAAAGCCTGGAGTTTTGTTTTCACATCAAACATGCATCTTTCCTGAAAAGCACAGTAATGAGTCATTTTTGTGTATACCCAATCAGGTATCTGTGTTTCGGAGTGTGACATAATCATAGCACTAAGAATTAATGTTGGAAATCAAGAATTGCAATTAACCTTATAAAGATATAAAAAATAATTCTTTTAGTTAAAACCATTACCAAAAAGTGGAGGGATTGAAGAAATTTAATGAATACAGAATTTAATGAATTTGAATATCATAAATCTGTCTTTCAAACAAATCAAACAGAAAGACCTTGCTAAAAGAGGATTGAAATGCAAGGTTGTTGATTTTATTGTCGAGGTTAAATGAGTTAACCTTTTTTAAATCATTGGTATAAATGATCAACCATATTTCAATAAATCCCTTTCCCCGGTAATGATTAATCTTTTGTTCTTTCTTTCCCATTATCTCAAACAAGGCATCAACAAAATTTGGTGACTCAGGCAAACGGGTTAATTCGATCCCAAAAGCTTTCTTCCGGTTAATTCTAAGCATAAAATCGGGAGATTCAGAAACAACAAGTTTTCCCTGTGGGAAATCATCCCGGGATTCCCGGAAGTATTGCATTACCAGTTTTTCTTCCTCCTTTTGATTCACAACAGTAAATTACAAATTATCAACAGCATGCTTCAGTCTTTTCATTCCTTCCTCCACAATGCTTTTAGGACAGGCCACATTCATTCGCTGAAATCCTTCACCGCCGGGGCCAAAAACGGGTCCATCATTCAAACCCAGCTTAGCGGTTTTCAAAATAAAGTTTTTCAAGTCTTCTTTGGAAAAGCCAAGCGCTCTGAAGTCAAGCCAAACGAGGTATGTAGCTTCAGGCCGAATCATTTTTATTTGGGGAATATTCTTTTTTATATACCCCTCCATATAATCAAGATTGCCCCTTACATAATGCAGCATTTCATTAAGCCATTCTTCTCCTTGTGTGTAGGCCGCTTCCGAAGCAACCATGCCGAATAAATTCCCCATACCCACATGCACACGGTCCAGAAAAACCTGGAAGTCATTTCTAAGTTGTGGATTTGAAATAATAACGGAAGAGGATGCCATCCCTGCCAGGTTAAAGGTTTTGCTGGGTGCCATCATGGAAATGGTAACATCGGCAATCTCTTCCGAGATATTCGCTGCTACCGTATGTTTAAATGGAGGAATCACAAGATCACTATGGATCTCATCGGAAATGAGAATGATATTATTTTTTACACAAATTTCTCCCAGCTTTGTTAACTCCTCTTTTGTCCATGCACTCCCACCCGGATTATGTGGATTGGAAATAATGATCATTTTCATCCGGTTGTCAATCTTCTTTTCCAAATCTTCAAAATCCATGTAATAACGGCCATTCTTCAATTGTAGCTGATTGTATACCAATTGCCGGCCATTATCTTTCACCGCTGAGAAAAAGGGGAAATAGACCGGGGGTTGAACAATGACCTTATCGCCTGGATTGGTATAAGCCATTACCGCAATATTTAC
Organism: Bacteroidales bacterium; assembly: GCA_041393255.1. Taxonomy (GTDB): domain Bacteria; phylum Bacteroidota; class Bacteroidia; order Bacteroidales; family JAADJA01; genus JAADJA01. Next base: position 61,774 of record JAWKKM010000026.1, on the reverse strand, counting down.
TGCAGGAACAATTCCCGGGCTAAAAATGATCCAGTCTTTTTCGATTTTCCATTGGTGTTTTTTGTCAATCCAATTGATCATGGATGAATAATAACTTTCGGGCCTGACCGTATAACCATAAATTTCATGGGCTGCTCTTTTCTTAACGGCTTCTACGATAAAATCCGGCGTTTTAAAATCCATATCGGCCACCCACATGGGAAGGATCTCTTCCGCTTCAAAATATTGTTCAGCAAAATCCCACTTTACACAAGATGTATTTTTTCGATCGATTATTTCGTCAAAATTGTATTTCATTCTTTCAATAACATTTAATAATTGAGAAGGTTGCAAAATTAACCAATATGGAAAGCAGGAAATTTTTTTCGAAGATTATTTTCTTATTTTTGTATAAAACAACCTTAATGATAAAGGCCATTATCATATCCGGCGATCGCAGCTCAATAGAACAGGTTTCTACTTTAATTGCAGCCAGTTGTCCCGATATTGATATTGATGCAACTGCCAGCGAACTGAATAAAAGCGTCTCTATTCTTAATTCATCTCCACCCGATTTATTGATCCTTGACACTTTTTTAACAGATGGCAGTGGGTTTGATCTTTTGAACCATTTCGAAAATCCTGACTTTAAAACTATTTTTATATCTGAATATCCTGAATATGCGATCAAAGCCATTGAATACAGTGCAAGTGGATATCTGTTAAAACCCATCAATGAAAAGAAATTTACAGCTTCTGTAAACAAAGTAAAAAACAGGATTGAGAAGGAAGAAAAGCTTCAGTTAAGATTGCTGGATCATACCATGCACGAAATAAAATCGGAGGAAAATATCATTTTGCGAACCAACGAACAAATTCATTCTGTTAAACCCTCAGATATAATCCGACTTGAGGCAGATGGGAATTATTCAACATTTTATATGATTGATGGTCGGAAAGTAATTGTATCAAAACCCACAAGCGATTTCGAGGAGATATTAATTGAAAACGGTTTTTTCAGAATCCACAAGTCTCACCTGATCAATATGCGAAAGCTAAGTTACTTTGAAAAGGCTGAGGGAGGTTCTGTGGTCATGGTGGATGGATCAAGCGTACCGGTTGCTTCCCGTAAAAGGGATGCCGTGATTGAATTATTAGAAAAATTAAGTTAAAAATGAAAATGATCCCTTGGACGTTCAGCCATTTTTCCCAGTCGTTAAGGTATTCTACCTGAGCGTTCAGGTATATTAATCCTTATAACACAATAGATGATGTAGTTTTATGTGAAAATAAAAATTCATGACAGCGCAACATACACATCTTGACAAAAAACGGGCCACCATCGTGTGTGCTGATATACATGGGATTTTTAGCCCCCGGGAAGATGAATCCATTGATCAATCGGCTGGACTAATGAATACCTGCAATGACATCATCGAATCCGTTACTGGCTATTACGGTGGAAAAGTCATTCAATTTACCGGAAAAAGTACCATTCTCGCTTTTGAAGAAAAGAATGATTCGGCCGGGAATCGGAACAATCCATTGCTTGCTGCCATTGAGATCAGGGAAAAAATCGCTGAACTTTCAAAGGAGGTTTCTTTGGATGTGCCTCTGGAACTTCATGCAGGTATTCATTTTGGGCCTGTATTATTGGGCCATATAGGCACTGCCGCGAACAAACAATTGACGGTTATCGGAGAAACCGTTGATACGGCAGCCAGGATCAGGGACATGGCCAACAAGGGTCAAATTCTCACAAGTAAGGAAACGTATGAGCAAAATAAAAGCAAGTTTGATTTTCAGACTTTGGAACCTGTTTATGTGAAAGGAAAATCAGAACCAATTCCCATTTATAAAGTCTTAAATCCAAAGAAAAAGGAATTTGCCCCCAACGATCAACCCGGCCGTTCGATATGTTCAGATATGATTGGTCGGAAAGATGAGAAGGAAATATTGATCGCAAAATTAATTTCCTTAACAAAAGGAGAGGGAGGCATCATCAACATTGTTGGAGCTCCGGGAACAGGTAAATCAAGGCTTATCGAGGAAATAAAAAAGGAAAGGATCGTAGATCAACTATTGTGGTTTGAGGGACGCGGACTTTCTCATGGGCACACCCTGAGTTATCATCCCTTGGCAGGAATTATCAAATCGTGGGCAGGCATTCAGGAGGAAGACAGCCCGTTGATTGCCGAAAACAAACTTAAAAATGAAATCAAAAAAATATCTCCTGAAGCTGTAGAAAGTATCTTTCCATTCATAGCCCGTTTTATGGGATTAAACCTTAGCGGAGATGCTGGTAAACACTTCGCTGAGATCGAACCGGGGGCTTTGGATAAAATGATGTTGAAAGCCCTCAGGGAATTATTGATCAAAGCTGCTACCCGGAGGCAATTCATTATCGCTATTGAAGATCTTCACTGGGCCGATCAATCAAGTTTGTCCATGTTAAAATCATTGTACCAACTTGCCCGGTCATATCCCATACTTTATATCAATATCATGCGTCCGGGATATGAAGAAACAACTGAACCCTTGTTAAAATCCATCGAGTCAACTTATAAAGAATACACAAAGACAATACAAATCACAAATCTGGATACCGAACAATCCACAAAACTTATTGATAACCTGATTTTATCGGGGCGGCTTCCTGATGCTTTTTTACAGGCCCTGATCTCCAAAACAGATGGGAACCCTTTCTTTATCGAAGAAGTGCTGCGATCGCTTATTGATCAGGGGATCATTGAATTTGCAGATAAAACATTTACGGTTAACGAGAAGATCAATTCGGTTAACATTCCCAAAACCATCAATGAAGTATTGTTGTCAAGGGTTGAAAAGCTGGACGAAAAAACCCGTAATTTGCTGGACACAGCTTCGGTAATAGGCCGTAATTTCTATTTCAAGGTTTTGGATGAAGCAGCAGATACCATTGGCGAAGTGAGCGAACGTTTGCAATACCTCAAGAACATGCAGCTAATCCGGAAAGTGGCGACTAGGATAACCTCGAATTTGTTTTTAAACATGCGCTTGCACATCAGGCATCCTATGATGCAATGGTGGACAAGAACGAAAATCACTCCATCTGAAAATCGCCGAATCCATTGAAAAGGTTTTTCCGGAAAGGATCAATGAATTTTATGGAACGCTTGCCATGCACTACAGCAAGGCAGAGAATTATCAAAAAGCAGAAGAGTATCTTTTGAAAGGCAGGTGATGAAGCCTATAAATCAGCAGCATCATTGGAAGCCATTGAATTTTACCAGGAAGCCTTTAAAGTTTACCTGAAGAATTCGGGGGATGAACCCGATACTCAAAAAGTTACCAAATTATATAGTAAAATGGGGGATGCCTATCAGTTAGGTGGTAAAAATATGGAGGCCATTGAATATTATGAAAAAGTTCTGAGGCATTATAAAATAAATTCACCCAAAACAAAATTTAGCCATCTATATAAGGTCTTTACCAATTTTATTTCAATTTTATTTTTTACAACATTTCCAACAACCCGATTCAAAAAAGAAGCCACTGATCTTGAAAGATGGCTCTTAAGGGTTCTCTACTTTAATGGTAAGGCATTGTACTCCTATGATTCAAAACGGTGGTTTCTCCAAACAGTATATACATTTAATTTCTTCTCCCATTTCAGTTTTTCTTCGAATGAATACGGCCAGGTAACGCTTTCAGCCTACAGCATTCTTTTCAACTGGACGGGAATTTCACTTTCGATGGCCAGGAAAATATTAAAAATTAGCGGTGAAAACATTGAAACCAAAACCCTGTTTTTGCAACATGAGTATTTTATGTTTTCGAAAATGCATCAATTTCTTGAAGGAAACTGGAAAATGGAACCTGACTTGGAAAAAATTAAATCTTCCGTTGTGGAAAAAGGAGACATTTTTAACCTTGCACCTTTCTTGTTGTTTTGTGGATTTATTAGTTGCGAACTTGGTAATGAAAAAGAAACTTTTGCCATCATTGAATCGATGAAAAAAATTGGTGAAGAATTTGAAAGCGACCATTGCCTGGCACAATATCACCGCTTAAAGGCAGTAGCCTTGTACAAATTCCGAAAAAATGACCAGATCATTCCGGAAACATTAAAAGGAATTGAATATACCAGGAGTACGGGCCATAGGGGGATGCTACAGATTATTTACTGCATGCATTTGATCACTTCAGCAAAGATGAATGATCTGGAATCAGCAAGGTTGGATATGGTTGAGATTGAAAAGCTGATGCCTCCGCTCAAAAAAATTAAAATCTGGTATAGCACTTATTTTCTTGCCAAAGCCTATCTACTAACGGAAGAATTCAGACGAGACCCGGAAAATAAAAGTTTGAAATCCAACCTTATAAAAACCTGCAAATCGGCAATTAAACAAGCACGGATGGTTCCCAACAACCTGATCGAATCGCACCGGATAGCCGCCAATGCGATGTGGATGGTCGGGAAAAAGAAAACAGCAATAAAGCATTATCTCAAATCCATTGAAGCCGGCGAAAAGGTTAACGGCAAACTTGAACTTTCCCGAACTTACTTTGAATTGGGTAAGCGGATGATGTCAAACGGAAATCACAAAATAAAGGGCCATAGCGGGGAGCAATACCTCGAAAAAGCCAGGACCATGTTTATGAATATGAATCTTACTTATGACCTGGAGGAGTTGGAGAGGTTTATGGCGAAATAGCTTATTCACTAAGAATCCTGTACAACTCAAGATTAAGATAATAATGATGACCGTGAAATGTTTTCTTTTCCAATATCCCCATTTCAGACAATTTATTAAGATATGCCCTGGCCGTATTTTCAGCATAGTCATTTCTATTGGTCAAATGTTTAACCCTTGTAAACGGTTGGGTAAAAATTAAATTGGTTATAAGTTCAGGTCTTTTAAAGCCAGTATTTTTCGAAATCTCAATTAAAAAAGCATCCTTTACTTTTATCAATTCATTTATTTTTCTAAATGTCAGATTAGAAGTTTCCTCTACGGCTTTTAACATATAAATTATCCATTCCTTCCACATCCCTTTTTGCGATACACTTTGAAGTCTGCTGTAATACTCGCTTTTATTTTCAATGATGTACCTGCTTAAATACAAAATTGGATACTCCAATAATCCTTTTTTGGTTAAAATATGAATATTGAAAATTCGTCCGGTTCTTCCATTACCATCGCGAAAAGGATGAATCGCTTCAAATTGATAATGGGCCATAGCCATTTTAATTAATGGATCAATTGGAAACTTTTGATCATTATTTATAAATTCTAATAAATTATTCAGCATTTCTGTTATTACTCCTTCTCCACGAGGTGGGGTATAAATCACCTGTCCGGCATTTGGGCCACTTCCACCCTGAACAATTGTTGTGGGCAGAAAAGAAGGTCGAATACCATCAGTTGTTTGTTTAACCTCCCTGTAAATATCTATTAAATACTTTATGTCAAATTCGGATTTTGATTTTAAAAGATTATGACCTTTCCAAAGGGCTTCCCTGTATTTTAAGACTTCTTTCGTAGGTCCTGTGACCAACTCATGGTTTTGATCACTAAATGACTTGTATAATTCATCATCCGTAGTGAAAATATTTTCAATTGCACTGGAGTCTTTAGCTTCCTGCAAACTTATTGTGTTTATCAATAACCCCTGATCGGGGATAACCACGCTCCTTCCATGAAGTTTACTTAAGGCGGATTTGGCATTTACAAGACTTCAATATATCTATATTATAATATAATTCTCTCTGTATTGGAAATAGCGGAAGGTTATTCCAGGGCTTGTTCCTGTCAGGATTAATTTTATACATGTTTATCAGACATTAATATTTTCAAATTTTAATGTTTTGTCAATTTTTGACATCAAATGTATAAAAGAAAACAACACAAACATCAATTTATCTTATTTTTAATGTTTAATTGAATTTTGGCCTTAAAACGACAAACAAAAACAAGACAGACATCAAATATCTGACATTTTAATGTTTAGCAAAAAAAGAACTATTAAAAAGGCTTAATTCATTCCCCAGCGATAACTCATTTTTCCCCATCGTTCAGGAATTCTTTCCCGGCGTTCAGGAATTTCATTTATATAAGGTATAGCTCTGAAGTAATTTAGCCTCTAAATCAAAATTATGAACAACTAAAATACAGGTTATGAAAAAACTTACACTTATCACAGCTATTCTGCTCGCAGTAAATCTGCTGTCAGCACAAATCAACATTAACGACACTTCCTTTTACAGCGAAGCCCTTCAGGAAATCAAAATGGTGGATGTTTTTCTACCACCCGGTTATGATGATAATCCGGATTTGTATTATCCGGTGATTTACATTTTACATGGATGGGGAGGGAATCAGAATACAGGTAATACATACATGACAAGCGCTTACAACCTGATAAATTCAGGAACAATTGATCCCGTGATCATGGTATGTGCTGATAATAGCACAGCTCCTTTCAATGGCAGTATGTATGTAAATTCCATTTTATGGGGAGACTATGAAACCTATATGACCGAAGATTTGCCCGATTGGATTGAAAGCACTTACCGGGCTATGCCGGATCGGAATTACAGGGGCCTTTTCGGGCAGTCCATGGGAGGCTATGGAGCATTCAGGTATGGGATACTCCATAAAGAAAAGTACCGGGCAATTACATCCCATGCTGGTTTGATCAACTTTTTGGATGAATATGTTATGGCACAATGGAGACAAACAATCCTGAATGGCACCTCCGGGCCACCCTATTTTTATAATTACAATACCGGAGGATTCTTCACCCAGGGATATTTTTTACTGGGCGGGGCATTTTCACCCAATTACAATACACCGCAAACCTATATCAATCCGGCCATTGTCGAATTTGGACTTGATGAAACCGGAAACTTCATCGACACCATTGTGGCAAAGATTGAACCACATGATATAGCATACCTTGTAAACCAGCTGTCTCCCGACGACAGTTTGGGAATATAATTTGGAGATGGCAGTAATGATGAATTATTTCTATATCCAGGAACACTGGCAGTTAAAGATTCATTGGATATTTATAATATTCCTTATGCCTTTTATTCTCACAATGGTGGACACGCCATGCCCGGCGAATTCAAAATAAATGCGCTGGAGTTTTTGGATTCACTTTTAATGCCGCCTGCTCCTTTGTTTACCTCCTGCCTTCCGGAAGGTATCACTTTTACGACCCAGGCGGAAATTGATAATTTTCAGGCCAATTATCCAGGTTGTTCAGAGATTGAGGGGAATGTAATCATCATGGGCGACGACATCACAAACCTGAATGGTTTATTGGTTTTAACCTCAATTGAAGGTAGTCTTTACTTAGGGCACTCTGATCCTGGGGTGCCATCATTGACCAGTTTATCCGGACTTGCAAACCTTCAGGTAATTGGAGAAAGCCTGGTTATTGGAAATAAGAATGTTGGAGGCCCAGTAAACAATTCTCTTTTAAGTTTAGCCGGACTCGAAAGTCTTACATCCGTGGGCAATAAGCTTGATATAGGAGGAATGCACTCATTAAGCAATTTATCAGGTTTGAACAATCTGACTACCATTGGAGGGCTATTCAGAGTTGCTTTTAATAATTCCCTGGTAAATTTAGAGGGGCTGGATAATATTACTTCTATTTGGAGTATTGCAATTGAACGAAATTTTTCTTTAATTAATTTAGCAGGTTTGGAAAATATCACATCCACTCCAGGAGGTATAAGTATATACGCAAACTCAATTACTAGTTTGTCCGGACTGGAAAACCTTTATTCAATTGAGGGCGGACTATCAATTGGCTGGTGCGCTGGTTTGGACGATTTATCAGGATTATCAAATCTTTCAGATATTGGACTCGGATTCGAGGTATATATTACAAATATTTCAAATTTGTCCGGATTATCAAATCTGGTATCCATTGGAGGAAATTTTGAAATTTATCAAAATCAAAACCTAATCAATTTCGAGGGTATTGATGGTTTGGTGTCCATAGGGGGAGATCTTTCCATTGGAACTGCTGGCTTGGGCGGTTTAGTTGGGAATCCTTCTTTGGTGAACTGTGTAGGTTTTCAGAATCTTAACTCAGTTGGGGGATCGCTAATAGTATATGGCAATGACTCATTAAGTACATTAATGGGATTGGAAAACATAACATCAATAGCTGGAGACTTAAGAATTGCAGGAAACTCAAGTCTCACAAGTTTGTCGGGTCTTGACAATATTGCTTCATCAACAATTACTAACCTTTATATATGGGATAATGATACTTTAAGTACATGTCAGGTTCAAAGTATTTGTGAATACCTGATTGCGCCAAATGGAACTATAACTATCGAATACAACGCCCCCGGTTGCAATAGCTCTGAAGAGGTTGATAGTTTATGCAATATTACTAATGTTAGTGATTATTCAAGTGATTTGAATTTCTCAATTTCACCTAATCCTATAAATGAAAATGCTACGGTAACATTAGGTTCAATGTTTATCGGATCAATAAATATTTGTTTATACAACTCAACTGGAATATGCCTGAAAAGCTGGCAGTTTAATGCTGATCAATCAAGGCAAACAGAATTTCAGATAAATTTAAATGAGGTTCCGGCAGGGATGTACTTCCTGCATGTGAATGCTGGTGATGATTCAATAACTAAGAAAATAATTAAAACCTGATAAAAGCCAAGAGCGAAGAGCTTAGGGTATAGAGTAAAACTTTTCTTGCCCTAAGCTCCCTGCTCGCAGCTCCAAGCTGCTTGCTATTTCAGCCCTCTCTCTTTTTTAATCTGCTCATAAGCCGCCTGCACTTCCTGGAATTTTTCCTTGGCTGCTTTCTGGAATTCTTCACCCAGGTGGCTCACTTTATCGGGATGGTATTTGGATGCCATTTTACGGTACGCCTTTTTGATTTCTTCTTCGTTTGCATCCGGTGTCGTTTCAAGGATTTTATAAGAAGCATAAATATCCTTTTTATAAAACATGGCTTTAATAGATTCAAAGTCAGCTGTCCGAATTCCCATAAAATCACTGATCCGTCGGATTTCATCTACCTCTTTTGAATGCACATGCCCATCGGCTGATGAAATCCCAAACAAAAAATGCAGTAGCTGCAAACGCGAGGACGTATCCATATAGGTTCTGATCTGTTGAAACCTCCTGAACATTGATATTTTGCTTTAATAACTCACGCAATACCAGCATATTTTCAACTGCAAGCTTTTCGCCGAACTGCTGATGAAAAAACTTCTTTACAAAATCAAGTTCGGATTTTACAACCTTGCCATCGGCCTTCATTACTGCCGCTGATAATATCAACAAACTGGCTGCAAAATCGCCCGGTTGCGTAGGGTTTGCGCCTGTTGCTCCCCCATAAGGATGCTGGCTGGGTTGGTATTCATATTTTCCACTTTGCATGCCATCGAACATAGAGCCGAAAACCAGACCCAGTATCCCACCAATGGGGCCTCCTAAGGTCCAGCCCAGGCCCAATCCTATCCATTTTCCGTATTTTCCCATTTTACATTAATTTATAAATGCTCAAAATTAATAAATAAACCCGCAGTTCATAAACGAACCTGCGGGTTTAACATATTTTAATAGTGTATCGTGCAACAATCTATCGGCCGTTAGGCTCATCAATCTCTATTTTCTCCTCTTTAAAGACAATGCGGTAATTAGCCAATTCTTGCAATATAGGTTCATAAATATTTTTAGATGTGGAATTTTCACTCCTTTATCATCAATTTTCTCTTCAAGGATGAGCCTTGCATCCAATAGCTACGGAAGGCCTACAGTTATAGCCATAGCGGTATCGGTATTGTTTTCACCCTCCACCACCATGGAAGAAGTAATTTGATAATATTTATCATTCAGTTTGTATTCAAATCCATGCTGCATGACGATCATGTCCTTATCGCCCGGGTCCAAAGCCCATTTCTCTTCAAGAATCTTTTGAAGAATTTGAGCAGGTGTAGCTTTCTTCAAACCAATTTTCTCATTTTTAAACAAGCCAAGCCACCTAACTTTATACATGCTGAAAGAATCCTCATCGATCCCTACATAATCTGCAAATTTCTCTTCAACAGACCGAAGCTTGTCGTATTTTAAAAAGCTATTTATAAAATCACGATAAGTAAGGTTTTCAGAATTCTCAATGACAAATGAATCATCCGTAACCCCCAACTGAACCAAGGTATTCCATGTCTTACTGAAACCAGGCCGCCGGATCGTACCCTGAACATGGAAGAAATATCTTCAATACCATAAGCACTCCTGATAACTCAATGAGTCTCGATTGGGGTAAACTTCAAATTCGCCATATCCTTCAATATTGATTGTTTGCAAGCGGGTAAAAGCTTATGGTATGGAATGTATTTGTACATCCCCCTTTGATCAACTGCGCTCCCCCCTGCCCTGCCAATACCACGTTTCTTGGATTCCATGTAAATTTATAATTCCATGGGTTATTGTCATACTTAGGGGCAACCAGGCCACCTGTGGACGATTTAAATGAGACCAGTTCACCCCCTTCGGCTTTGATGGAATCAATAATTTGCATCGCTGACATATGGTCAATTCCAGGATCGAGGCCAACTTCGTTTAAAAACAAAATGCCAGTGTCCTTAACTCTTTCATCCATTGCTTTGATCTCCTTCGAGACATACGAAGCGGTTACAAGATTCTTTCTGAACCTGACACATGCTTCTGCAACCAGTAATGCATTCTGGCAGGCAGCATTGAAATAACGATATCAGCGGAACTTCAATTTCACGATTTCGTTGTTCCTCAACATTGATATCAAATGCAAAAGCCCTCCCACGGGGATGTCCTTTAACCCTTGAAGGCTGCTACCTTTTCAGATATATCGCCTACAGAAACATGCCAATCACTTTCTACCGAATTCTTCAGCAAATAGTTAATTAAACTTGGTGTTGATAAACCGGCACCTAAAACCAAAATTTTCTTCATTTTACCTCTTGATTTATTCTTTATAAATATTTTGAAATGTATTGATAATCGGGGGTTAATTCCCCTTTGTGGAGAATGACAGCTTTTTTTATCGGTTTGGGCAGGTTGAGTTGATTAAAGTCTTTGGTATAATCAGCAGTTGCAATATCTTTAATGTATCGGAACAATGCGTTGCTAAAAGCCATGGATGACTCACGGGGCAATTCGCTGGGTAAAATATCCACACCCATTACTAAAATACCAGTTCCTTCAAATCCCATAGAGGGTTTACGGGTAAACGGATCATAAACAAATACCGGGTCTTCAATTTCAGTTCCCTTATGCAAACATTCAATGGACCCATCAGGATCGCATGTAACATCGCCAATAACTGTGAGTTTAGGAGTACCCTCTGCATACAACTTCTCAAGATAATCCTTAGTCACAATTCTTGGATACCTGTCATCCCAGTACATACAATTCATCAGGACGCTTAAATGTGGGATGTACTGCTCAAAGTCGCTGACATATCTTTCGGGGTGTGCATAGTAATCAGAAAGGTCGAATTCAGAGTTTCCATCCTTTCGCTTCGATAGATGCTCTTCTTTGAAAACCACTTTATAAAGCACATTCCGGGGTAAATCTTTTTTGCTTGCAAGGTCTAGCAGTTCTCGCGGAGAAATATCCTTAATGGGTAATAAGGCTGCAATTTCTGGGCTCCGTTCGAGACATTCCCATAGCCCGTAAACCCAATGATTAAAGGTGATATTTCAGCTGGCAGGCCATTTTCAATAATTTCCTGTCCCACTTGCGAAATAATTTGTTTGGCTTCGTCGAGCGAGTTGTAAGTATGCGATTGATTTATTTGTAGCAAATGACGTATCAACACCCTGTACCTTTAGTCGTTGCCCTAAGGACCACAAAGAATTAATCATACCGGCCAGTCCTGCAAACCGCCCAAAAAGATCAATCGCCGCCCCAATTCGTCTTCCACTTTTTCGTATTCGATTAAGGTAACTTTTTCTCCATCATTTTTTTGAGCATAGGCATATTGTATGCCTGACCTTTAATAAACATGCGAAAAAAACATATAGGTCTTACCCTCCTCGAAAAAATCCAAAGGCATTTCTTTCACTCCAAAAATAACGGGAGCCGGACTCAGGTCCGTGACCATTTTAGCACCGGCAAACTCTTCAAACTCTTCTTTTAAAGATCCGTTTCTCCGACACTTCGACCAGAATTTCCAATCCCTGCTCATCAATAAGTTTTTGGCCATCTGAGGGGTAATTGCGACGCGGCGTTCCATCACGTATTTATCTTCATGCCTGACACCTATCTTATGATTCATATTCTACTGATGCTAAAATAATTAATAAATAATAGTTCAATTTCTGAATAAGGGGGCAAACATAAATAATTTTTTAGAGTATAAAAGGGGAATCATTATTTAATTTTGATAAAAATAAAGCGCATAACATCAAAGTATAATATCATACTTCTATTTTTGAAATCTCAAAGTATAAACAATTAAAGCTATTAAAAAAATGAACAAAGCCGTCTTATTTATTTTCATTTCAATTATCTCGTTAAGCCTAAATGCTCAAAAACCTTTAGCCACGTTTTTTTCGGAGGATGGATATAATTTCAGGGTGATCCTGGATGGAAAAGAAATTAACGCTGAACCGCAAAGCCGGGTTGAGTTTATCGAGTTAGATAATGATTGGGCTCAGGTGAAAATAATTTTCGAAAACAGGGAATTGCCTCCTGTAGAAAAAAGGATTTCAGGTGTAGACGCTGATGGAAAGGCTTCATCAATAACCTGGGTGATCAAAGAAAACAGCAAGGGAAAATGGCAGATCAAAGCCAGTAGCTGGAAAACCCTTGAGGAAGCTGAAAAGGAACAGGCTACATCATACAAAACAAATGAAGTAACTACCCATCCTGCTGCAACAGCAACAACCACAACAACGGAAACAACTACAATCACAGCAACACATCCGGAACACTCAGAAGTTTCAATAAATACAAACGAAACAAACATGAACATGGACATCAACATAAATGAGGGTCAGGAAAATGCAAACGTTAATATAAATATGTCGGTACCTGTTAGTGTATCTGCCCATACCGAATCACATACCACCTATACCACAACGGTTACAACAACCACAGAAAATGCAACTACCTCCACGAAAGAAACCTACACTCCGGATCCCCTTCCAGGATATAATGGCCGGATTGGTTGTGATTACCCAATGGGTGAAAGTATGTTTACAGAAGCCAGAAAATCAATTGAATCAAAAGATTTTGAGGACACTAAACTTACCGTAGCCAAACAAGTTATGAATTCCAATTGCTTACTTACTTCCCAAGTGAAACAGGTGATGCAATTATTCGATTTTGAAGATACTCGCCTTGAATTTGCGAAAGCAGCTTTTGATCATGTATACGATATTGACAACTATTATCTTGTTAATGATGCTTTCGATTTTGAATCATCCATTGACGAATTGAATGACTACATTAGCAGGTAATAAATAAACTTAACTTTCGCATAGCTCCATCCGGAATCCTTTCGGCAACGGTTGCGAGTAATAAAGCATAAGCGATCCATCACCTTCGATTGGGAAAGGTTCGACCCTTTCGTTTAAGTTCTCTATCCCTGCTGAAATTTCGTTTCATTGTTTAAAATAATCTTTTGACAATAATTTCATTGCAGATTAAAATATTTTGTAATTTCGCCGCATAAATCTGGTTTAATTTCGTTAACAGATTGATAAATAACTTTCTAATTTTAAGATTTTCTTAGCGCTCATTAAAATTCGGGCAGTTTAAAATTTCGGGTATATTTTCGGTTCAGAAAAATGTTTATACTTTAGTAATTAATATAATAACAGTTAATACGTTATGGAATACAATACAGGAAGAGACAAGTTAATAATTAGTGAATACGGGCGAAATGTTCAGAAACTGGTAAATCATGCCATAGCAATGGAAGACCGTGAAAAGAGGACAAAATTTGCTAAAATGATTGTTCAGATCATGGGCCAGTTGAATCCGGTATCTCGTGAAACCAGTGACTATATGCATAAACTTTGGGATCATTTATACATCATTTCCGATTTTCAATTGGATGTTGACTCTCCCTATCCTCCCCCATCAAGGGAAATATTAACGGCCAAACCTGAAATGATCCAATACCGTGATAATAATATTCGGTATAAAGTTTATGGAGCGAATATTGAAAAGATCATCAAAATTGCAAAGACTTTTGAAGAAGGACCTGAAAAGGAAGCCCTTATTCATACCATTGCAAACCATTTGAAAAAATCCTATCTAAACTGGAACCGTGATTCCGTAAATGATGAATTGATTTTTGAACACCTTGAAAAATTATCGGGAGGGGATTTAAAACTTCACGATGATTTATCGCTAAGTACAACCAATGACATTCTGGCTACAACCAAGAAGAAGAAAGTTACCAAACCGGAACGGTCACCAAAAGGTTCGCATCAAAAAAAGAAGTTTAAACGCAAAACATATTAAACGATTAAGAATTATAGAATATGCCAGTCCGAAAAAGGATTGGCATTTTTTTATTGTTAAAAACATTGCACAATTCTGTGGGTATTTTCTGAAAAATTATCCTTTTCCCAATTGGCAAAAGCCCTAACTTCGCCAAGAGCTAAAGCAAACTAAATTCTGGCAACAGGCAATGGCATTCGTACACAAGGATACCTGTTGTTAAAAATTGGCATTAATTAAGAAAACACCTTGCAAAATGGCATCATTTGAAATTACAGGAGGAAAAAAGCTTCGGGGTGAAATTATTCCCCAGGGCGCAAAAAATGAAGCACTTCAGATATTATGCGCCCCTTTATTAACATCAGAAAAAGTAACTATTCACAACATCCCGGACATCAACGATGTAAATAAACTAATATCCCTACTTGAAGTGATGGGTGTAGAGGTCGAAAAAATAAAAGCGGGCAGCTATACTTTTCAGGCAAGAAATATTGACCTGGAATACCTGAAAACAGAAGACTTCAAAACAAAGGGCGGAAGCCTCAGGGGATCCATTATGATCATAGGTCCTATGCTATCACGCTTCAAAAAAGCCTATATGCCACAACCTGGTGGCGATAAAATCGGGCGAAGAAGACTTGATACACATTTTATAGGATTGCAAAAGCTGGGAGCATATTTCAAGTACGACCAAAAAGAAAGCCTTTACAAAATTGAAGCATCAAAACTCGAAGGCTGCTATATGCTGCTGGATGAAGCTTCTGTAACCGGAACGGCAAACCTTGTCATGGCAGCCGTTTTGGCCAAAGGAAAAACAACAATCTTTAATGCAGCCTGCGAACCTTACCTTTCGCAATTATGCAATATGCTAAACCGAATGGGTGCAAACATATCAGGTGTGGGTTCTAACTTGTTAACCATCGAAGGAGTAGAAACGCTGGGCGGAACCGAGCACACGATGCTGCCTGACATGATAGAAATAGGCAGTTTTATCGGTATGGCGGCAATGACCCAATCGGAAATCACCATAAAAAATGTAAACTATGCTGCTCTGGGATTGATCCCGGAAGTGTTCAAACGGATTGGAATTCAAATTATAAGAAAAGGGGAAGATTTGCTGATACCGGAACAGGGAAGCTATGAAGTAGAGACATTTTTAGATGGATCCATCATGACGATAGCAGATGCACCCTGGCCAGGCTTCACACCCGATTTAATCAGTATCGCTCTCGTTACAGCCACGCAAGCCAAAGGAAGTGTTCTGATCCACCAAAAAATGTTTGAAAGCCGTCTTTTTTTCGTGGACAAATTGATTGATATGGGTGCACAAATTATTCTTTGTGACCCACACAGAGCAACGGTAATCGGATTGAACCGGCATCATATGCTTCGTGGCATCCGAATGGTTTCGCCTGACATCCGGGCTGGAGTAGCGCTGTTGATAGCAGCCTTATCGGCTGAAGGGACAAGTATAATTGACAACATTGATCAAATCGACCGCGGCTATCAAAACATTGATGAAAGATTGCGAAACTTGGGTGCAGAAATAAAACGAATATAATTGCATTGTTTTGAGAATGTAATCCATCAAAGCAATTTTAAATACGTAATTATTAATTTATGTAACATGAATATTTTATTGATCGGATCTGGAGGCAGGGAACATGCCATAGCCTGGAAATTAAAGCAAAGCCCCATGCTTTCAAAACTTTATATTGCTCCTGGAAACGCCGGAACAGAGATGGAAGGGACAAATGTTGATCTTGATATAAATAATTTTGAGGCCATCAAAGAATTTGTTCTTTCAAATCAAATTGAAATGGTAGTTGTTGGGCCCGAAGACCCACTGGTTAATGGTATCCATGATTTCTTCCTGAAAGATCCTTCATTGATACAAGTTTCAGTGATTGGCCCGGTAAAACAAGCAGCGATGCTGGAAGGCAGTAAGGATTTTGCAAAAAAATTCATGAACAAATACAACATCCCTACTGCTGGTTTCAAGACTTTTGATAAAAGCAATCTGAACAAGGGTTATGAATTTCTTCACACCCTTGATCCACCTTTTGTTTTGAAAGCGGATGGATTGGCTGCCGGCAAAGGTGTTTTGATTTGTGAAAATAGGGAGATGGCTAAAAATGAACTTGGCCTGATGATTCAAAACTTAAAGTTTGGCGATGCATCCAAAAAGGTTGTCATTGAGGAATTTTTAAGCGGAATTGAGTTATCTGTATTTGTGCTTACCGATGGAAAATCTTATAAAATACTGCCTGAAGCCAAAGATTATAAGAGAATAGGGGAAGGGGATACCGGCCTGAATACCGGCGGTATGGGGTCCATTTCCCCTGTTCCGTTTGCCAATGAAGCCTTCATGAAAAAAGTGGAAGAGCGAATTATTAAGCCTACCATAAAAGGACTTCAGAACGAAGGAATTGAATACAAGGGTTTCATATTTTTCGGATTAATAAAAGTTAAGGAAAATCCATTTGTAATTGAATACAATGTGAGAATGGGCGACCCTGAGGCAGAATCGGTAATCCCCAGAATAAAATCAGATTTACTGGCATTGTTTATGGGAGTGGCTGAAAACAATCTCAACGAAATAGAAATTGTGAAAGATGAACGGTGCTCGGCAGCTGTATTCCTTGTTTCAGGTGGCTACCCTGGCGATTATAAAAAAGGGGAAACCATTTCCGGACTGGAAGAAACTGAAGGCAGCATCCTGTTTCATGCTGGTACGATAAAAACCGATAGCAATAAAATAGTAACCAACGGTGGAAGGGTGATTGCCGTAAGTTCGTTTGGCCGCTCCATTGAAGATGCCTTGAAAACATCCTATCAAAATGCGGAAATAATCAACTTCAACAATAAGTATTTTAGAAAAGACCTGGGCGGTGATTTACTCACTTCAAAGGGAACTACATAATTCAGAATTAAGGATTAAATAAGGATTTAGTGTGCTGATCAAAGTATTTAAAACAAGCTTTTTATTGCAATATATACTGCTATTGATCCTGGGGGGATTGCTTTGGTGGGTAAGCTTTTTTTATCCTGGCACAATTGATCTTCAAATCAACCCGTATTTAACACCGGGCTACGCTTTACTGGACAATTTTATTGCCGTCAATATGTTGACAGGCACTATCAGTGCATTCTCATTGATCATGATTGGTGCATTTTTCTTAAACTTTATTCTCGCGAAATTTGCATTGATACCAAAAAACACACTGATCCCTGGTTTGGTTTACATCGTATTTATGAGCCATTCAACAAGTTTGTTGTATTTCCATCCAGTTGTTATTCCTGCTTTTCTAATGATTGTTGTTTTGTATTTTCTATTCCAGGTATATACTGCCACAGAAGCATATGCGCAGATCTTCAATTCCGGGTTTATCATCGCCATTGCCTCTTTTTTTTATTTTCCTTCCTTTTATTTAATATTGGTTGTTTGGATATCCTTCATTGTTTTTCGGCTATATTATTGGCGCGAATGGCTTATTGTTTTTTTCGGGTTTCTAACTCCTTTCCTGTTTTTATGGACTTATTTTTTTTGGATTGATGAATTGCATTTGGTATTCGGGTCATATGCGGAATATTTTAGTGGATTAAAACCATTTGATTTTGACCTTCAGTTTTCAATCCTCAATTATATTGTTTCAGCAATTCTTATCATCTTTGTTTTATGGTCAGTATTCCTGGTGGCTGGTGATTTAAATGAAAAAACAATAAGTGTTCGAAAAGGTTATTGGCTCCTTTTTTGGTTCTTTATTATCGCCACTCTAACCAACATAATAGCCTGCAACTTTTTTAGGGTTCATCAGGTACTCCTGTTTATTCCATCAACAGCTTTTATTGCCTATAGTTTTCTGCGAAGCCACAAAACCCTCTGGATGGACCTGTTTTTTAGTCTGTTGGTTATTCTCATCCTGATAAAAAATTTTATAATTGTTTTTGAATAAGCCAACCAAGCCAATGCTAAAATCAACATTTTCAGAATTGGAATACGAAGCCGGATGCGATGAAGCAGGTCGCGGATGCCTTGCGGGGCCAGTATTTGCAGCAGCTGTTATCCTGCCTAAAGACTATTTAAACGAGCATTTAAACGATTCAAAAAAACTCAACCTCAAACAACGGAATTCGCTCCGGGTGAAAATAGAGAAAGAGGCCATTTCGTGGGCAGTTGCCAGCGTTGACCCTGAAAAAATAGATGAGATCAACATCCTTAACGCTTCCATCCTGGCTATGCAGCTTGCTGTTGGGAAGCTAACTGTCAAACCTCATTTTCTAATTATTGATGGAAACAGATTCAGGAGTTATAAAGAAATCCCATTTCAATGCATCGTAAAAGGCGATGAAAAATATTTGTCGATTGCAGCCGCTTCGGTACTGGCAAAAACCTACCGTGATGATTTCATGGCGAAGATCCATACTGAGTTTCCACATTACAAATGGGAGAAAAACAAAGGTTACCCAACTGCTGAGCATAAAAAATCCATAGCAGATTTTGGAATTACACACTACCACAGGAAATCCTTTAAGCTAAATGAACAATTGAAATTCGATTTCAAGTAATCATCTTTAGTCTATTCAGGTTTTTTTACTATCTTGTCAAAAGTTTCAAAACTTGATTTAGCTTCGTGATAAGATTTTGCGGACAATGATAAATGATTCAAAAACCCCGATTAAATACATTCTGCTTATTATGATATCAATCATTTTCGGCAATTGCAACTCCCAGGAACAAAATGAAACCAGCTTTGAGTCGAGGCGGCTAAAGATGGTTGAAAATCAAATTATCAACCGGGGGATAAAAGATACCTTGGTTTTGGAGGCCATGAAAAGAGTGGAGCGCCATCTGTTTGTATTGCCCGGATATATTGATCAGGCCTATGAAGACACTCCCTTGCCAATTAATGAAGGGCAAACAATATCGCAACCTTATATCGTTGCATTGATGACCGAATCATTGAAGTTGGATCCAAGATCAAGAGTATTGGAAATAGGAACCGGATCAGGATATCAGGCTGCTATACTCGCTGAAATTTGTGCTCATGTTTATACAATTGACATCTACAAATCACTTGCTGATGATGCTCAAAAAACCTTCAAAGAATTAGGATATTCCAATATAACTGTTAAGTCTGGTGATGGTTATCACGGCTGGGCAGAAAAAAGCCCGTTTGATGCCATCATCGTAACATGTTCTCCAACCCATATTCCCGAAGCCCTGAAAAATCAACTTGCAGAGGGAGGAAGAATGATCATTCCCGTTGGAAGGTCTTTTGCGCAAGAACTCATTTTACTGGAAAAACACAAAGGCAAAATCAATCAAAAAGACATCATTCCGGTCCGGTTTGTGCCCATGACAGACGAATCTGGGAAAAAATATTAATCAAAAGCACCTGCAAGACCTTCAGAAATCATTAATTCAAATCGTTTAAGCTCAGTACGATTATACCAATAATCAATTTTCTGAATTACATTAAATAATATACCTTTGTTTCCCTTTAAAAAAAAAATGAAAATGAAAAAATATCTTATTTTGACCGGTTGTAGTATAGTGTTTTCCTTTTTAGCAATGGAACTCAAATCCCAGGATGACAATGAAAAATCTTCATGGTATGAATTTACAATTATAAAAGAGAACCCGGCAACATCCGTAAAAAACCAATACCGGACAAGTACATGCTGGAGTTTTTCATCTTTATCCTTTATCGAATCGGAATTGTTAAGGATGGGCAAAGGAGATTACGACCTGTCCGATATGTTCGTTGTACGCAAAACATATGCTGACAAAGCGGTCAAATATGTACGTTTTCAGGGAGAATTCAATTTCGGTCCAGGCGGGGCATTTCACGATGTAATTTACGTGATTAAAAACTATGGAATTGTTCCCGAAGAAATCTACGATGGGAAAAAAATTGGTGAAGATAATCACATGCACGGTGAAATGGATGCCGTTACAAAAAGCTATATGGATGCCGTTTTGGAAAATGAAAATGGAAAGCTTAGCCCGGTTTGGTTAAAAGGCCTTAATGGAATTTTGGATGCCTATCTGGGAGAATGCCCTGAAAACTTCACCTATAATGGCAAAGAATACACACCTATGTCATTCGCCCAGGAACTGGGAATCAACCCTGATGATTATGTTGAATTAGGATCGTATACACATCATCCCTTTTACGAAAAATTCATCATCGAAATACCCGACAACTGGATGTTGGACGAATTGTATAATTTACCCCTCGATGATATGATGGCCATTATTGACAACTCCATTAATTCGGGATATACAGTTGCCTGGGGAAGCGATATAAGCGAAAAAGGATTCTCATGGAAAAATGGGGTTGCCATAATACCGGATGAGAATTTATCCGACTTAGTCGGAACAGACAAAGAAAAATGGGAAAAACTTACTGAGAAAGAGAAAAAAGCAACACTCTATAGTTTTGAATCCTATGTCAAAGAAAAAGACATTACTCAGGAATTGCGCCAGGAAGAGTTTGATAATTATTTATAAACGGATGATCACGGCATGCTCATAACAGGAATAGCAACCGATCAGATGGGAAACAAATATTACAAAATTAAAAACTCCTGGGGCACTACAGATCACATCTTTGAAGGATATTTCTTTGCTTCTGAAGCTTTTGTAAAACTAAAGACCATTGACATAATGGTTCATAAAAATGCAATACCAAAGGATATTCGAAATAAGATTGGGCTCTAGTATAATAAGTCGTTTTCAGAAAAGAATAATCTGAAATAGTGACTCCCGGACAACCTTGCCTAACTATTGCTTGTCTGTATTGGAGCAAACATTTTTCAGATTAACACAACCAAAGCTTCTTTTTTACGTTCAAATAGTTGATTAATTGTTTTTATGAAGGGTTTTAATATAAGAACACTATTTCTGTTTACAATGGCATTGCTTTTTGGCTTTATTCTGAGAGCTAACATTGGCAATGATAATCTTGCCATATCCTCCAAAATAGACAGCCTCGAAAGCATTTTATACAATTCCCTGAGCTATAATTTTACCCCCAACCAAAAAATTGATATTTGCACAGAACTTGCTTTATTGTACAAAGACAAATCGTATGATAAGCAAGCAGAATATGCAGCAAGGGCTTTAATCCTGGCTGAGGAGCTAAGCAACAATGAGTTGATATCAAAGGCCTTGAACATTTTGGTGGAGGCATATTACAAAATGGACAATTACAATAAAGCCATTGAATATTCAACCCGCCTTTATAATATTTATAACACCAGCAATGATGAGATAGGAGCAGCACAAGCCCTTTATTCAATTGGCAGAAGTTATTATGGAGCCAGCAAATACATAGAAGCAAAGGATTATTATGAGCGCGCTCACGATATTTTTAAAAAGAATCAATATTTCGAAGGAATTGCTCTGACTCTTCGTGGAATTGCTTCGGTGCAATTGCATTGGGGCGAATACAATGAAGCCCTGAGCAATAATGAGGAGGCATTGAAATTCCTTGAAGAGATTGGAGATGAAGAAGGCATTGCAGCTTCGTTCAATAGCATTGGAATGGTGCACCAGGAATTTGGGAATATTGAAAGGGCTCATGAATACTTTCAAAAAAGCCTTGAGATTTACAAGAAACTGGGAATGACCTGGGACATTGTAAACCTTACACTTCACATTGGTGACATCTACCTTCACAAAGGTTTGTATGATAAAGCCCTTGATTGGTATTTTGATGCTGAATCGATAGGAAAACATGTCAACAATAAAAATTAAAATCCATTGCACTCAGCAATATTGGTGAAGCCTATAACCTCAGTGGAGACTACATCAAAGCTTTGGAATACCAGCAAAAAGCTCTTAAACTCAAACTTGAAATCGGGGACCAGAAAAGGCTTGCCATTACCTATACGGAACTGGGTATAATTTATAAAAATGTAGAAGATTATAGCAAAGCTCTTGAGAACCTCCACCTGGCTTTAAATATTGCAAAGGAGATAAATTACAAAGCCCTTCAAAGTAAAATATATAAACAACTTTCCGCAGCCTATAAAAACACTGGTAAATTTGAAAAAGCCCTTGAGAACTACCAATTGTTCATTGACACCAAAGAGGAACTGTATTCGGAAGAAAATACAAGAACCATTGCTGAATTGCAGGCTAAATACCAGGTTGAAAAGAAAGACAAAGAAAATGAAAGGCTCAGGCACAGCGAGCAATTAAACAAAGCTCAAATTAAAAATCAACAGCTTATAATTGGTTTCGTTTTATTCATTTTATTGGGCTCTTTCATCTTATCTACCATATTTCATTCGCGGTATCAGCAAAATCAAAAGTTGAATGTACAATTGTCGCTTAAAAATAAAGAAGTTGAAGAACACCAAAAAAATGTTGAAATCCTGAATAAAGATTTAAAAGCCGCCAATACGGCAAAGGACAAGTTTTTCTCTATTGTTGCCCACGATTTAAAGAATCCGTTTAATTCATTGTTGGTGTTAACCGATATCCTGATAGATGATTATGATACCTTTTCTGAAACGGATCGCAAAAAGTTTATTAAACAAATAAAGTCATCTGCTGAAAATACGTATTCATTGCTTCAAAACCTTTTGGAGTGGGCAAGTACTCAATCGGGGAAAACAGTTATTGTGAAAGAAAAAATAGATATTTCAAGGATAACTGAAGAAACAGTATCACTATTGAAACCCATTGCCCACCATAAAAACATAAACATTATTGCTGAAATACCGGAAAAGACAATTGCATTTGCAGATAAAAATATGGTCTCAACGATTTTTCTGAATCTGATTTCAAATGCGGTAAAGTTCACATCAAAGGAGGGAGAAGTTAAATTATACTCGGTTCAGAATAATGGCCATATTGAAATTATTGTAGAAGATTCCGGTGTTGGAATTTCAGCCAAGAACATCAAGAAATTGTTCAGAGTAGATCAAAAACTTCAAACCGAGGGAACCGAAAAAGAAAAAAGGGACCGGTCTAGGCTTGGTGCTTTGCAAAGAATTTGTTGAAAAGAACAACGGTAAAATATGGGTTGAAAGTGAAGAAGGTAAAGGCAGCAAATTCTTTTTACCTTACCTGCTACTTCCTGAAAAATCTTTCAGTCCACTATTGCGAATATCAATTTATAACCTATCTTTGCCCAGTAAAAATTTCTTCAGGGCAGGGTGAAATTCCCGACCGGCGGTTAAAGTCCGCGACTCCCCGGCAGAAAATGTCAGGGACTGATATGGTGAAAATCCATAACCGACAGTAAAGTCTGGATGAAAGAAGGAGTTTTAAAAGACATTATTTGTATGATATTTCTGCCCTGAAGATAGTATATTTTTCAGGGTTTTTTTATGGACAATAATGAAGATATCTATTTCATGCAAAAAGCCATTGACCTGGCTTGTAAAGGCATGGGGCATGTCAACCCCAACCCTATGGTGGGTTGCGTTGTCGTAAAAAACGGCAAGGTCATTGGGCAGGGTTTTCATTCCTTTTATGGTGGGCCCCATGCTGAGGTTGAAGCCCTGAAAAAAAGAAAACTATAGTGGAGCGACCCTGTATGTCACACTGGAACCTTGCAATCATTATGGAAAGACACCCCCTTGCACGGATCTTATCATAAAAGAAAGAATTGCAAGAGTTGTTATCGGCATGAAAGACCCCAATCCCATTGTAAATGGCAAGGGAATATTAAAACTTAAAAAAGCCGGAATAACTGTCGATTCAGGTATTCTAAAAAAAGATATTATCAGGCAGAATGAAGTATACACTACTTTTATAAAAAAGAAGAGGCCTTTTTTTGCATTGAAAACGGCAATGACACTGGATGGAAAAATTTCAACATTTACAGGCGATTCAAAATGGATATCCAATGAAAAGTCAAGATCATGGGCTCACGAACTAAGGCATCGCTACAGTGGAATCATGGTTGGGGTAAATACCATTATTAAAGATAATCCAATGTTAACGGATCGTTCAACGCATAAGATGAAATCCAACCCGCTGCGGATCGTGGTTGACTCAGCAGGACGAACCCCATTAAATTCAAATGTTCTTGACACTTCCATATCCCATACTATGATCGCCGTTACAAAAAAGGCATCAAAGGAATTCATTGACACAGTTAAACAAAAGGGAGTGGAAATTCTTGTTTGTCCTGAAAAAGATACCAAAGTTGATCTCAATTTTTTTGCCGAAAAGCTTGCCGGCAGGGGAATTGACAGCGTATTGCTGGAGGGTGGAAGCACACTCAATTTTTCAGCTATACGTGATGGCATTGTAGATAAGGTTTATTCTTTTATTTCACCAAAAATGTTTGGTGGAGAAAAAGCCAATACCCCCTTGGGAGGAGTTGGTTTTGAAAAAGTTGACGATGCCATTACCCTTTCTATCGAAAAGGTAAAGAGATTTGATGAAGACATTATGGTTGAAGCCAGCATAATAAAGAAATAGAATGTTTACGGGGTTAATTGAAGAAATAGGGGTCGTTCAATCCATTGTTAAAAACAATGTTTCTGCTGCAATTCAAATAAATGCTTCATTTATCCTGAAAGACACTGCAATAGGTGATAGCATCAACACCAATGGTGCTTGCTTAACGGTTACCTCTTACGATGCCAGTGGATTTTGGGTAGATGTGATGACGGAAACGATGAACAAAACCAACCTTAAGAACCTTAAAAAGGGATCAAAAGTTAACCTGGAAAGGGCTATGAAAATGGGCAGCCGAATTGGCGGACATCTGGTATCAGGGCATATTGATGGTACAGGGGTTATTGGCAATGTCAATACAATTGAAAATGCACGCATCATCAAAATCAAGGCAGAACAAGACATCCTGAAATACATCATCAGCAAAGGATCTATTGCCATTGACGGGATCAGCCTAACGGTCATGGAAATCAATGATCTTGATTTCTCTGTTTCGATCATTCCGCACACAGGAAAAATGACAACCCTGTTTGAAAAAAATCAGGGAGATATCGTTAACCTGGAATGTGACATCATTGGCAAGTATGTAGAAAAATTAATACGAAATTCACACAATGGCTCCAACACATCCAAAATCAGCATGGAATACCTTGGAGAACATGGTTTTTTATAGATTTTAAATGAAGTAATAATATGAGTTCGTTCAATACTATTAAAGAAGCGATAGAGGATATCCGGAATGGGAAAATGGTTGTTGTAGTAGATGACAAACGACGTGAAAATGAAGGGGATTTGATCATGGCCGCCGAAAAGGTCAGTCCTCAATCCATCAATTTCATGGCGAAATATGGTGGCGGGCTTATATGTATGCCAATCATTAAAGAACGATTGAATGAATTGAACATCGGTATGATGGTAGCCGAAAATACGGACACCCACAAAACGGCATTTACCGTTTCGATAGATGCCGTTGAAACCACCACGGGTATTTCTGCTCATGAACGCGCATTTACCATCCGGAAGGTGATTGACCCAAAATCCCAACCCGAAGATTTTAATAAACCGGGACATATTTTTCCACTGGAATCAAAAAAAGGGGGTGTACTTGTGCGGGCAGGGCACACAGAAGCAGCTGTTGATCTTGCAAAACTGGCAGGTTGTTTTCCGGCAGGTGTTATTTGCGAAATCATGAATGAAGATGGTACTATGGCGCGTGTTCCCGAATTGAAGGAATATGTAAAAAAACACAACCTTAAATTGATCACCATTGCCGATTTGATTGATTACAGAAGACGTCATGAAAAACTTATTGAGAGGGTATCAGAGGTGAATCTCCCTACTAAATATGGGAATTTTGTTGCCGTCGGATTCCGGGATAAAATATCGGAGGAGGAGCACATTGCTTTGGTTAAAGGGGATGTTACAGCCGGCGAACCTGTGTTGGTAAGGGTGCATTCCGAATGCCTGACGGGAGACGTATTTGGCTCGATGCGTTGCGATTGCGGAGACCAACTGGATGAAGCATTAAAACGAATTGCCCAGGAGGGCCGGGGCGCTTTATTATACATGCGCCAGGAAGGACGGGGTATAGGATTGTTGAATAAATTGAAAGCCTATCACTTGCAAGATCATGGAATGGACACCGTTGAAGCAAATGAGGCTTTGGGATTTCCTGCTGATCTGAGGGATTATGGTATTGGCGCTGAAATATTATCAGACCTTGGCATTAAAGAGCTGCGCCTCATGACCAACAACCCGAAAAAGATTTCAGGCATTTACGGATTTGGATTAAAAGTAGTTGAGAGGATACCCATTGAAATTTCCCATAACAATAACAACCATTTTTACCTTACAACAAAAAAAACCAAAATGGGCCATATGTTAGATGCCGTTTCATTAAAGAAACAGGGTTAAACTATATTGGTATAATTTGGAACATTTTATTAAAGAAAAACACTCATCAAAGTATAACAACATGAAAGTATTAGAAGGTAAATTAGATGCTACAAACCTAAAATTTGGAATCATAGTAGGAAGGTTTAATGAATTTATCAGCAGTAAATTGCTGGGTGGTGCATTGGATGCACTTAAACGGCATGGGGCCATCGATGATCATATTGAAGTAGCATGGTCACCCGGATCGTTTGAGATTCCTTTGATCGCAAAAAAAATGGCGAAATCAGGAAAATACGATGCTGTCATTTGCCTTGGCGCTGTTATCAGGGGATCAACTCCTCATTTTGATTATGTTGCATCTGAAGTTTCGAAAGGAATTGCAAGCTCAATGCTCGATGCTGAATTCCCGATTGTATTTGGAGTATTGACGACAGAAAGCATCGAACAAGCCATTGAACGTGCAGGTACCAAGTCAGGAAATAAGGGATTTGATTCAGCAATGGCTGCCATTGAGATGGCCAACTTAATGAAAGTAATTTAAAGCACTCTTATTTTCCAAAGAAATGACCTATTTTCACGTAAGAAAAATGGAATAAGTATTTGGGAAATAGAGTAAATGTGATTACGAAAACTCTGCACATTTTCATTATACTAATTTCTGCTATCGATACGCTTTGGATAAATCGCTTTGGTTATCTCATATCTTTATGAAAATCAGCGAGGGCATTGATTGGGGAACGAAGAACTTTATCCACCTTTACCTCAAATTCAGTTGCGATTTGCCTGAGCAAGGCTTCGAAAAAGAAAGCCACTGAGCCAGTGAAACAGAGGGGGACCCTTTTGTGTTGCTCATACTGCTCTATCTGGTTAATAAAAAACTCTCTGAAAGAATTGGTTATTAGCTCAAATATATATTTGTTGGATAAATTATCAGCATAAAATTCGCAAAATGAAGCAAGGTAACGGTTCGGAAAAGGGAGGTTATAAATGGCATCAAGAATATTGTCCCGCGAATAGTTATAGTCTTTTTTAAATCTGGCATTAATTTCTTCCGGCAGGTTACCCAATAAGTAATCTTTAATGAATGTTTTCCCCATATGTGCCCCGCTGCCTTCATCTCCGAGGAAATATCCCAACGAAGTGATATTCTGTACTATTTTACTTCCATCATAATAACAGGAATTGGATCCTGTTCCTAAAATACAGGCGATTCCCGGTTTGCTTCCGAACAATGCCCTGGCAGCTCCAATTAAATCAGACTCCACATGAATCTCCGCATTCCTGAAAAGCTTTATCAATGCCTCTTCAACAGTCATTGACTTATAAACAGATGAACAACCGGCACCATAGAAATAAACCTTTTTTATAGCCTTACCATCAATGAAAGGAATAAGGTCTTTACTGATAATGGATTCAATTTGCTTCGAATCAATATAATAGGGATTCATTCCCACCAATTGAAATCGCATGTGTTCATTGCCTCTATTGATAAGAATCCAATCCGATTTTGTTGCTCCGCTATCTGCTATAAGGATCATCTGCTTGTTGTTCCTCTGTTTTTATTCTGAATTGTTTAATTAGATTTATGCCGAAACCAATATTGAACAAGATTTCTATTAATTTTACCTTCTAATTCAGGCAATTTGATCATTTTAGGAAATATAAAATTAAAGAACTGGATTCAACGGTAAAGCAATACCAAAAGTAAATAAAATTAATGAATAATTCTGACACTATTATTTGGGACTGGAACGGAACTTTACTTAATGATGTAGATATTTGTCTCGAATCCATTAATGAACTGCTTGACAGCAGAAACCTTAAGCCTCTTAACAAAGAGGAATACCGTCATATTTTCACCTTTCCGGTGCGGGATTATTATGTGAAAGCCGGGTTTGATTTTTCAAAAGAACCTTTTGATGAGGTTGCCGTTGAGTTTATCGATCTTTATCATGAAAAGCTTGCAGGTACCGGCCTTTTTGAAGAAGTAATTGATGTCCTTGAATTTTTTAAACAAAGAGAATTTAAGCAGGTTATGGTTTCGGCAATGGAACACAATTCACTCTTAACTTCGGTTGCCCACCTTGGGATTGAGAAATATTTTGAAAACATAAACGGGATAGATGATCATTTTGCAGAAAGCAAGATCACGCTTGCACGAAAGATTATTAATGATAATTTTCAAAATGGATCCAACATAACTTTGATAGGAGATACCCTTCACGATGCAGAAGTTGCCGGGGATTTAGGCATAGATTGTATATTGGTTGCAAGGGGCCATCAATCGCACGAACGTTTATTGAAATCAGGTTGCTCAGTTGTCAAGGATCTGAGTGAAATAATTGAAATGTTCAAATAAGTTCAAGCAAATGTAAATGGTTAATAATTGTGATATTTTAATCTTATGAAAACAGTAAAGAAAGCAGAAGATGTAATTAACTCCACGTACATAAAAAGGGGAAGTATGATATATGTGGCCGGAAATGCTGCAGTTCCTCAGGTATTAATTCGCCAGTTGGCCAAAGACCCTTATATATACGATGTTGATTTACTGAGTGTTTTGATGTTGGGCGATATAGCAGAATTATTCTCACCAGAGGTTTGTCAGCGAATAAATCATCGAATAATATTTTCCGGGCCTCATTCAAGAGGGCCACTGAACAAAGGGCTGGCATCGTACCAGCTGATGCATTTATCGGACATTCCCAACCAGGTCAGGAGGTATCTGAAGCCAAACATTTGCCTGTTTACCGTTAGCGGGCCTGACAATGGCGGGAATTATAGTTTTGGGACTACGGTCGAGGGGGTGCAATCAGCGGTGCAGTCCATTCATGAAAATGGAGGGCTGGTGATCGTTGAAAGAAACAAGCAGATGCCTTTTGTTTTGGGAACCACCATTCACGAAAGCGAGATTGATTTCATGCTGGATACCGATTATCCATTACCATTGAGTCATGTGCATCAACCGGATGAAGTCTCCAGAAAAATTGGTCAACTCGTTACTGAGCTATTTATTTCGGATGGTTGTACATTGCAGTATGGAATAGGAGAAGTACCGGAAGCCGTTACTGATGCCATTATTGAAAAGGGTAAAAGACATAGGAATTTATACGGAGCTTTTTGCCGATGCCATGCGTAAACTGGTTGATAAAGGAGTGGTTACAAACCGTTACCTGGAAGTGAATTTCTCCATAGCTTCGATTTTCCTTGCTGCCGACAAACAAGGTTATGACTGGCTCGACTTTAACAGTTCAGTCCAAAGCAGGCCCTGTAATTTTACGAACAGTATTTCAAATATCGCCAAGCAGCATAAAATGGTTGCCATCAACAGTGCCATTGGTGTTGACCTTCATGGAAACATTTGGGCAGATTCGTTAAAAGGGCGACAGGTTTACAGCGGAATTGGCGGACAGGCCGACTTCCTAAGGGGATCCTATTTATCAGAGGATGGCTACGCAATTATTGCCATGAAATCAACCACAGCATCGGGCATTTCCAAAATTGTTGATATGTGCCCTGAAGGCATTACAACTACAGCTATTGCTGCGGACCCTGTTATTATTGTAACTGAAAATGGAGCGTTTGATCCCCGCGGTTTAAATATTGCTGAACATGCTGTGGGAATTGCGCATCTTGCTGAAGAGGAAACACGGGAAAAGCTTTTGAGGCAAATTTATAACAGCCCCGAATTCCACAAACCCAAACAAGCATTGAAAGGCAAGGCTCCAAAAGGCTTCATTTCATACAGTGCAATTTAATCGTTTGAAACATTTAAAATAATCTTCCTAAGGTACGCCAAACCCAAACATGTTTTTAGAAATGCAACGTTATTACAGTTAAAATTGTCAACTCATTACAACCAACCGGGACGATGAGAAACTCGCTTATTTTTACATTGGGATTTCTATTCTGCATTTATGCGGGGCATTCTCAGTATTTGGCCAATCCTTCGTTTGAAGGCTTTCCCGGAGCCTGATGAGCCTCCTCCGGGTTGGAATATCTGCACACCGGGCCTCAGTACACCCGATATTCAACCGGGTTGGTTTGGGGTTTATTTACCACCATCGAATG
Source organism: Bacteroidales bacterium (assembly GCA_041393255.1). GTDB lineage: Bacteria > Bacteroidota > Bacteroidia > Bacteroidales > JAADJA01 > JAADJA01. The sequence goes on along the minus strand of JAWKKM010000026.1, from coordinate 30,925 downwards.
GTAATACTTTCCTTGGGATGACTGCGCGTGATAATAACACCTGGGAGGATGTGGGATCCCAACTGCTAACCCCATTGTCAATGGATTCCTGTTATTATTTTAAAATTGATCTCGCTTACCAGGATGACGTTGCCGGGTACAATATGCAGCCCATCGTCCTGAAAATATTCGGAGAACCTTCTGGTTGTCTTAAGAATCATCTTCTTTGGGAATCCCCGCCTGTCGCCAATGAAGAATGGTTGACGTATGAATTTTTCGTACATCCCGATGAATTTGATATTGCTTATATTGTTATGGAAGTTGGGTACGTCGGATTATCTCCATACTGGGGTTATTGTTTGATGGACAACATCAGGATAACGACAGCCCCGGATATTGACCTTGGAAATGACACGACCCTGGCAATGTGCGAAATTGATTCACTTCTGTTAAATGCCGGTTCAGGTTTTACTCAATATGTTTGGCAGGATGGCTCGGCAGATTCCATATTCAGTGTTACAACCTCAGGCACTTATTGGGTAGAGGTTACCAATGCAGAGGGTTGCACTGCAACGGATACCATCGAAGTAATCGTTGAGGAATATGCCGAAATGGTAACAGACATGATTGATTCTTTGTTTGTTTGTGAAGGGCAGGAAGTTAATATTTGGGTCAGTGTAACCAATGGAGTACCTCCCTATACGTACACCTGGAGTGGGCTTCCGGATACCACATCAACCGCTAATCTTATTGCTGATTCTACCGGTTTTTATACTGTTTTGATAACGGATAAGTGTGGATTAATAACCAGTGATTCCATGAAAATAATTGTTTTCCCTCCCCCTGAGATCAATCTTGGAAATGATACTTTAATTTGTTTGGATGGTTCCTATACCCTTCATGCTGGTAGTGGTTATTCAACTTATTTATGGCAGGATGGCTCTCAGGATTCAACCTTTACTCTTTACGAACCTGGAATTTACTGGGTTGAAGTAAGTTCCGCTTTGGGCTGTGTTGAAAGAGACAGCATACAGATACAATTGTTTCCTGCAATTCAACTAAATATTGGTAACGATACAATTTTGTGCCAGGGCGAGACAATTACCTTAAATGGAGGAGGAGATTTTACTTCTTATTACTGGCAGGATGGATCAACCGATTCAACTTTGGCGGTTTCTGCTTCGGGTCTTTATTGGTTAGAAGTAACCGATGTCAATGGCTGTTCTGAAACAGATTCAGTTCAAATTACATTTAATCCATGGCCGGTAATCAGCCTGGGCCAGGATAAAGCCATCTGCCAGGGCGAGGAGCTTATTTTGGACCCGGGACCTGGTTATTTATCTTACCTCTGGCAAAACGGCGACACAACTCAATATTTCACTGTAAACCAAAGCGGGAACTATCATGTAACCGTAAGCAATGGCTGTGGAAACGACACCGATACCATCCATGTGGATGTTAACCCGGTGCCTGATTTATACCTGGGTAACGATACCACGCTTTGTGGATCCAGCAGCTACCTTTTATATCCCGATGGTCAATACTCAAGTTATCTCTGGCAGGACAACAGCACAACACCTTTTTACACCATAACCGCCACCGGTAGTTATTGGCTAACTGTTTCCAATGGCTATGAGTGCGAAGCTACGGATGAAATCTACGTTATCCTGTCCAACCCGCTGGTGGATTTGGGCCCGGACACTTTTGTTTGCGAGAACGATTCCCTGATTTTGGATGCAGGTAACGGATACACGCAGTATTACTGGAACAACCTCGTGACTGAACAAACCTTTACCGTTCATACACCCGGAACCTATTTTGTAACGGTATTCGATGAATACAATTGCGAAAGCTATGACGAAGTCTTTATCGAACAATCCTATCCCCCTTATCCTGATTTAGGCCCCGACCAGGGATATTGTGCCGGGAAAACCCTTGTTCTGTTTGCTCCGGATGGAAATTATTCAATATACTGGAACCACCAGCCGGGAGGACAGCATTTTACGGTGAATCAGCCTGGTGAATACATCCTGACTTTGGTGAATGAATGCGACAGCATTAGCGATGCCATTACAATAGAGGAATACCCCTTGCCCGAAGTAAACTTAGGTGAGGATGCAATTATTATGCAAGGAGAAACATTGGAACTGGATGCCGGAGAAGGATATGATGCCTATACCTGGCAAGATGGTTCAGGTGGTCAGTACTTCCTGATCACAGAACAAAATATGGATACTGAAAATCCTTACTACTATGTAGAAGTTAAACAAGGTATGTGTTTGAACAGTGATACCGTAAAAGTGGAACTGTTTGAAGTTTGGGTACCCATTGTTATCACACCCAATGGAGATGGATGGAATGATGTATTCGAACCGGATATGAACAGTTGGAACGGAATTCAAAAACACAGCATGGAGGTATTCAGTCGCTGGGGTGAAAAGGTATGGGAGTCCGATGATTTTCCTTCGGGATGGGATGGCAAACAGAACGGCAGGTACGTTTCAGAAGGGACCTATTATTGGATACTGGAAGTTTATTACGGCCCTCAGATGATCCGGCAAACCTTAAAGGGGAGTCTTACTATTTTGGGCACTTAGAAAAAGTTTTAAAAAAGCAATAAGCAGTTCCAAAGATATAATCCGTTTGCCTTTATAGGTCAATGGGAAATTCTCTTTTAAATAGATAATGAAGCTTTTTTATATTTGTATGAAATTAATTGCCAGGGATAGGACATTGAAATGAAACGGAGGTTATCACTTCTCATTCTACTTATATTATCATTGATGATGGTATGTGGCCAATACCTTCCCAATCCTTCTTTTGAAGGACCTTTTCCACTTGAGAATAACCCACCTCAACCCTGGCTTAATTGCTCCGGATCGCCGGACACTCAACCTCTTTGTTGGGATGTTCCAACTCCCCCTTCTGATGGATCATCCTACGTAGGCTTTGCATGGATTTCCACGTGGATCGAAAGAATATGGTCGGAATTGAGTACACCATTATCATCAGACACTTGTTATTTATTTCAAATTGACCTTGCATTTTATCCCGAGATAAACCATACAATTGGCCTGCAACAGACTTATCCCATCCAGTTGCGCGTATACCAAAGCGAATCGTATTGTATAGAAGACATCTTGCTCTGGGAGTCACCAAATATTGGCCATCCCAACTGGGTGACATATGAATTTACACTTACACCCGTTTCAAACATTGAAGGCCTCTTGTTCCGGTCGTACAGTTCTGAAACGAATCCTCCTCCATTTCCACAGAATCTTGGCTATGTGCTGGCTGACAATATCAGGATCACGCCCCCACCCTATCTTGACCTTGGAAATGATACCTCCCTCTGTATTAATGACAGTCTTATTCTATTAGCAAATTCCGGGTTTGATGAGTACCTATGGACAGACGGATCGTCGGATACAACTTTTTTGGTAACCGAGCCCGGTACGTATTGGGTTGAGGCACTGACTGAATGGGGTTGCAATGTTGTTGATAGCATTCACATTGAATTTTCTCCATGGGTTGATTTGGGTAATGATACCACTATTTGTATTGGGGATACCCTTGTTTATTCTGTTGCTTCTGGTTATTCTGATTATATTTGGCATGATGGTAGCTCAGATACCTCCTTTATGGTTTGGGAACCTGGAGAATATCTTATCTGGGTTTCGGTAAACGATAATAATTGTTCGAATTCGGATACCGTTTTTGTCAGCATTATAAACGATTCAACTGAGGTTAATCTCGGTAATGATACCATTTTGTGCCAGGGTTCATTATATGAACTTAATCCAGGCAGTTTTGATGAGTACATATGGCAGGATGGTTCAACAGATTCTGTTTTTATGGTGACAGAACCGGGAATGTATTGGTTAACTATTTATGGTGATTGCGGCTTGGGTACCGACACTGTAATTATTGATTTTTTCCCTCCTTTTGAAATTGATTTGGGACCCGACACTTCATTCTGTGAAGGGAATCCATTTATTCTTGATCCCGGCAGTGGTTTTAATAGTTATTTATGGCAGGATAGCTCTATCAATCAAATTTATTCAGTAAATAGCTCTGGTTTGTATTGGGTAAATGTTTTAGATGGAAATTCCTGCATGGCTGTTGATTCCATAAGTGTTATTGTGGATCCTCAACCAGAAGCAGACTTAGGAAGTGATACTGCTTTTTGCGAAAATGAGCAGGAACTAATTCTTGATGCAGGAGTTGGATATGCCTACCTCTGGCAAAACGGCGACACAACTCAATATTTCACTGTAAACCAAAGCGGGAACTATCATGTAACCGTAAACAATGGCTGTGGAAACGACACCGATACCATCCATGTGGATGTTAACCCGGTGCCTGATTTATACCTGGTAACGATACCACGCTTTGTGGATCCAGCAGCTACCTTTTATATCCCGATGGTCAATACTCAAGTTATCTCTGGCAGGACAACAGCACAACACCTTTTTACACCATTACCGCCACCGGTAGTTATTGGCTAACTGTTTCCAATGGCTATGAGTGCGAAGCTACGGATGAAATCTACGTTATCCTGTCCAACCCGCTGGTGGATTTTGGCTCCGACACTTTGTTTGGAGAACGATTCCCTGATTTTGGATGCAGGTAACGGATACACGCAGTATTACTGGAACAACCTCGTGACTGAACAAACCTTTACCGTTCATACTTACCCGGAACCTATTTTGTAACGGTATTCGATGAATACAATTGCGAAAGCTATGACGAAGTCTTTATCGAACAATCCTATCCCCCTTATCCTGATTTAGGCCCCGACCAGGATATCTGTTGGGAAAACCCTTGTTCTGTTTGCTCCGGATGGAAATTATTCAATATACTGGAACCACCAGCCGGGAGGACAGCATTTTACGGTGAATCAGCCTGGTGAATACATCCTGACTTTGGTGAATGAATGCGACAGCATTGGCGATGCCATTACAATAGAGGAATACCCCTTGCCCGGAAGTAAACTTAGGTGAGGATGCAATTATTATGCAAGGAGAAACATTGGAACTGGATGCCGGAGAAGGATATGATGCCTATACTTTATGGCAAGATGGTTCAGGTGGTCAGTACTTCCTGATCACAGAACAAAATATGGATACTGAAAATCCTTACTACTATGTAGAAGTTAAACAAGGTATGTGTTTGAACAGTGATACCGTAAAAGTGGAACTGTTTGAAGTTTGGGTACCTATTGTTATCACACCCAATGGAGATGGATGGAATGATGTATTCGAACCGGATATGAACAGTTGGAACGGAATTCAAAAACACAGCATGGAGGTATTCAGTCGCTGGGGTGAAAGGTATGGGAGTCCGATGATTTTCCTTCGGGATGGGATGGCAAACAGAACGGCAGGTACGTTTCAGAAGGGACCTATTATTGGATACTGGAAGTTTATTACGGCCCTCAGATGATCCGGCAAACCTTAAAGGGAGTCTTACTATTTTGGGCACCGGAAACTAAATTGACGTATGAAGAGCATTATAAATCTCTTCCCATTCTTCTTTCAAACTATATTTTGGAAATGGCTTTGATGCCCTCGAATACCAATAGGCGGCATTCCATTCATCTCCTTCTTTCGTGTAAATAGCCATGAATCCAGCAGGCGTCTTTTGAAGAATAATTCTGAACAATCCGGTGGGCAGTGTTCCAATCACCTTCCTTATCAATTCTCAGCGCCCGGATTAATTCTTCCTGACTACTCATAATAACATTAAGATTTGTAATTATTGTTTTCGATAATCCATTTCGTTGACCATGCTCCCATTTTCATATACCTCTTTCTTGATCAAATTTCCTTCTTCATCCAGATAAAGCCATTCGCCCGTCCTCAGGGATTTCTGATAAAACCCGGACACATCAATTTTACCACTTGGATAATAATACAAAGCCTTTCCATCCTTTTCGTCAGCCACATAAATAGCTTCTAATTTTTTATGGCCATCCGGAAAGTATTGAATCCATGGCCCATTTTTCATATCGTTAAACCAGGACGTCTCTTCTGCTGTTTGGCCATCTGCATAAAAAGTTTTCCAAATACCGTGCTTTTTACTGTTCCTGTAAAACTCTTCTTTCAGCAAAATGCCATTGGAATTATAGTATTTCCATAAGTTGTCTTTTTCTTTGCCTGAATAAAAACCCTCACTCATTTTTTTGCCTGAATGATGATAGGTAGTTGTTATGGATTTGTTACCGTCGTTATAGAAATAGGAGCGTGCTTTGGTTATTCCATCCGGATAAAAATAGGTGAACTCTCCATTCGGTTTATCATTGATAAAAGTGCCCTTATAAACCAGCATCCCTGATTCGTCGTGTTTTTCCCAATAACCTTGCTTTTGTCCGTTCGAATCGTTCTGTTAGTGGTATCCTGCTTTGTTTGAGCAAACGTCACAATGCCAAAACAAAAAAAGAAGTAAAAGAAAGATGCTTGATATAATTTTCATTTACGAATGAAATTTAGTTGTTTTTCAAAACGTAAAACTAACCAAATTATTTATTCGTCCGATTTTTAAATTAGCTTTGCAATCTTGTTTTCACCACAGGAAAACAGCGTTGAAATTTACATAAACATGAATTCTTACTCATCCAAACTTGTTGAAACTGCGGTTAATGAATTTGCCCGATTACCCGGAATTGGGAAAAAACGGCTCTGCGACTTGTTTTGCATTTATTGAAAAAGGATACTCCGGTTTCAGAAGCCCTGGCCTCTTCAATTGTTGAAATGCGGAATGGTATTATGTTTTGCAAAATCTGCCATAATATTTCTGATACCGAGGTTTGTGAGATTTGTGATCATCCAAAGCGGGATAAGAGCATCGTTTGTGTAGTGGAAGACATCAAGGATGTAATGGCCATAGAAAATACCGGGCAATATACTGGATTATATCATATCCTCGGTGGAATTATCTCACCCATGGAAGGCATAGGCCCTAATGATTTAACCATTGATTCGCTGGTTAAAAGGGTTTCTTCAGGTGAGCTGAAAGAAGTCATCATGGCTCTTTCTACCACTATTGAAGGCGATACAACGATTTTTTATATTTATAAGAAACTCCAGGATTATGATGTCAGTATTTCCACCATCGCACGTGGAATTGCCATTGGTGATGAATTGGAATATGCAGATGAAGTTACATTGGGGCGTTCCATCCTGAACCGCACTCCTTATGAAAATACATTTTAGATAAAAATTGTTTTGAAATCTTAAGTCGAACTACTTATCTCTAATTTCTAATTACTCCTGATAATCCATTTTTTCTTCAAACAAATCCAGTTGTTTCTCCGTAACGTAATATTCATCGGGTACTGACTTGTCAAATCCATTGATAAACCGTTTGATTGATTTTTTGATCAGCTTGTTTGGTGTGGTCCTTCTTGCATTACAATAATTCGTTAATGATTTTTTTTGATTGGCAGTCAGTTTCAGAGTAATTGTTTTGTACTTGATCTTTTTTCTGCGTTTCTTTTTTCGGGCACGGGGCATATTTAGTATTTTCCAGTAAAAATAAGGAAAAGATATTTTTATCGTTTGATGACAATGGCAAAACTTGTTAACAAGCGATATTTAAAAAAGTCAAGGCTGATTGGTTAAAAAACTTTATTTTCGCCATTCTAAAAATTTGAGGGATTTGATTATGACCGGCAGTAAGTTTTTGCACGATTATTTTGAAAAATTAGCATCCAAACGTGATGTCTGGAAAAAGAGAAACCGATTCTATCATAAAACGCTGGAAAAACATTTTTCCTTTATTATCCCTGAAGGATCCAGGGTCCTTGAATTGGGTTGTGGTACGGGGGATTTATTAAATTCGGTCAGCCCATCCTTGGGTGTAGGAGTTGATTTTTCAATGGAGATGATTCGGATCGCAGAGAACAAATATCCCAACCTTCAGTTTGTTTGTGCCGATGCAGTTGATTTCAGTTCTGATCAGGAGTTTGATTATATTATTATTTCAGACTTGTTGAGTTCGCTCTGGGATATACAGGCTGTTGTTCACAATATGAAAAAACTGGTTAACCCGCGAACAAAAATCGTTATTTCTGCCTACAATTATTTGTGGGAACCAACTTTACGGATGGGTGAAACTTTAGGAATAAAAGATAAACAACCTTTGCAAAGTTGGCTTTCGGTGAAGGATATTAGTAATTTGCTTGATTTGGAAGATTTTGAAATTGTCAAAGTGGACCGTAAATTATTATTTCCGAAATACATTCCATTGGTAAACCTTGTCTTTAATACTTTTCTGGCTAATTTGCCCGGAATTAACAGGCTTGATCTTGTGAATATCATTACCGTCAAACCCAGAATTGAATTAAGCAGGGATTATTCGGTTTCGATAGTTGTTCCAGCCCGGAATGAAAAGGGAAACATCGAGAATGCCATCAAGCGGACACCGGCTTTTGGTTCCCATCAGGAATTTATTTTTATTGAAGGAAATTCTCAGGATAATACGTATGAAGAAATGTTGAGGGTAAAGGATGCTTATCCTGAAAAAGACATCGTAGTAATGAAACAAAGCGGCAAGGGCAAAGGAAATGCTGTTCGCGATGCATTTGAGGTTGCCAAAGGTGATATTCTGATGATACTCGATGCTGACCTTACGACACCTCCGGAAGACATGGATAAATTCTACAATGCCCTGGCACAAAATCATGGCGAGTTTATCAACGGCTGTCGTTTGGTTTACCCCATGGAAAAAGAGGCTATGCGATTTTTAAATTACCTTGCGAATAAATTTTTCGGATGGTTTTTTTCCTATGTTTTGGGGCAAAGGCTAAAGGACACCCTGTGTGGCACCAAAGTGTTGTTCAGAAAAGATTATGATTTGATCAAGGCCAACAGGAGTTATTTTGGTGATTTCGATCCTTTTGGTGATTTCGACTTAATATTTGGCGCTGCTAAACTCAACTTAAAAATCGCGGAAGTAATAGTTCGTTATCGCGACAGGGAATATGGCTCGACACAGATAAGCAGATTTAAACATGGTGTGTTGCTGATCAGAATGAGTTTGTTTGCTGCCAAAAAAATAAAATTCATTGCCTAATTGATTTTGGAGTATGAATGAAAGTTCAAAGATAAATAAGAGGTTAATCTTTGTAGTCCCCGGGGTTGTCATTTTATGGAGTTTATTCCTCAGCCATCTCGCAGGGCCCTTTTATTTATCGCGTATCGATCCGGAGTATCCTTATCTGTTGAATGGACTTAATTGCTCTTTGCTCGAATTTATCCGCATTGGCCATGTTGATCATCCAGGCACCCCATTTCAAGTGATCACAGGTATTTTTATCCAGATAACTTATTGGTTTGTGGGGCAGGGCAGCCTTGTTGAAGATGTTATTTCACGGCCGGAACTTTACCTTAATGCCGCTTCTTTTTTCCTCTCTGTTTTGACGGCAGGAGTGGTTTTGTGGTTAGGAAAAGTTGCATTGAATTCAAAGATCAACCTCGCAGGTGTTATCGTCCTACAACTATCTGTTTTTTTTACCAGTGTTTTGGTTGATATACCATCACGATATATTCCTGACCGGATACTTGCCCTTTATACATTGATTTTTGTGGGTTTATGTATAAAATATTTTTACAGGGATAATTACTCAGCCATGAGGTTTGCGGTCCAAGCCGGGATCGTTATGGGAATTGGGTTTGTTACCAAGTTTAATTTCCTGCCACTTCTTATTGTGCCTTTGATTGTTGTTGGCAAAATGAAAGAAAGAGTGGTATATATTATTTCTTTGGTTGTTGCTTCAGTCATTTCCTTTCTTCCGGTGGAGATAAGTTTTCATATTTTAAGGGTTTTATTATTGGGATCATTAAACATGATGGTATGTACGGACAGGGAGCCGAGCAAGTCATCAATGCCCAAAAATTTATTGAAAACGCGATCAACATTTTTCAGATCAATATTTCCATGACCATTGTGTTACTGGCAGCTATGGTTTTTCTGATTCTATTGTTATCTCGCAAAGAAATACGAATGAAGAACAAAAAGGAATTATTGATGTTAATTGCCTTATTTGTTGTCGTGATCATCAGTGTAATTCTAACAGCAAAGCATTTTAAAAATTATTATCTCATTCCTTTAATGAGCCTTACAGGTTTTGTTGTATTTATGATATGGAAGATCAGCCTTCAATTTAAAAAACCGGGATTGAGTCAACATCGTTATCCTCATTGCTGTAGTAGTTTTCGTATTTATTCCTTTTGTGCAATTATATCCTGCCTTTGCTTTTAAAAAGGTTCAAAAATTTCAAAATGAATTGACCTCTGATTTTATCAGGAATCATATATCCCCTGATGACATTATTTTAGATGGAACCAACCTGGCTTCCAGGCCCGATGGTCGAAAATGGACTTGTTTATGGGATAAGCTATGTCTTTGCTTACCGCCACTATTTTTATACTGATTATAAAAGGGTTTATCCCAATCTTTATCTCCTATAGGAAGGAGAACAATCCCCTGAGGTTTTTCAGGGTTTACCCCGATAATAGACCATTTTAAAAGTGGCAAGAATATTTATGTTTTTAATTCCTATAGGCGTAATGCACCCGTATTGGTCGAATATTTAAAAAGAATGCCTATGAGTGTGAGATTGATTTGACTATTGATACTGTTTTTGTAAATTCATTTAAACATGAATATTTGCTGAGGCTGAAAAATAGTAACAATTGGAGGACCGTGAATGAAGGGAATTGTGGTTTTGAGTACAAAGAGAAAAACAGTCTTTATACAGACGACGAAAAAACAGAATTGAAGGGAGAATTTGTATTGAACAGCAAACAGATTGTCAATGGCCTTCATTCAGTTGAGACTGAGATAAAAATTTTCAAAAAGCCCGGTTTTCCAAATATCCAATATCCGTAAAGGTGATTACATTGAAATTATGATAAAACGTTATAAGAGTGAAAGTGGGAATAATGGCGGGCTTGTGTTAAGTTATAATCCTGAAGATGGAGATCAAATAGAAATAAAGCAGGATAATGAAATAATAGGCATAGGGCCCAGGTGGGAAATTCTTAGAATAAGTGCAACAATTGAATCACAACCTCAGGATAGCACATTCAATGCTATTATCTATACCCGGGTGATGAGAAAATTTATTTAGATGATTTTTCCTTCAAGCATTTCAGCGATCAGTAATACAAATACCTGCTGATTTGAACGATTGTAATCCCTGGACAATTCATAAACTGGTGTGTGATATTTTGTCTATTGTGGTAAAAATAAACCACATTAGGCACAGTAAGACATATTATAAAAAAAACTATCCCCTGATAATATCCCGAATATCGTTTATGATTTTGTTAGCCAGATGGTCAGCAGTTGACATGGAATTGCTTTCAGCATAAATCCGGATAATGGGTTCCGTATTTGATTTGCGAAGATGCACCCATTCGTCTTCAAATTCAATCTTTACCCCATCAATGGTAATGATTTTATTTTTCCTGTACTTTTCCTCACCTTCTCCAAAATATCATCAACATCAATACCTGCTGATAATTCAATTTTATTTTTCGATATAAAATAATTCGGAAAGAATTCCTCAAAGCAGAACAACTTTTCCCTGATTTTGCCAAATAAGTCAGGAAAAGGGCAATTCCTAGTGCATCCCGGCCATAGTGCAAATCAGGATAAATCACACCCCCGTTTCCTTCACCCCCGATTACGGCATTATGTTCCTTCATATACTCTACCACATTAACCTCGCCGACTGCGGAAGCAAAATATTTTCCACCATGTTTTTCAGTAACAACACGCAGTGCCCTCGTCGAAGACAAATTCGAAACAGTGTTTCCTTTTTTATGTGATAAGATGTAATCGGCAACTGCAACCAGGGTATATTCCTCTCCAAATATTTCGCCTTCATCGGTTACGATGGCCAAACGATCTACATCCGGGTCAACAACAAATCCGGCATCAGCTTTATTTTTTATAACTGCCTCCATGATTTCACCAATGTTTTCCGGCAAGGGTTCCGGGTTATGAGGAAATCTCCCATTGGGTTCACAGTACAATTCATCAATTTTCTTCACGCCAAGAGCCCGCAAAAGCTTTGGCAATACAAGGCCACCCGTGCTGTTCACACAGTCAATGGCAATTCTGAAATCCGCTTTAGCAATTGCATCAGCATCAACCAGAGGCAATTCAAGGACAGCATTGATATGTTTGTCAATAAAGCTATTATCGGTTGAATATTTACCCAAATTGGTTACCGTAGCAAATTCAAAGCTTTCCTGCTCAGCTATTTCAAGGACTATTTCGCCTTCGGCTGCATTGATAAACTCACCTTTTTCATTTAGCAATTTCAGGGCGTTCCATTGTTGAGGGTTGTGGCTTGCTGTAAGAATAATACCGCCCTGGGCGCCTGTTTCAACCACAGCCATTTCGATGGTTGGAGTAGTGGAAAGCCCTCCATCAATAACATCCATTCCCATTCCCATTAAAGTTCCTGCCACAAGGTTATTCACCATTTCACCAGAAATACGGCCATCCCTTCCAATAACGATGGTATTTTTGGCCTGGTTCGACCTGCTTTTAATGAAGGTGGCAAAAGCTGCCGTAAATTTAACCACATCCAACGGACTAAGCCCTTCACCAGGCTTCCCTCCTATGGTTCCGCGTATTCCTGATATTGATTTTATAAGTGTCATACGAAGCTGTTTAAAAACCGGGTGGTAAAATTATACTTTTTGTCATGAAGTTAACATTTACTTTTTTAGCTTTGTAAAAAATTTTTTTACTGAATGGATTACTTTGATGAACATAATGATGAGCAAATAAAGTCCCTTGTTGGAAAATTCGACAAGATGCTTGTAAAAGGGGATTATTATTTCTTCGATGTGGAAGAATTCGAGATGATCATTGATCACTATTTGGTGAACAATTTACTTGAAAAATCTTCGGTGGCCATTACCTATGCCGAAGAGCAACATCCGGGAAACGCTGTCTTTATGTTGAAAAAGGCCCAATACCTTGTTTCTTCAAACAATGTTAATAAAGCGCTTGAAATTCTTTCGCAATTGGAAAGCATGGAGCCTGAGAATCCCGAAGTTTTTATGACAAAAGCGAGCATCTACAGCCAGCTGAAACGTTATGAAAAAGCCATAGAAGAATATACCAAAGCTTTGAAAGAGACGGTTGACCTTGAAGAGGTATATACCAACATTGCTTTTGAGTATGAAAATTTGGGCAATTATGACAAAGCCATTGACTACCTGAAAAAAGTACTTGATTTCAATGCAGACAATGAGGCGGTAATCTATGAGCTCTCCTTTTGTTATGAAATATCCAATAAGACAAAACAAAGCATTGAGTATTTTACAGGATTTCTTGATCTGAACCCGTATTCAAAACCGGCCTGGTTTAACCTGGGAATTGCCTACAACAATAACGAGGAGTATGAAAATGCCATCAAGGCTTACGATTATGCCATTGCCATCGATGAAAGTTTTGCCTCAGCGTATTTTAACAAAGCCAACTCATACGCCAATTTAGAATTGTTTGAAAAAGCCATTGAGGAATATGAGGAGACTTTCAAATTTGAGGCTCCTGAGGCAATGACCTATTTTTACATTGGCGAGTGTTATGAAAAGCTTCACAAATATGAATTGGCTAAAAGCCATTACAGGAAAGCTTTGGAACTTGATCATTTACTTGCTGATGCCTGGTTGGGAATCGGAGTTATCTATGAGGAAATGGAAAAGTTCAAGGTGGCCATTAACCACATCAAACGGGCTATTGATATTGAACCTTTGAACCCCGAATTCTGGTATATGCTTGGCGAAGTGCAATACAGGGCACAGTTGTTTGATGATGCAAGGGTATCGTATAAAGAGGTTACCAAACTGGATCCGCAAAACCCTGATATCTGGCTCGATTACTCTCATTTGTTTGCGTTGGATGGTGATTATATAAATGCATTGGAATACATCAATATTGGCATCGAAGAGCAACCTGACAATGCTGATCTTGTTTATCGTAAATTTGATTACCTGCTTAAAAACAAACAGTATAAGGAGGCGTATAGCATTCTGGAAGAAGCTCTGGTGATGGATTACGACAACCACAATCAGATATTTGAATACGATGAAAAGTTGCAGAATGATCCCAATCTTCTTCGAATTATAAGTTTGTACAAAAGGGAAAGTTGATGCTGGGTCTTCGACCCCCAACTACTTTAATTCCAAAATATTTTTTTGACATAGATATAAAGAATGAATTATTTATTTATCGTATTGAAAGGTGTTGCAATGGGAGTTGCCAATGTTATTCCGGGTGTATCCGGCGGAACAATGGCTTTGATAACCGGAATATTCGAACGGCTGATTGATGCATTGAAATCCCTCAATTTTAAGGCGAGTAAATTACTCTTCTCTTTTAAATTTAACGAGTTTGCAGCACAGGTTGATTTGTATTTCCTGATTTCAGTTTTTGCGGGAATTTTTATTGCCATTGTCTCCATTGCAAAATTGTTTGATTATCTTTTTATTCATTATCCGGTTTATATCTGGGCCTATTTTTTTGGTTTGGTGCTGGCATCGGTATATTTTGTCGGAAAGACGGTAAAACAATGGTCAACGAGTGTTGTGTTGACTTTTATCATTGGAACGGATTTGGCTGTTTTTATTTCAATCCTCAATCCGGCAACGGAGAACAGCAGTCCCTTTTATCTATTTCTTTGCGGAATTGTTGCTATTTGCAGCATGATCCTTCCGGGCTTATCTGGTTCTTTTGTGTTGATCTTAATGGGAAATTATCAGTTGGTTATGATCCAGGCAGTTAACAATATGGATTTCGGTATTTTGATCCCGGTTGGGGTTGGTGCTGTATTTGGGTTGATTGCCTTTTCTCATTTGCTCTCCTGGGTTTTTAAAAAGTACAGGGACCAGACGATTTCATTGCTAACCGGTTTTATCCTTGGCTCTTTAAGTGTTTTGTGGCCATGGCAAAAATTGATTTACCTGAAAGATGCAGCCGGGGAATTGGTTATGAAGAAAGGTGAGCCCATTATTATTAAATACGAAAAAATACTACCGGATGCTTTTGGAACTGAAGTAATATTGGCCATTGTTTTTGTTCTTGTGGGAATTGCAAGCATCTGGCTCATTGAAAAGTTTGCCGAAACGAAGGTTGAAGAATAGCAATAACCGCATCTGCCGATTTGCAGGAGACAATAGAACAAAAAAATCTCAGATATAAATGAAACTCTACGGGCTCATAGGATATCCGTTATCCCATTCCTTTTCACAGAAATATTTTAAGGATAAGTTTAAAAAGGAATCCCTAAAGGAATTCAAATATGAGAATTTTGAACTGAAAAGCATAGGGGAGTTTCATAATTTGATTCAGCAACAACCCATTCTGGCTGGCCTCAACGTTACCATTCCCTATAAACAACAGATCATGGGAATGCTTGACTGTATTGACAAAGAGGCAAATGAAATTGGCGCTGTTAATTGCATAAAAGTTGACAGATCGGGAAAAGAACCAAAACTTATCGGGTACAATACCGACATTTACGGTTTTGAAAACGCTCTGAGGCCTTTGTTAAAACACCACCATAAAAAGGCCCTCATACTGGGCACCGGCGGAAGCTCAAAAGCTGTTGCCTTTGCATTAAAAAAACTGGGAATAGAATTTCTCTTAATTTCCAGATCACCTTCCGATTGCAATCAAATCAGATATACAATACTAAATGAAACAATTTTGAAGGAACATACATTGATTGTCAACACAACCCCACTTGGAATGTTTCCCAATGTTGAATACTTTCCACCAATTCCCTATGAACATATTTGCGAAAACCATCTTTTATTCGATCTGATCTATAACCCCGATAAAACAAGGTTTCTAAGAAATGGGGGAAAACAAGGAGCCACTATCATCAATGGGTACGAGATGCTCAGATTGCAGGCTGAAAGATCCTGGGAAATTTGGAATGGAAAGTAGTTCAGTAAAAAAGGGATTCTATTAACCATTATACCAGCGTCATTGCGAGCGTAGCGAAGCAATCTATGGATAACCATTGTACCAGCGTCATTGCGAGCGTAGCGAAGCAATCTATGGATAACCATTATACCAGTGTCATTGCGAGCGTAGCGAAGCAATCTATGGATAACAAACCTGAACCGATTAATGCATTGATCGCGTTGTTAATGCTGAACCATCATTTTCCCTTTAATGATGCCTTCTCCATTCTCCGGGGCTATAGAAAAAACATAAATCCCATTTTCCAATGTTTGTCCATTGACTTCAAAAAAATCATCTCTTGTTGCAATGCTTGATATCAGTTGGCCATTTATAGCATAAATATGTATTGTTTGAACTTGCATTTTTGGATTTCTGAAATGTATCTTTGCTTTCGTGTTTATTGGATTGGGACGGACTTGATAGGCCTGATCTTCCAAATCAATAACATCTGTAAAAATTGTTTCAGAGAAATTTCCAAGCCCAAGCTCAAGGCGATAATAATTTCGTTTGTTGGCAACAGGTTCTTCATCAATAAAGGAATAGCTGACCGGTTCCGAAAGATCGCCGCAAACCCCGAATATTCTTCCTATTTCAGTAAAATTCAGACTGTCGGTCGACCGGAGCACGTTGGTACCATTGCAGGTTCCACCAGCCAGTATTCGCCAGTTCAGATAAACGATGCCATTGTTTTCTGTAGCTGAAAATACATCCAGAACAGGTTGGTTTTGTGCCACTGATGATAGCATAGTTATCACAAACAGCCAGGAAAAAAATATTTTAAATAAACCAACTTTCATAGTTTGAATAGGAAATAGTTATTTCTATTATAGCATCATCAATAAAAAACAATAAAAGATGATTATTGTTGAATACGATAATTTTGAAGTTGGTCGGATGAATATCGTAAACCTTACATGTTGAACCCCACCCCGCTTAGCCGCTCAATGCGGCTCCCCTAAATCACACTATCTGCACTTCACAGTTTGCAAACTCCCTCCCCGCTAAGCCGCCTTGGGCGGCTATACGGTTAGTCAAAACAATCAGCCCCCCAGTCTCTCCCTCGTTTCCGAACGAGGGCGCTTTTTCCGAGGCATTTCCGCCAGTGGGCGGACAGGTACAATGCCATTTATTTCATAATAATATCCCATCATCTTTGTACAATAAATATCCCTGAATAATGATAACCATCAATCTCCAACCGGTAAAAAATAAACCCCATTCCCAAATTCCCTCAAGTCTATCACGATTCTCTCCAAAGCTATCTCCTTACTGATAACCTCCCGTCCAAAAACATCAACAATCGCCACTGCCATTCCCTCTTTGTTGTCATTCCAAAGCGTAGCGAGGAATCCTATTTATTGTCTGTCGTTCCTTTCGGGGATTCCTCACGCCTGCGCTTTTTCATGCCCCGTTGTTCGAAAGGTACCGTGTTATTTTGAATGATTGCAGTTGTTCGTATTACTATTATTATTTTTGTATAATAAACTTCCCCTGAATATCAGTAATGCCATCAATTTCTGCCCGGTAAAAAAGTAAACTCTGCTTGCCAGTGCCTGAGTCGACAGTTTTTTCAGAAATAATCGGTTGGCTTGTCACTTCCTGCCTAAAACATCCAATATTCGAATTGCAGCGTAGGGATTTCCTCCAGGTGGGGTGTTCCGAAGGAACGAGGGGTGTTTCAAACACCAAATAATCCTTCGCCGGATTCGGATATACATTTATTATTTCCTTCATATTCTCATCTATCCCTACGCAGTCTTCCACCTGTACAATTTTTAGCCTGACCACTCCGCTTTCCCCACAGTCATTTATGCTGACGGTGAGGGTGGCCGTGCCCGTATAATCTTCCGACCACAACACTTCTGGCCTGTAATGTATCTGCTGTAATGCTTACTGGCCGTTTCGGGCTGAGCCTGCCAGTCATAATCCCAGGCCAGGGCAGCCGGTGTAATAGTAAAGGTATAGGGCTGGCTGCCTTGGTTACATACCGGGCCCGGCCTGGTTGGTGTTTGGGGCATAGCGGGCATATATTGGCTGCAGTCCTTTATTTCAAAAACCCAGAAATCCGTATCCACATTATTACCACCATGGGGTGTACACTGAACATCAAACGATGGGCCCCCAATTTGTTTGCTCCGGCTACGACATAATTATTGTCGCTCTTTACAACACCAAAATACAACTCCTCCGTTCCTATTCCTCCAATGCATTGCTGTGTAAGCAATTCACCTTCACTGCTTAATTTTACCATCCATATATCTGACTCATATTCACTTAATGAATGATTTCCCGATACATCTTCATTATTTGATCGAGTGTATCCTGGTACTATTATATTTTTATCTTCTGTAATTAATAGAGTAGAAATAAATTCTGAAAAAGAACCTCCAATCGGATTTTGCCACACATTGCCATCAAAGTCTACTTACTATCCAAATATCATCTTCTCCATGCCATCCTAAAACATCTCCATCATTTGAACCTGTGTATGCCCCAAAAACATATCCATCGCTTACCTCCATTAATGCTGTTATCCCGTCATGTTCACTGCCACCATAGCACTGCTGCCATTCAAGGTTAAGGTTTGCATCAAGCTTGAACAAAACACCATCCTGCCATCCATAAGTATGTGGGGTACATGTATTACCAACACCCTCCATGATTGAATTGCTGGCAATCAAACATCCTCCATCGGAGGTTTGCACGGCTGCCTGGCATACATCCGACCAATCGGGCCTTATGGTGTAGTCCCATTCAATTTTCCCATCAGGGCTTATTTTTACCAATCTATAAGGTCAGTGCCCCCAAAAAACTGGTTTACATCACCGTCGTTGAATCAATCCATCCGGTAACCAAAACCCTGCCATCCAAAGTGGCGAACCTGTCCAGATTGTCTCCCCCATAACTACTCCCGACAATTTTATCCCAAATGATATTTCCGTCAATGTCTATTTTAACTATCCAATAATCATAAGAACCTGCATAGGGGTCATTTGATATATCTCCATCTGATGATCCTGATAAGCCAATCAAATAAAATTCGTTATTTTCTGTTGGAACTATTTTAACAAACCAATCGCCTAGTACCACCATAATTTCTTTCCCATATAGTACCACCTGTACTATCAATCATTATTACCCAACCATCTCCATTTCCCGTGAGTAAATGATATATCACCATCATCTGACAAACATATTCCAGTACCAAATAGCTCCTCCAACTTTTGTCAAATCCTGTGCATAATCCATTTCCGACCCACCGTAACAGTTTTGCCATGTAAGTTGAAAATCCTGTAGCAGTTAAAAAAGGAAATGAGCAGGGAAAACTTCGTTATTATTATTTTAACCATTTTATTCGTTCAAATATAAAGTGCGATGGCAATTCAATGGGCACTGCACTTTATTGATTAATTATTTCCTAATAATAACTTTTCCTGATTCATTTATACCTGAAGTATAAAGCAGTTGTAAAAATAGATGCCCGCGTACCAACTTTCGCACATCCCATATTATCTGTCCCTGCTTTCCGTTAACATGTAATATGCTTATCAATTTTCCCGAAATATCGGTAATTTCAATATTTCAGCCCGGGCATTATCGTCTGTCAACATAATCAAAGGCCCACTCGCTTGCCGGATTTGGATTTGCTCTAATGCTTACGCCAATAGCCTTATTATTGGGCCTCTGTATTGAAAGCATTGCTGCTTTATAGCCTACTGTATCGGATTTGATGCAATTGCAAAGTGGTATCCATAGGTAAACTCCAAAAATTCCTTTTGCTCAGCTCCGGCGGGGCATCTGCTGTTTTCTGCAATGAAACAAGGTTATGTACATCTGCCGTATCAAGGTCAAAAATTGTCCTTCCTTGCTGTTCAAGTAAACGAAGGTTTAGGCATATCCATATAGTAGGCGTGTTCAGTCAATTCGTTTTCTCTCTTTATAATTATGGGCCTGGGGCAATGAGTTGGGCCAAATTTAATGCTTCATAAAAGTTATTCTCTTCCATATACGAAGCAACTATCATTTCATCACCTCGTTTTCCGTCCAACGCCT
Organism: Bacteroidales bacterium; assembly: GCA_041393255.1. Classification (GTDB taxonomy): domain Bacteria; phylum Bacteroidota; class Bacteroidia; order Bacteroidales; family JAADJA01; genus JAADJA01. Next base: position 10,894 of record JAWKKM010000026.1, on the reverse strand, counting down.
TGTTCAACCAATTACGTAACTCGTTTAAATCACTTACTGTGTCGTTAAGCATGCGTATAATATCGTTCGCAGCCCTTGTTTTAGGCTGTTGAAATGGGCCATATTACCTGTAAGTATTGCTTTATTAGTAAAACTGTTGCCAATACCTGCTTCAACAATATTTATCATATAGTCAGGCAATGGGTTTTCTTTTACCTGGCAGTATTTCATTAGGTCACCTTTTCTAGTTCATCAGGATTGGCAAGGATTTCAAAATTACGTTATCAGGGAAAAACATCTGTTCTGTCAGCAGTTTTTTTAAGACCTCCGAGGTTAGGGTAAGTGATTTGCCAATTCGGTCCGAAGTCTCACATTTGGTCAGGAAATGCTGTTTCTATCCCCGAAATCGTAAGTTCTGTATTGCCGCCATCTTTCAGATAGTCGTACAGGGCTTTCACATCATTGTAACTATTCAGATTTTCAAAATATTCCTGTTCGGCTTCTTGCATTTCCCCCGGGTTCAGCACAACGCTCCTTTCGGTTCCTCCTCCACTGCCTCCGCCTCCGTAATGCGACAGGCATTCGTTTTCATATTGGTACACTTCCTCCCTCGTAACCTTCCATATTTTATCTGTATTCGGATAAAATGCCGTATTTGTATCCCCTGCTGTAGGTGCATAGTAATAATAACCAATCCAGTAGTTCCCTTTGTTATTGATATGCATAAATGCAGTTGGTGAAAAAGTGTTTCCTGCAGGCAATTGGACCTTTCCTATCGGATCCTGTATTCCAGAAGGTGCACCCGGAATTGTATCCACATAAAAATCCTGCCAGTTAGCTGTATTTTCATTGCAGTAATAGGCGAGGCCTTTTGCTGTATTATTTCCATCCCAATTCTTCCCCACCGCATAATTCCCGTAGGTTAATCCATTAAAATAGTTTTTGTATATTTCATCAGCTGCCTCAGTCTTATTCACCCGTATCCCCGTATAAGTCCCCCCAGCCGACCCGGGCGTAAACTCATTCTCCTCTATTGCAAAACCTGTACAACCGGTCATATCAATACCATAGCCGGAGGCTTTTTGATCAACGCCTTCACATTCTTCCGCATCAGCTAAATTTTTGGCTACATTAAACTCCGAAAACAATACTGTTGCATTTTTTACACTGTTCATGCTGATGCCCCAGGTGTTATCGTTAAAGATGGCCCGGTTCACATAAAATGTATTGTTATTCGTCCCGTCATTGGTAGCATAAATCGCCACATAAAAACCCACTCAAAAGTGCCAATGATCCCAACCATTGCAGGGTACATGTGTGGTGTTGCAATGGCTGTTACATTAACCGCACTGAATGATGCAATGGCCTGGGCTCCAGGTTGATACACCTGCCGTTTGGGTTAAAGAAAAATTACAGGCTTTAAAATCAATACCTTTCACCTTATTTAGGTCAATATGTTTCCGGAAGGTATAATCGGCCATATAATTTGCGTCCAACTCGAAAACACAATGGTCAAAATAGTCAGGTTATCTACATATTTAGTAGTATTCGGAGGAATATAGTTATTGTACTTAAATGCATGCAATGCCCTTGCATTGTTTCGAAAAACAGTACCATTGGCATATACAATCCCACCTGTAGTAGTTGTATATCCGGCCCCACAAAGTAACAGCGATCTTGGCATTTTCAATCATACTGCTGTCATTAATATCGAGCGTACCCCTTAGGGGTATTGTTTTCTAAGTATTGCGATTTCGTGTAATTCCCCCACACTTCAACCCTTGCCATATGGGGGCACTGGGCTAAAACTGGTAAATGTGGTATTGTTCATAATAAGCCTCTCGATCCTTGTTCAACAATCACCTTGGCATTCTTGGCAAACTCAAATGTACAAATCATTAAAAGTTATAGTACTAACGTCTGAAATTTGAATTCCGGTTTCAAACTTGTAATGTTGGTTGTTAACCGATTGTAATGAACTGAGTGTCCAAAATCCACCGGGATGCGTAAACAAATTCGGGTCAACAATTACAGTGATCGTATCACAAACTGTTACCGGGTTCAGTGTGCCCAAAGTGGCACAAACGGAATAGCCTCCCTCACATAGATTTTCGGCAATATCTGATGACGATAAGGTTGCCGCTCATGTCTGTCCATTCCCATATGATAGTCCGATATTTCCATACGACGGGTATGCTGTGGCTGTTGCATCACATTCGCCCGGACAGCTAACATAAACAGTGTCCACTCCCAAATCAAGTACCCGAAATCCGTTTCCAGGCAGCACAAAAAATTCAAAACCGTTATCATTAAATATCGAACTCACCGATAGACACTCGCATTGGCCGTAAAACCAAAGGTGTTCATATCTATTTTTCCGGCAAGAGCCATCGTTCGCAACCCCGTAAATATGCCCGTCAGGGCCGTTTGCAGGAAAGTTCAAGCTTAAATGTCCCGGTCGCCGAAACCTGTGATAACACATTACCTGCAGTATAGTCACATTTGGTAATCCCACCCGTGCCCGAAGTGCCATAACACGATAAATAGATAACATTGTCCTCCACCGGTGAAAACCTTGCGCCCACTATCCGGCCAAGGCCCAATAAACTCATCAACCCGTCCATATAGCTTTAATCCTTCAGTGCATACGAATAATTTGTTGGCGCTCTCCTGTAACGTTTGTATTCCAGGCTTACAAAACCTCGTCCCATTTATATCAGTTTTGAGTTCCATATTGATATTATTAAAATAAGCATTAGTGGAAAGCCTGGGCGACAACAGTTGTTGTAGAAAAACCAAAACCGTTTTGATCAAATGTGTTTTTCTTAGGCCATAGTTTGGCCTTCAGCAAGTACCTTCTCCATCCAATTCTCTGATCCAGTGCAAAGCCAGAATAATCATATGAATCAAAAGATAAATCATATCTTGGTTGTATTACTGACATGATTTCATTGCCGTTTGAAGTGTGGTAAATCTTGATTTCAGCCAAACCGATTCCTGTTTTCTTCAATTTCACTTATATCTCCAAGTTTTGAATACAAAACATAAAACTGTCCTTCTTCCCCTCCTGGCTTATTAACAACTCACTTGCGGTCTGATCCCATTAAATCCTCCCACCGTATATTTTATTGAGTTATGTCATCAGTATCATAGGCATCATCGTCCAAATAAATAAAACAACACATCAATTCGCAATATTATATCCTGCAGGGAGTTGAATGCCCCAGTATAAGGGTTTGTCGAATTGACTTGCTCAGTTTCATAGCCTTGAGTTTTAAAAATTAACCGGAGAATCTTTAATATTGGGTGAGTCCTTGGCAAATATCCAAATTTGCGTTTGCGATTGCACCAAATTGCTCATTGAAATAAATAATATAAATGCTAAAATAAAATTCAAAATTCTTCATTTTGTTTGTTTTTATGGATTACAATTCTTTTATTATTCTTGGGTTTTCCTGGCAGTAAAAGCATCCGTCAAAACAAACAATACCGGTAAATGCTAGGCAACATTACCACTGCTTTCGTCCCTGTACATGCAGCCCGGTTTACAGTCCTTCTTTAATTTGAAAATAGGGGGTGCGCGTAAAAGGCAACAAATCAAGCAGATAGCATAATCCGGATTGGGTCATCATTGTTTGGGTCAATTGTCTACTACAAGATTAAGCAAAAAATTCCACATTCCAAAACAAAAAGTTAACGGCAACGTCTAATCAGTTAATGGCAATCTCATTTTAAATTCTATTGTCATTTTTCCGACAAACCCTCCCTAATTATTAATCATTAAAGATTCAAACATTGAATCATTGAAGTATCTAAACATTGAATCATTGAAGCATTCAAACATTGAATCATTGAAGGTTCAAACATTGAATCATTGAAGCATTCAAACATTGAATCATTGAAGACTTACACATTGAATCATTGAAGCATTCAAACATTGAATCATTGAAGCATTCAAACATTGAATCATTGAAGCATTCAAACATTGAATCATTGAAGCATTCAAACATTGAATCATTGAAGCATTCAAACATTGAATCATTGAAGCATTCAAACATTGAATCATTGAAGCATTCAAACATTGAATCATTGAAGCATTCAAACATTGAAGCATTGAAGCATTCAAACATTGAATCATTGAAGCATTCACACATTGAATCATTTTCACCCACCGGAGCTTTAGCAAAGGAGGGTAGCATTTCTCTGTTCTCTCTGTGTATTCCCCGTCTGTCCGCCTACCAGATTTGCCAAGTGGCAAGCCAGGACGGACAGGTCTGTGTTCTCTGTGGTTAATAGCAGGCCCCGTTTAAAAACCTATTCCCGCATTTTCACCCTCCGTAGCCAAAGCGAAGGAGGACACGCATTCAGACATTCACACATTGGGTCATTTCTGCATTGAATCCTTCCCGCATTGGCCAACCCCCTTCCAACCACAACATTTCTCCTTCCGGTAATACATATTCTCCATCCGGCTATATAATATCTCCGTCCGGTAATATGTATATTCCATCCAGTTATATCGAAACAACATCCGGCGATATATATTCAATATCCGGTTATATAAATATTCCTTCCGGTTATATTATTTCTCCATCCGGTTATAATGTTTCTCCATCCGGTTATACGCTACCACATTGCCATGATAAAATAACTATAATCATTTAAAAAGTATCAACCGTCATTTATAGGATAGTCACAGTCATTTATGAAACTGATAATGTAAACGATATAATAGCTATAATCATCCATAAAGTAACAACTGTCATTCATAGAATAGCCACTGTCATTTATGAAACTGATATTATCAATGATGGAATATCCACAGTCATTTATGGATTTACTACAATTATTGATGAAATTACTGTAATAATTTAAAGAATTGCTAAAAACACCAGCGAAAGCTTGTCATTATTTAAACCGCTTCTTGCTCAAATCCATCAAATCGGTATTTCGCCTCAACGGCCTGATTATATAAGAATAATGGTATTCGCCATATTCCAGAGTGTATTGCGGATGCGGCCTGGCTCCCCAGCTATCATCACCGCCTACGCCGGTTTGTTTGTAGTCAACATTGAGGGAAATAAAATCATTGGGAACAAGGTCGTTGGTATGCCTGTAGTTCTTTTTAGATCCCTGGTCAAGTTGTTCAAGAGTATAATTTAATGCAGAAAAGGAAATTTGTGGCTCACCAATGATAAGGACCCCTTTCCCAGTGCTATCCTGCAGCGCCAGCCATCGGGTATCGGTTTTGTAGCCGTTCTCCTGAGGCCGGATATAAGGGAAGTATTGATCTTCCACAGTTGAAGAATATTGTGAAATGAAAGCAGAAGTATTCCGGTCCCAATAATTTTCATGAGGCCCCCCGCCCATAAATGTCAGGTTTGAGAATTGTCCGGGAACTTTCATTTTGGTCCCAAACCGTGGCAATTCAGGCATGCTTCTTTCCGTTTCCAAAAGAATTGCATGGTGATGCTTTGCAATATCAGTAAAAGTATTGTCATCATTTATTTCGTCAAATACATAACCCAAAAACAAACTTTTCTTCCTTCCCTGATATGGCACTTCTTTTACCTTCAATAATCAGGTCATCACTCAGGCTTCTTCCCAAACCCTGAAATAGATCATGTCGCCAACGAAAAACCGATCCTCCGGTTCTTTCATCCCTCCCACATAGCTTATCCCTTCGAGTTCAAAGGAACAGCAGTGCTGAAATTTTTCACCTCCTGCAATTTATTATTCACAAAAAGTTTGATGGTCTTCTCAGATGAATTGTAAACAAGGGCTATTTTATAATACTTTCCGTTTCAAATTCATAGTCAAATACTGGTAGTCGCTCCCATATTGAAAATAACACAAAGTCCCGCTCCTGAACTCAAGGTGCAATTTCCCGGAGTGCCCATTCATATTTGACCCAAATTGCATTTTTGCGGGTAAATTCTGTAGGCTTTATCAGGTTTCAAGTGTCAAACCTTCAATCTCTTTTCACCCGGATCAGGATTTGGATTAGTATGGGTTCTTCTTGTGTAAAGTTCAACACCTTTCCATAATCCTCCATTGAATTGATAATGTAATTCCGGGTTCTTTGTTTCGGAGGGTCAGGGATAAAATGATTATTGACTTCCACATCCCCATTGCCAAAAATTTTATAAATGGTGCTAAGAGTTGCCTTGGCTTCAGGCAGTTTCCGGTCAACCGTAATATTCACTTCATCTTTCCCAACTTGTTTAACCGAAAATTTATCCACATCCGTTTTTTTGCCCGCTTCTTTCCAGATAGCACAGCGGGCATCCATCCCATTTCCAAAGTCATTGTCAGTTGGTGCCCGCCAGAAATTTGGAACTGCCCCTTCCGAAATGATGTTATCATCATAATAATTATAAGAAGATATTGTCCCGAATTCACGGTCGAATTTAATCCTGAAATTGGGTGCGATGATCTCAACAAACGATTCATTTTCGGCAACTTTTAAAACAGAAAAATTATCCGAAAGAAAAGACTCCCTTGTGCTCCTCGATGGATAGGCCAACTGTTCTGCGGCAACTACAAATCCTTTTGGGATCAAGGGCAATTCCTTGTTAGTTAGGGCTTTGATGCTTATAAAATATTCCACACCCGGAAAAGGAATAAAATCTTCAAGAGGGAGAACAAATTGCTTGCTTTCGCCGGCCTCGATAGTTGGATTTGGAACAATGCCTTCTCTAATAACTTTTGAATCACCAACCAATTCCCATTGAATATCGATGAAATCTGTATCCATAAAATCGTACATGTTTCGAATCTCAATCTGTCCTTTTGAAATATCAACAGGTTTAAATTTGATGTATTGATACACCTTTTTTACTTCCATCAAACCCGGATGGGGAGTACGGTCGGAAGATACCAGTCCGTTGGCGCAAAAATTCCCATCCGATGGGACATCCTCAGGCCCGAAATCACCACCGTAGGCAAAATAATCAGTTCCATTTTCATCCGTCTTAAGCAAACCCTGGTCAACCCAATCCCAAATCGATCCACCTTGTAGTTGGTCATATTTTTCAATCACATCCCAATAATCCTGAAGATTGCCGGTGCTGTTTCCCATGGCATGTGCATACTCGCAAAGTATAAGCGGTTTTTCCTGAGGCTTTTGGCCATACTTTTCAATGTATCCAACGGAGGCGTACATGGGACAATAAATATCGGTATTCGGCCCCAGTCCCGCCCTTTCATAATGAACGGGCCGGCTGGTATCGCGGCTTTTGATCCATGAATAACAGGCTTCGAAGTTCACTCCGTCGCCAGCTTCATTTCCCATTGACCAAATAATTACTGAAGGATGGTTTTTATCCCGTTCAACCAATCGGATGACCCTATCGAGATGTGCATTTTCCCAGGCAGGATCTTTAGCCAGGCTTTTCGCCCCATAACCCATTCCATGCGATTCGATATTGGCTTCATCAATCACATACAAACCATATTCATCGCAGAGTTCATACCAATAAGGATCATCCGGGTAATGACAGGTTCGAACGGTATTGATGTTGTTTTGTTTCATCAATCGGATATCCTTTAACATGCTTTCCCTCGAAACAACATGGCCTGTAACCGGATCATGTTCGTGCCGGTTGACTCCTTTAAGAAGAATGGCTTTCCCGTTGACAAGCAACTGCCCGTCTTTTATTTCCGATGTCCTGAACCCTATTTTATGCCTGGCAGATTCGATGGATTTCCTGTCTTTTTTAAGGGTAAGGATCAACGTGTAAAGATTCGGTGTTTCGGCTGTCCATTTTTCAGGATTTCGAATTTCTTCTTCAAGATCAAGAAATGCAATCTGGGATTTATTGAAAATAAGTTCTTCTGAATGTTCGAAAACAGGTTTATTGTTTTTGTCAAATAATTGAACCTGCATTTCAAACCCGGGCTGAAATTGACCACTGTTAACAATATCAGCATTTAGTGAAAACAATCCATCTTCATAATTGTTGATTAGTGAACCGTTGGCAAAAAAATCGCGGATATAGACTTCAGGAGTGGAATACAGAAATACATCTCTTTCGATACCGCTGATCCGCCAAAAATCCTGGCACTCCAGGTACGACCCATCCGACCAACGATAAACCTGCAAGGCAACAACATTTCTGCCCGGATTCAAAAAACGTGTTATGTTCCATTCTGCAGGGGTTTTGCTTCCCTGGCTATAGCCCACATACTGCCCATTAATCCAAATAAAAAACGCCGACTTCACAGCACCAAAATGAATAAAAACCTGCTTGTCTTTCCAGTTATCCGGAACATCGAAATTCCGAAGGTAGGAACCTACCGGATTGTAATCATGCGGTACTTTGGGAGGCTGCGGATCGCTGGTCCATTCGTAGGGTTGATTGACATAAATCGGCACCCCATAGCCCTGCAGTTCCCAATTTGACGGAACGGGTATCTCGTCCCAGCTAGTTGCATCAAAACTTGCATTCATGAAATCTACAGGACGGTCAGCCGGATTCCTTACCCAATTGAATTTCCACATTCCATTCAGGGAATGATAAAAAGGGGATTCTTCATTTAACAGCTCCGATGCGTTTTTGGCATCCTGAAAAGGGATGAAATAGCTGTGGGGCGCTGTTTTGTTTTGATTGAACATGGCTGGGTTTTCAAGCTCTTCAGGGAAGGGTGCCTGCGCGGAAAGCAAATTTACCATCATAGCCGACAGGATTGTTAGCGTGTACTTCATCATAAAATGTTAATTTTTACCGGAACTGTTTGCTATTTTGTCAATGTCCTCCAGTTTAAACCGGATGCATTTAATGTATGGTTTTTCGCCACTTTCCCAATGGCCGTAGGTAGTGGCAATAATGGTTCCATCAGGAAGTATTTCCAGTCCAGGATACCCACAATCAAAATAATCTTTATTATCGAGCAGCCGAACCCTGTATTGCCCATCTTTACAATTGGCAATATCATCCCATGTGCCCACCCATCCCACAAAATCGCCTTGCGTTTCTGAAAACTTGGCCATATCCCTGAAAGCAGCAAATATTCTTCCATCCGGAGCGTATACAAGCTGATGCCTGTCACCTGTCAGGCTTGCTGGCAATTCCACAGGAACTGTCCAGGTATCACCCTCATCATCACTAAAAATGACCATCGAATTATAAACCCTGCTGTTCTCACGAAGCAGCATGGCTATGCGGTTTCCATCAGGCGATCGGATAATACCTGCTTCACATAAAGATGCCGATTTGTGGTGAACCACAACCTCCGGGTCACTCCATGAAAGGCCGTCCATTGAAGTGGTTTTATAGACAATAAATTTATTGATGTTTTTACCCGATGAAGTATAAAACTTTCCATTATCGTGAAAAAAAGTCATATAAGTTCCATCCTTTAAACGGATAAGATCACTTGTAGCAACTATGCCACCATAATTAAAAACGGGGTTGAGCTCACTCCAGGTATTTCCCAAATCATCGGAAGATGCAACCCTAATTGGATAAAGCCCGGAGAACATAATAAACCGATCGTTGTTATTTTCCAATTTCAAAGGATAAAGAGTCGGAACCTCTTTGGAAGTCTCCCAGCTTTCGGGTACCGGTATCCGATCAGACCAGGTGAAACCTGCATCCAGACTCTTTTTCATAATAATGCCACCACTTCCATGTCCTTTTGGATAAACTACAAACAAGGTTTTATTATCCTCTAACAAAAGGGTTGTAGGATGTCCGAGGTACTGGCCCTTTTCTTTGTCAACGATCACTTGCCTGAAGTCATCTCCTGAAATATCAATTGTTGGAATGTTGATGATTTTTGACTTTGCCGGCATCTCAATTAAGTTACCCCATACTGCAAAATTTCTGATCTGGATTTCCGAACCACCGGGTAAAAATCCCAATTCTCCGGCCATATCTCCTATATAAAAAGCGCTATAGATTTCAGTTTCATTAATCAGGATTTGAACCTTTCCGGAAGCTCTTTTAACTTTAAGATCTACCCAGTCTTTTTGAAAATCATCTTTGGGAAAAGTCAAGATGCTATTGCCTGCCAAATCTCCCTTGAGAATAATTTGACCTTTAGAAGCATCAAATCCAAGCTCCGAACCAAAAAAAACAAAATGAGGGACTGTTCCCTGAAAACCGGATATCCTGAATTCAGCATTCACTTCAAAATCACCTTTTGAAGGAAAAAAAGCTGCATACAAGTCTCCAAAAACACCCTGGATGGTAACCCTTTCTGTATCATCTGCCGGGTTGTTGCCCGGCCTGACTACTGCTATGGCTTTTCCCCCTTGTATAATCGTTTCGTTACTATTTCCGTTATTTACGGCTATAATTAAGGAAGGAAATAATGTTTGAGCAATTACCTGATGGCCGATCGCATTGGGATGAACTCCATCACTTAACCAATCATTATAATTCGAACCAAATTCCATTTTCTCCTTCCAGTGTTGATAATTATCGACCAGAAGAATTTTGTAATTATCGGCTATTTCCCGGCAAGCAGCAACATAAGGCTTTATAAAAAAGTCTTTGCCGTTACCAGTATAGGGTTCATAATCTCCCCCTGCTAAATTTCCAAGTGGAGGTGGAGTCATCAAAATGGGTTCGATGCCGGCTTTCTGAAGCTGACTGACAATGTTTGTAATTCTTCTTTTGTATTCGTCCAATGGCAAGCGGGTATGATCTGTTCCTCTATCAACAAATGAATCGTTGGTTCCATACATAATCACAACAACATCGGGCTGCTGATCAAGGACATCTTTTTTCAGGCGTTGATAAGCTTTATCTGCCGTCTCACCCGAAATTCCCTCATTGATAACTTCAGCATTGAAATGTTGTTTATGCAGAAAGCCCTTACTTAATGACCGGAATGTATTCTCTTCGGAAACACCTGAACTTAAACCATAAGTTATTGAATCTCCTAAAAAAATAATTTTAACTGCATT
>JAWKKM010000025.1:0-89760 GCA_041393255.1 Bacteroidales bacterium | reverse complement strand
GATGGCATGAGAAGAGACAAAACCAAATTGACCGCCACATTTTTCATGAACGGTATGAACCAAGCCATCCAATGAAGGTTCATGACACGGCCTTAAACGCAGAAAAACATTCTTAAAAGCATGTACTGATAAAAGGTCGGTAGTTGCAATAAGAAATGCAACAAATATTAAAATCCAAATACTTTTCCATCTGAAATGCCTGATAATTAAATAAAGGATGATAATATAGAGAGGTATCCACGTTAGCTTTTCACTTGAGTAATACATGATAACATCCCAGAAGTCGTTATGCCATCCGTTCAGGAACAGAAAAAGATCAGTATCCCATTGTTTCAGTAGTTCAATCATTAATAGTTGCTTCATTCAAGTTTGCCCAAATCATATCCTTAAGTTTCATCAAACCTTTCTTAGCAATTGACGATATGAAAACATATGGAATGGCCGGCAAATCATTTTTGACTTCCTTTATCAATTCATCATCAAGTAAATCCGATTTAGTGATCGCAAGAATTTTCTCTTTATCCAGGAGTTCGGGGTTATATAGTTTGAGCTCGTTAAGTAAAATCTTGTATTCCTCATGAATATCCTTACTATCAGCCGGAACCAGAAAAAGCAATGTGGAATTTCGTTCAATGTGCCTCAAAAATCGCAGACCCAATCCTTTTCCTTCATGAGCACCTTCAATAATACCGGGGATATCGGCCACAACAAATGATTTATTATCCCTGTATTTGACAAGGCCCAAATTGGGTGTTAAGGTTGTGAAAGGGTAATCTGCAATGGCAGGCTTGGCGGCCGAAATAACCGATAGGAGTGTCGATTTACCCGCATTGGGAAATCCAACCAGCCCTACATCTGCCAATAACTTTAATTCGAGGATAACCCATTCTTCTTGTCCTGGTTCTCCGGGCTGGGCATACTTGGGTGTTCGGTTGGTTGAAGATTTAAAATGGTCGTTACCCAGGCCTCCCCGTCCACCACTGATTAAAATATAGGTTTGTTCGTGTTCAGTAATTTCGCATATAAATTCACCTGTTTCAGGATTTTTTGCTACAGTACCTAAGGGTACTTCCAATATCACATCCTTTCCATTTGCACCGGTGCTAAATTTTTGCCCTCCACCTTCTCCATTTTCAGCTTTGACATGTTTGGTGTATTTCAAATGGAGCAAAGTCCATAATTGTTGGTTGCCTTTCAGTATGATATGGCCACCCTACCTCAATCACCTCCGTCGGGCCTTGCACCTTCATGTAGTTTGCTCCGGCTTCTGAAAAAGTGTGCAGAACCTGCGCCCCCGCTTCCTGAGCGGCCATTGATTTTTACATAATCAACAAAATTAGGGTTACTCATATATTGTGGTTTCTATTGAATGTTTATTGATTTTCAGAATCAATAATTTTATAAATTCCCGGAATATTCCTGCCATGTCCATTATAATCCAAGCCATAACCAACAATAAACTCATTTGGAATCTCAATTCCAATATAATCAATCTTGTAATTCATTCTGAAGGCTTCCGGTTTAAATAGTAAGGTTGCAATTTTTACCTCTTTGGCTTCAAGTTTCTTTAATTTTTCCATCGTTACTCCCATTGTAATACCGGTGTCTATAATATCTTCTACGATAATGACTGTCCTATCGTGCAACACTTCATCCAATCCTATTAACTCGCGGACAACCGACGTGGTTTGAGTACCAACATAGGAGGATAACTTAACAAACGATATTTCCATAGGGAAATTGATTTTTTTCAGCAAATCGGAAGCGAACATAAAAGCGCCGTTCAATACTACAAGAAAAAGTGGATTTTTATCAGCCATCTCCGAATTGATTTGACCGGCAACTTTTGCCACTGCAAAATCAAGTTCTTTTGGGTCTATATATTTTGAAAACTCCTTATCGTGAACTTTAATAATTTCCATATGATTAATATTCAGTTTTGATACAAAAATACTCAATTGATGACAAACCTGAAAAATTACGTAAATTTGCAGACAGGACAAATCAAACAATTATAAAAATGGATCCAAAGGTAAGTATTATTATGGGTAGCACCTCCGATTTAAAGGTTATGGAAGAGGCAGCAAAGTTTTTTGATGAACTTGAAATCCCTTTTGAAATCAATGCATTGTCGGCTCACCGCACGCCGGAGAAAGTTGAATCATTTGCTAAATCGGCTAAAAGCAGAGGTGTAAAAGTTATTATTGCCGGCGCCGGAATGGCGGCTCATTTGCCAGGAGTAATTGCAGCCATGACTTCGATACCGGTTATTGGTGTGCCCATCAGGGCGTCGTTGGATGGTATGGATGCTTTGCTTTCTATTGTGCAAATGCCTCCCGGAATTCCGGTTGCCACTGTTGGTATAAATGGAGCTAAAAATGCTGCAATTTTGGCTGCTCAAATGATCGCCACAGGAGATGAAACGTTGGCGGAGAAACTGATTGTTTTCAAAAATGAATTGAAAAGTAAAATAGTTACAGCCAATGAAGAACTTTCAAAATTAGAATATAAGTTCAAAGTTAATTAGGAAAAAAAGTCCTTTTCGGAAGCTGTGTTTAAATTTTGATCGACTTTGCCAGCGATTTATTCGATCAGTTGCTTTGCCTTCATTAAATTAACAATGGTAGATACAATATCCTCATCGGTAAACGATTGTCGGTTGAAAACAATATCGAAAATGGAATGATCAGTTTCATATCCCATGAAGCTGTCTATAAGGAATTTTCGCTCCTTGTCCGTTTCAAGCACGTACCTTAAAGCTTCTTCCTTGCTTTTATTGTAATTGCTGCTGATTCTGTTAACCCTCCACTCAAGGGGAGCAGTCAATTTCACATGAAAAGATTTTGGATTATCGTTAGCAAATGCAACTCCACCTCGGCCAACAATGATAACATTTCCTGTTTGGGCAATTGATCGGATAACCTGAATAATTGTATTTCTTATCTTTCGGTCGCTTTTGTAATAGCGGGTTGACATGGCTCCTACAATTTCGTCCATCATACTTTTTTGTTGCGACTGAAATACATATTCTATTTTTGATGTGCTCAAATCAAGTGCTTTTGACGATTCGATTAAGATTGACTTATTAATCCAGTTCCATTTTCTACCCTTGTTGCTTTTATTTAACTCAGTGGACAGTTTTTGAGCAATAACATTGGCCATTGAGCCGAAATCGCGGGAAATTGAAATGTAGGGGCCGGTTTGGGAAACCTGGGTTGGCTTGTCATGGAGAACATCGCTAAAATACTTATCAAAGATGTTGTTGGGGTTTGTTGGTATAAGTAGTTTTTCAGTCATTTTTCCCTCCTTTTTTGATTATCCAAATATATTAAAAATAATTGTGAAATCAAAATGGCTTATCAAATTTTAAGGAGTGGTTTCCCGCCATATATTTTTATTTTTGCAGGTACAGAAATTACAAATGATGAAAACAATGAAACTGCCCAATCCCCTTCGTGCTCCAAAATATTACTTCAGCGATACTTCGTTTAATAAGCTGATGAAAAAGAGGATTTATCATGTATTGCTTATTTCCAGCACGTATGATGCCTTTATGTTAGAGGACGATGGACGAATTGATGAGCAGATTTTCAATGAGTATGTTTCATTGAATCTTCGATACCCTCCTCAGTTTATTCAGGCCAATTCAGAAACCGAGGCTTTCCGAAAATTGGAAGAGGTGAACATTGATTTGATCATTACTATGCTGAGTGCCGAGGAGAGTGATACTTTTGACCTTGCTCAGCGCATTAAGGAAAAGTATCCGAATAAACCAATTGTTGTATTAACTCCTTTTTCACGAAAGGTGACGCTAAAAGTAGATAGAGCTGATTTGAGTGCAATCGACTATATTTTTAGCTGGTTGGGCAATGCAGATATATTAATGGCCATCATTAAGCTTATTGAGGATAAAATGAACGTTGAACAGGATGTTCAGGAAGTGGGTGTGCAAACCATATTGTTGGTTGAAGATTCCATCCGTTTTTATTCAAGCTATCTTCCAAATATTTATAAGATCATTTTCAAGCAATCCCTGAAATTTATGACTGAAGGCTTGAATGAACACCAGCAAATGCTTCGTATGAGAGGACGGCCTAAAATCCTGCTTGCAACCACTTATGAGGATGCAATTGGATTTTATGAAAAATATAAAAACAACATGCTGGGCGTGATTACGGATCTGAATTACAGCAGGGAAGGACAATTGGATAAAACTGCCGGGATTAAATTGTGCGAAAGGATAAAGGAGGATGACCGGTTTATGCCTTTATTGCTTCAATCTTCGGATGCGGAAAGCGAGGGATTGGCGAGAGCAGCAAGAGTAGGTTTTATAAACAAACATTCTAAAACACTGTCGCTCGAATTAAGGAATTTTATCTTTGAATACTTTGCATTTGGCGATTTTGTTTTCATCAACCCAAAAACAGGAAAGGAAGTATTGCGGGCCTCTGATATGAAGTCATTCCAGGAAAGACTGTTTCGAATTCCGGATGAATCATTGGAGTATCATATTACCCGTAATCACTTTTCGAAATGGTTCCGGGCAAGGGCCTTATTTCCTTTGGCCGACTTGATCAGGGATATGAGGATCGAGGATTTTAAAGACCTGGATGCAGTGCGTAAATTTATGTTTGATGCCATAGCCAGTTTCAGGATCAATAAAGCCAGGGGGGTAATTGCTGAATTTTATCGTGACAGCTTCGATGAGTATTTTACCTTCACCCGAATAGGTGAGGGATCCATTGGGGGTAAAGCGCGGGGGTTAGCATTTCTTGATTCGCTTATCATTTGCGAAATAAAATTCTGGACAAGTATCCTGATGTCATTCACCATCCCCACTGTTGTACTTTGCACTCGATGTTTTCGGATGAATTTATGAAGAAAATGATTTACACAAAGTTGCTTTAACGGATACATATACAGATCAGGAGATTCTTGAAAACTTTATTAAGGCCCGATTGCTCTTTTCGAATTCACGAAGATCTGTATACCTTTATTTCGGTAATTAATAATCCGATTGCCGTGCGGTCCAGCAGTTTGCTCGAAGACTCCTATTATCAGCCTTTCGCA
Organism: Bacteroidales bacterium; assembly: GCA_041393255.1. Taxonomy (GTDB): domain Bacteria; phylum Bacteroidota; class Bacteroidia; order Bacteroidales; family JAADJA01; genus JAADJA01. The sequence goes on along the minus strand of JAWKKM010000025.1, from coordinate 84,690 downwards.
GGAATTTATTCAACCTATATGATTCCGTATGTGCCGGATGATGAACGCCTAATGATAGAGATGCTTTCAGATGCCATAAAGAGTGTATATGCTTCGGCATTTTTTAAAGACAGTAAGGCTTATATGTCAGCAACTCTCAATGTAATTGATGAAGAAAAAATGGCCATCGTTTTACAGGAAGTTTGTGGTGAAAAGCATGGCAAAAGGTTTTATCCCAGTTTTTCAGGTGTTGCCAGATCCATCAATTTTTACCCTATCGAACCGGAAAAAACAGAAGATGGTATAGCAAGCGTTGCTTTGGGTTTAGGCAAATACATCGTTGATGGCGGGTTGACCCTGCGGTTTTCTCCCAAATATCCAAAAAAGATACTGCAACTCACCGAACCCGATATGGCGTTGCGGGAAACACAACGGGTATTCTATGCCCTCAACCTGGATTCGGAGAGTTTTAAACCTACTTTGGACGATGGGGCAAACCTTTTAAAGTTGCGGATTAGTGAAGCTGAGAAGGATGGAGCACTTACGCAAATAGCCTCAACTTACGATTTTGAAAGCGATGTATTGCGGGATGGGATTTTTCACGAGGGCAAAAAGGTGATAACGTTTGCCAATATTCTTCAGCACAATGTTTTTCCATTGGCTGATATCCTCGATACAGCCTTAAAAATTGGCCAAAAGGAGATGAATAAGCCGGTTGAAATCGAATTTGCAGTGAACCTGAAAAGAAATAAAAACGAGCCTAGTATTTTTAACCTTTTGCAGATAAGGCCTGTTGTTGACAATAAAGAGACGATGGATGTCAACCTTAATGATATAAATAGGGATGAGGCCATTATCTGGTCCGAATCAGCTTTGGGCAATGGAATTATAGATAATATCCACGACTTTGTCTATATAAAACCCAGTTCCTTCGATGCAGCAAAAAGCTCTGAAATAGCGCAAGATGTCGGGAAGTTAAACGACCGGTTTCTTAAAAGTAAATTGAATTATACGCTGGTGGGGCCGGGCCGTTGGGGCTCAACCGATCCCTGGTTAGGTATTCCGGTGAAATGGCCACAGATTTCTGCAGCCCGCGTTATAGTTGAATCGGGTATGGAAAATTACCGCATCGATCCCAGCCAGGGGACCCATTTCTTCCAAAACCTGACATCATTCAGGGTTGGCTATTTTACCATCAATCCATACATTAACGACGGGTTTTATGATTTGGATTATCTGGGACAATTTGAAGCAGTTTATGAAGATGATTTCATCAGGCACATTCGATTTGAGAAGCCGATGATGATTAAGATTGACGGACGCAAGAACAGGGGCGTGATTTTGGAACCCCAATATAGGTTTCGTAAAAAAACCGCTGCAAGGAAATTTGCAACGGCCTTCATATACAGTGGATTTATTAAGGAAGGAGACGCATTGCGAAAATACTTGATAAAATTGCAATCAAACTCATTTTTAAAAATTAATTTTGCATGAAAATGCTGTTAAGGCTTCCTGTTTCAAGAAAATCAATCATGGCCTCCTTTTTACAACATTCAGGAAGTTTTTCATATGCGATGGGTCACCTACACTGATCAGCGTCATACCCGATTTTTGAAATCGCTTTTCTGAGATCTTCCGGTGATGTTTTATCTTCCCGGTATTTCAACGTTACAACTTTAGTTTCCATAGCTTTAATTCAACAAACTTCTTGAGCACTTTTTCGAAGGCCATATTTTTTTCAATGCGCTCTTTACACATTTCACACTGAGCAGAAGTCTTTACTTCCAAAATTTTGATTTCTTTACCTTTTTTATCCTTTTCATCCTGCGCATTACCTGCCATTGATAATGACAAGAAAAGGATTGCTATAAATAATTTTAGTGCATTCATAATAAGCTTTTTTAATTAATTTTAAATTTTATACCTGCATAAATTTTCCTTCCCATAATTGGTCCCCAAACAATCGAAGTGTCAAAGTATTTACCAAAGGGGTCGTCAGCAGCAATTACCGGATCGTTTTGTTTGAAGTCGGTCAGGTTCTCAACACCCACATAGATATTCCAACGTTTAAAATATTTTGTAACTTGAGCATTGAGTATGGTATATACCGGTGATTTTTGTGGCCTTTGATATTCTGGGGGATTGGAAGCTGTTGTTGGTAAACGGGAATCTCCATTCAACTGGGTTGTGAAATCAAATTGCCATTTTTCAAGTTTGGTTTTATAGGAAAGGTTTAATAAACCCTTATACCTGTTCACCAGTGGTTCCCGCTCTAATACATTATTGGTTGTCATCCTGACATCATTATATCGGAATGCCGCTACAACATCCAGCCTGGGTATCAACTCGTACACAGCTTCAACCTGGTAGCTGTTTGAAAAGGACTTTCCTTCTAAGTTATAAATATGCACCTCAGAAACATTTTGATCCCTGTCAATCACAACCTGGTTGATAAAATCGGTTCGATAAAACTCAAAGTTAAGGTTTAACTCCCGGTTTGCAATAGTGATGAGTTGAGTTAGGTTGATACCATAATTCCAGGCTTCTTCCTGTCTGATATCTTTTTGAAAAAAGAGTTTTCGGGAACTTGCCAGTAGGGAGCTATTCTCAGCAATGATATTAGCGGTGCGGTATCCTTTTCCTGCAGATGCCCTCAATATCGTATTTTCATGCAAATTGTATTTTGCATGAAGCCGGGGAGTAAAGAATGTTCCCCAAATATTATGGAAATCAGCTCGTATTCCCAATAGCACTGTAAGCTTATTTTCATCTGAATAGGTATATTGAAAATAAACCCCCGGAACACTTTCTTTACGATTGAAACTTGTGTCGTTCAGTTTTTCCTTATAATCATCAAAAAGATAACTTGCCCCGGTGCTGTAACTGTGCCTGTGCGATCCCAATTGAGATTGAATGATCAAATTTGCATAATAGGTGTTTTCTATACCATCATAATCGTTTAATCCGAAATAGGATGATTGATCATGATAGGTATATGAATTAATGAAACCAATACTTGTATTGTTGTTGTTTTCAAAAACATAACCCGTTTTTCCCCATGCCTGGTAACGGTTGGTTTTAACACTTATCCCATAGCTCAGAGTATCCAGAGGTTCTGACCGGTCAAATTCCATTTGGCCTGCTGTTCTGTCCTCTTCTAATACCTGAAACCCAAACTGGGCCATGTGTTTATGGTTTACATATTTCCAACGGTTTAAGATATTGTATTGTTGAATGAGCGGGGCATCAATAAAAGAATCTTCATTGTGGTCAATTTTATTGTTGAACGTTTCCCCGTGCAAAAAAAGCATGGTCGACCATTTATCATTCATTTTTATGGCCCCATTGAAATTCCCTTCAAATTTTCCAATGTGGTTTGCATAGGCATTCAGGAATAGCTTTTCTTCGCCATCTGGTTTTTTGTATTCGATGTTTATCTGGCCTGTAGTGGATTCGTATCCATTCACAACGGTGGATGTTCCTTTCGATATTTGTATTGATTCCATCCACGAACCGGGTATATATCCCAATCCATAAGTGGTTGCCAGCCCTCTTAAGTTGGGGATGTTTTCGGTCATCATCTGGCTGTATTTACCGTGCAAACCCAACAACTCAATCTTCTTAGCACCTGAAACAGCATCACTGTATGATACATCGACCGAAGCGTTGGTTTCAAAGCTTTCGGAAAGGTTGCAGCAGGCGGCCTTGGTTAACTCAGCTCCGGTAACATGTTGCACATGCAAAGGACTGATTTGGGAGACAAAACTACTGGATTGTTTTTCAGATACTACATACTCTTCAAGCAATCGTTTATTCAAAAGAATAATTTCAAGGGATGGTTGCCCGTTCTCAGTTTCAACGGTGTCGTTCGAATAACCTACAAAACTTGCCACCAGCCGGGTTGTTCCGGTTTTTGAAAAATCAAGTTCGAATGACCCATCCGTATTGCTCATGGTTCCCTGGGTTGTTCCTGCCCAGTATATGTTTACACCTGGCAGGGGCATTTTATTTTGATGCTCATCGTATTCGTAAACAAAACCGCTTATATGTTGTCCTATTGCGGAAGTTGAAAAGAATAGCAAAATGAGGCAATTGAAAAATAGAAATCTTGTTTTCATTTTTACGCTCCTTAAATTATGAATTGTATAATTATATTTTCTCCATTGTAATGGAAAAACCAGAAATGGAATAATAATTAGACTAAAGGAGTTGGAATTTTAATCTGGTGAAGCGAAAACAATAGTTTTTTCCCGTAATCGGGAGGGGGTAAATTATGATTTAAAAGTTGCTGGTATGAATCCCATAAGGAATTATCATCTTTTACATCATTGATGACTGCAAGATATGAAATAATAAACTCAAGGCTAATCCTTTTCTTGCCTGAAAAATCAAAACTATCTGTTTTTAAATAAAAATACTCGAAAGAACAACAATGGCTACCATCCGTGCAATGTTTATGATTCGTTGCTGATTCTTTTTTTTCTGCAGAGCAACACGAATATTTTTCATCATCGGGCATATTTGCACACTGTTGATCCTTCCCTTCATCGTGGCAACACGATTTTTCATCCAGAATGGCTATGTTGAAGTCATTCGTACAGGAACAATAATGATGAACGAGGCTAAAGCCCCCGGAGGCTATAACAATTATCCCTGAAATAAGGATAAACAAAATTTGTTTGAAAAAAATTTTCATCATTGTAATGCAAAATTAAACATTGCTGCTATTTAAACAAGTTTAGTGTATATTAAGTTGTTAATGAAGTGTTAAAAGTTTGAAATTGGATGAAAAATGATTCTTTCCATTTTTGGTTTTTCAGAGAGTTTGTTTAATCTCAATCTAAATTAGATGAAATCAATAGCAGGTTCAGTTAAAAATTTCTAAATTTGAAGCAAATCATAAAATATCAAAGACCTTAATTATGGAATATAAAATATTGGAAGTTAATGTATCTGAAGGAATCGCATTGGTGACCATCAGCCGACCGGAAGCCATGAATGCCCTGAACACAAGGTTCTTTCAGGACATGGATGATGTGATTGCTACGGTTTCACAGAACCAGGAAATTAAAGTGATGGTTATTACCGGCTCGGGAAAGGCATTTGTTGCAGGAGCTGATATCGCTGAGATGGTAAACAAAAACCCTGCTGAAGGATCTGAATTTTCCAGGATCGGGCAAAACACTTTCCGTAGTTTGGAGAAAATGGAAATCCCGGTTATTGCTGCGATCAACGGATTTGCCCTGGGTGGCGGACTGGAGCTGGCCATGGGTTGCGATTTCAGGATTGCCAGTACCAAAGCCAAGTTCGGGCAGCCCGAAGTGAATTTGGGATTGATATAAGATATGCAGCCACCCAACGATTATCCCGTCTGGTAGGTTTGGGTGATGCCTTGTATTTACTGATGTCAGCGGATATGATTGGAGCTGAAGATGCCCTCAGGATCGGTTTGGTTCAAAAAGTTTTTGAGCCCGAAGTATTCATGGATGAGGTGATGAAAATTGCCAAAACGATAGCATCCAAAGGCCCCTTGGCAGTGAAGAAGGTAAAAGCCGTGACACGGCAGGGATTTTTAATGGAGTTTGAAAAAGGCTGTGAACTGGAAGCAGAGCAGTTTGGCAGTTTATTCGGAAAAGGAAGTGAAGGGGAAGAAGGGATGAAAGCCTTTTTGGAGAAAAGGAAGCCGAATTGGTAGTGGTGATAGGTTAAACAGTTTTTTCCTAGCTAAAAAAATTACTGTCTTGTTAAGCCAACATTAAAATATGTTTTAATAAGCCTAAATGAAAAAACTACTGCTAATATTTTTCTGCATTTTTTTACTGGCCTTTACTATAGGCGATAATAAAAGCGTATATAATATTCCTGTCAGGCCTATGTCAATTGTAATATCTGATTTGGATGTAGATATGGATTATGACATAGTATTTGGACATAATTTTTCATCACAAATCAATTGGGGAGGGGCTTCAATTCTTGATAATGTTGGATATGGTTACTTTCAAATGATTGATAGTTTATATGTAGATAATGGATATCCAAATGTTAATATAGGATATTTCGATAATAATGCCTATCCTGACATATTCAGTCAACATGTTATTGCAAATCCATATACAGTTTATACTGGAATAGTATTTAATTATGGTCAGTATCAATTTGACAGTTTAATGTCCTTTGTAATAAACTTCGATTCTCCTGCAAATTATTTATGTAGTGGTAATATCGATAATTTAAATAATGATGATATAGTTTTTGCCTCATATCAAGAGAAAAAATGGGGAATATTATACAATGATGGTCAAAATTCATTCTCAGAACCAATAAATAATAATTTGTCATTCAGCCCTACTGATATTGAAAGTGAGCAATTAAATGAAGATGATTTATTTGATGTTGCAATTGGAGGCACTAACTTCACAATTAAATTCAGCACAGGAAGTGGATTTCAAACACTAACGTTCGATGCAGGAGTGGCGGATATTGAAATTGCTGATATCGACAATGATGGTGATAATGACATTATTGGTTTTGATGACCTATATTTGGAACAGAAGTTACCTTTTTCGAGAATACTGGAAACAGTACTTTTTACCAGCACGAAAACTGGGACTTTACACCGGGTTGTTATTATCTTACAGTTTCGGATTTCAACAATGATTCCTTGCCAGATCTTTTCTTTCATGCCAATTCCGATAATGGGATGTATTTCTATTATAACATTGGTGGCTTTGAATTTGATCCGCCCATTTTCTTTCCATTTACTAATTATGGTGAATCCTCAAAGGAAATCAGTAGTGCCGATTTTGACAATAATGGATACAACGACCTGTAATCGTAAAAGCCATGGTACTCAATTACCAGTGGGCAATGTAACAATGCTGTTTAATGATGGACTGGGGAATTTTGTGGAAGATCCTATTACAGGAAGTGATACCCCAAACCCCGAACTCCAAACTCCAAATTTAGTTTGCTATCCCAACCCTTTTACAGTTGAAACAACTATCTCTTTTATTGTTGAAGATAAAGAAAGTGTACAAGTGCATATATTGAGATTAACGGACAATTAGTACAAACATTAATAAATAAAGAATTGCCCAAAGGAGAACATAGGTTTATTTGGAAGGGTATAGATAAATCCGGTAATAAAATAACCACCGGAATTTATTATGTAAATTTGAAAACAGCCAATAAAATCATGTATCATATGAAAATAATAAAAACTTGAACACATCAATAAATATAAAGTATTGTTTATTTATCATTATTCCGCTTTTACTAATCTCATTTTCTGTTAGTGATAATAAAAGTGAGTATAATGTACCTCTCAGCCCTTTTTCAATTTTCACTTCTGACTTGGTTATGGATAGCAAAGTTGTTATAGTTTTAGGTCATGTAGTTAATTGGGGTTATACCAATAAATCTTTATCACTATTAATGAATTATAATAATGGATTATTCAATATTAGTGATACTATGAAATCATTTTGCGGATCACAAAAAAGCATATTTACTGCAAATATTGATGAGGATAATTTACCTGATATTGTAGCTTTTTATGTAGACATATCATCGGGCAATCCTATTCGATTTATTAGAGTATTTTACAACGATAACGGATCATTTAATAATTATTCAGATTTTGATTTAAATAACTCATCATCTTTTCAAGGATCATATTTCGCTGATATAAATGGAGACAGTTACTCTGATGTTGTTGTAATATCTTATTCTGAAAAATATTGGGGGTATTTATTAAATGATGGTCAAGGTAATTTGAGTTTTCCAACAGATTACGATTTAATTTATAGTCCAACAGACATAAAATCTGGCAAACTTAATGAAGACAATTATGATGATATTGTAATCGGTGGGGCAGATCTAACAATTAAATTCAGCCAGGGAACAAGTTTTCAAACACTTTCTTTTGAAGAAGCGGTTGTGGATATTGAAATTGCCGACTTTGATAACGATGGTGATAATGATATTATTGGTTTTGATAATTTATACTTTGGAACAGAAGTAACTTTTTTTGAGAATACAGGCAACAGCACTTTCTACCAGCACGAGAACTGGGAATTTACACCGGGTTGTTATTACCTGACAGTTTCGGATTATAACAATGATTCTTTGCCCGACCTTTTCTTTCATGCAAATGCAGATAACGGTATGTATTTTTATTATAACCTTGGAGGGTTTGAGTTTGATTCTCCCATTTTCTTTCCTTTTACCAATTATGGTGAATATTCCCGGATATCAGCGAGTGCGGATTTTGACAATAATGGATACAACGACCTTGTAATCGTAAGAAGCCATGGTACTCAATTACCAGTGGGCAATGTAACAATGCTGTTTAATGATGGACTGGGGAATTTTGTGGAAGATCCTATTACAGGAAGTGATACCCCAAACCCCGAACTCCAAACTCCAAATTTAGTTTGCTATCCCAATCCTTTTCCTGATAACATTTCTATTAAATTTAATATTCCTGAACCAGGTAATATAAAACTTACTATTTATGATATCTTAGGAAAACCCGTAATTAGTCCTGTAGAAAGGAGAACCAACGGCCTGGCCGGAACTTATATTTGGAATGGCCTTAACAAATTCAATCAACAAATTCAGCCTGGGATTTATTTTGTAAAAATAATTCTGGATGGTAAACAGCAACAAGTAATCAAAATAATTAAAAGTTAACGTTATGAAAAAGAGTTTTATCACATCTATGGTTTTATGGATTGTATCAATAAACGTTTTCGGTCAATTTACCCGGTAACATTCGTAGGAACCCTAAAGTTAAATAACAAACGCCTGGCCCTGGAATGTTACCCAAATCCGTTTAGCGGCAAAACTCAAATATGGTTTAAATTGGATGAAAATGCACTCGTAATAATCAATATCGTTGATAATAACAGGTAAACGGATAAAAACCTTTAGTGAGGGAATAGTTGAGAAAGGTTCACATTTCGTTGAGTTTAATGCTGTAGGTCTTCCTTCTGGAATTTATTTCTACAGTATTGAAGTGAATGGCAAACTTAGTGATTCAAAAAAAATGGTTATTATTGAATGAAAAAGTTTATTTTGCAAATAATTTTATTATATAAAAAATATCATTAAATGAACTACGACGAAAGATTACAAAATGTATCGGTTTTGGGTGCCGCCGGAAAAATGGGAAGCGGTATCTTGTTGCTTACGGCTGTTGAAATGGCCGACCTGAGCCTCAAACCGGAAAACAAGGGAAAAACCTTTTGCCTCAATGCCATTGATGTTTCGCATCAGGGCCTGGCGGGATTGATGAAATACCTGAAAGACCAGGTTCGCAAGGTAGCGGAAAAGAAAACGGTAGCCCTCAGGCAAATGTATGCCGACCGGGCCGACCTGATTGAGAACGAAGATGTCATCAACGAATATGTTTTCGATGTGATGAATGTCGTCCGTCCGGTCACTACCCTCGAGTCGGCCTACGATTCTCACTTGGTATTTGAAGCCATAGTTGAAAACCTGGATGTTAAGAACAAGATTCTGTCACAGATTTTCAGGAACAACCCGAACAAGCCCTGGTTCTTTACCAATACCTCGTCCATCCCCATTCATATTCTTGATGAAGGCGCCGGTTTGGAAGGCAATATTTTGGGGTTCCACTTTTACAATCCTCCTGCTGTTCAGCGTTTGGTGGAGTTAATTACCACCGATAAAAACTCCGTAACGATGATCGAATTTGCAAAAGCTTATGCTAAGGCTTTGCGAAAAATAATTGTCCCTTCTAAGGATAAAGCCGGTTTTATCGGCAATGGCCACTTTATGCGCGATTCCCTTCATGGTATTGCTGAAGTTGAAAGGCTTTCAGCTGACATGCCCTTTGAGGAAGCGGTTTATATGATCAACAAAGTTTCGCAGGATTTTCTTGTAAGGCCAATGGGAATTTTTCAACTAATCGATTATGTGGGAGTTGACGTTGTGAAATTTATCATGCAGGTAATGAACCCGCATTTGCCGGAAGAAGATTTGCACAGTGATTTGCTGGATCAACTTTTTGACATGGGTGTTAAAGGCGGACAAAACTCAGATGGTTCACAAAAAGACGGTAACCTCAAATACGAAAGGGGCAGGCCGGTAGCTGTATTCAATCCGGAAAAGAAGGCCTATGTTACCATAGCTGATTTCCAGGAAAAATGCGATGAAAAACTAGGTGCCTTGCCAGGAAGCTGGAAGCCCTGGAAAGTAGTTAACTTCAGTCGGGGAGCTAAAGACGGGATACTGGAAAACTACTTTAAAGAACTGGGAAGTATGGATACAATGGGAGCCAAACTTGCCAAAACATACAATACCCGTTCTAATGAGATTGGAAACTACCTTGTTTCGAGTGAGGTAGCCAACAATGCAGATGATGTGAATACGGTTATGCTGACCGGTTTTTACCATGCGTATGGCCCGATAAACGAATACTTGAAATAAAAAGTTGAACAAAGATTAAACACGATATAATCATGACTAAACTAAGATGTAAAGTATATATGGCAGCCGGTTACAATACCATCTCGCTGGGTACCGGAAGAAGTGAATTCAACCCCAAGAAGGCCCGCCCCGGGCTTGAACATTATATCAAGGAGGCCGGACAGGGGACCCTAAAACAAATTGGCGGTGCTAAAAATGTTGACGAAGGGGCCATTGGTAATTTTATGGCGCCCCGGTTCAATAAACAGGGCCATCTGGCAGGTTTTATTCCTTATATTGACGAAGGGCTTCAATACAAGCCAAGTATCCGCACAGAGGGTGCTTGTGCTTCAGGAGCGCTGGCATTGGTGGCCGCCATGAAATCTGTTTTGGCTGAAACAGCCGATGTTGTGCTGACTGTTGGTGTGGAAGTCCAAAATACCATGAAAGCCATTTATGGTGCCGATGTTCTGGCCGGTGCCGGTTGGTTTCAAAACCGGAAAAATGGCCATGCCTATTTTTTCCCTGGCCAGTTTAGCGACAGGGCCAAAGCATACTATGAGAAATATGGGATGGAATATGCCCGTGCAGGGATGAAACAATGGTTTATCAATGCTATGGAAAATGCACGGCTTTGCCCTACCGCACAGGAATATGAAAACAAAGTGAAAGACCTGGGTGGCTTGTACGACAAAATGGTTCCCAATGGAAAAGCATTTGTTGACAGCCTGAATGTGTTGGATTGCTCCAAGGTTTCGGATGGTGCTTCAGCCATTGCCATTCTTTCGGAAGAGGGATTGAAAAGATGTGGTATATCTAAAGACCAGGCTGTTGAAGTGGTGGGCTTTGCCCAGGTTGAGCGAAACATTACCAACGACCCACCGGATAAAACGGAATTGACTGCCATTAAAAAAGCAGCAAAACAGGCTTTGGATTCAGCAGGAATCACAATTCATGACCTGGCGACTGCCGAGATTCATGATTGTTTTTCAATTGCCGGTGTGTTGACAACCGAAGCATTGGGTTTTGCTGAACCCGGTAAAGGTGCACAATTTGTTGCTGACAGAAATACAGCCCGTGATGGTAAAATTCCGATGAACACAACCGGAGGTTTGATCGGTTGGGGACATCCGACCGGAGGGACCGGCGTTCACCAGGCGGTGACCATTTGGGAGCAATTGACCGGAAATGCCGGTTCTGCTCAAATTGAGATTTCAATGGACCGCCCTTACGGTATGACCATCAATATGGGTGGTGATGATGTTACGGTAGTGGCCATTGTTTACAAAAGGGCAGATCTTTAAATGAAGTTGGCAGTAGGCAGTAAACAGTCGGCAACTTTTTGCCTACTGCCTGCTGCAAACTTTTTACCTTGTTATTATTCTTCCCAATTGACCATTGATGTTCCTGCTGATGGCTTTAAGCTCCTGCAGGCTTTTGATTATTTCTATAATTTCTTCCTGTTTTCCCTCTTCTTCGACTTGTTTTAACGCCGATTGTTTTTCGGAAATCAGTTGCTCTATCTTTTTTGCTTTGAACGAAAGGACTGAATTAAAAACGGCATCTTTCAGTTTTTCGGTTTCCCTTGTTACTTCAATCCTGGCTTTCAATTCCCACTGATCACTCAGCTCGTAGGGAGATGTTAATAAATCAATGGCTGTGGATGCAATTTTTTTGCTTTCATGATTAATGAAATATTTTTCATCCGGGAGTTTTTCATCTGCAATCAGTCCGGCAAATTCATTAAAAATCTTCTGGTAATTTTCATTGGTGAACTTGATATCATCCCTGTTGATGTCGTTAACAATAAATCCGGCTACGCTGACTGCAAATGTTGTTTTTCTTTTGTTCTCATCCTCAACTTCAAATTCAATTTCCGATTGCCCGTAATTCAACAATAACCTGATAATATCTCTTTCCTGGTAAGACGTATCGCTATAGTTTATGTCAATTTGTTTTTCAACTGGAATTTCAGGAGTCTCAATAAACTGTTCGTCCTGAAACGATGAATTGGGTTGCCTGAATTTCTTTTTGATGATCTTATTCAATTCATTCATCAGGGTTTGTTCGGCCATTTCCATCATTATCGAACACTCCCTGACATAAACGGAACGGATGATCTGGTCGGGGATCAGCGAAATGGATTGAACGATCTCTTTGATCAGGCCTGCACGTTTTACCGGATCACCTTTGGCTTCCTTAAGCAGGATGTTGGTTTTGAATTGAATAAAATCCTGAGCATTTGCCGATAGAAATTCTTCCACTTCAATGGTCCTGTGCGACCGGACAAAGGAATCGGGATCTTCACCTTCGGGAAACATCACAACCTTCACATTCATTCCCTGTTCCAAAATCATATCAATACCTCGGAAGGAAGCTTTCAGCCCCGCCTCATCCCCATCGTACAAAATGGTGATGTTGGGTGTGTATCGTTTGATCAGCCTGATTTGGTCAGTTGTGAGGGATGTGCCGGATGAAGCCACCACATTTTCAAAACCTGCCTGGAAAAGGGAAATAACATCGGTATAGCCCTCAACCAAATAGCAGTTATCCTTTTTAATAATGGCATTCTTGGCAAAATAAATCCCATACAGAACCTGGCTTTTGCTATAAATATCCGATTCGGGCGAATTGACATACTTGGCCTTTTTTCTTCCGACTTTAGTATCCTTCCGCCAAATCCGATTACCCTGCCCGAAAGGTTATGGATGGGGAAAATGACCCGAGCACTGAAGCGGTCGAACCGGTTCCCGTTTTTATCAATGGAAAGCCCTGACTTTGTTAGGTATTCAATCTTATAGCCGTTTTGTATTGCATGTTTTGTGAATGCATCCGATTCAGGACTGTAACCCAATTGAAATTGTTCGATGATATGTTCGCGCAAATCACGGTTTTTGAAATAGCTCAGGCCAATTGATTTTCCTTCTTCCGAGTTGAATAATTGGTCAGTAAAGAATTTTTGCGCAAAAGCGGAAACCGCGTACAGGCTTTCCTTCTCGTTGAGTTCCTGAATTTGTTCCGTAGTTTGCTCTTCTTCCTCAATTTCGATGTTGTATTTTTTAGCCAGGAATTTTAATGCCTCGGGGTAGGTGTAATGTTCGTGTTCCATTACAAAGTTCACCGAATTACCGGCTTTCCCGCAACCAAAACACTTGTATATCCCTTTGGCAGGGGAAACGGTAAACGAAGGTTTTTTCGTTGTGGAATGGACATAAACCAATCATGTTAACACCCCGCTTACGGAGGGTAACAAAATCGCCCACAACCTCTTCCACGCGGGCAGTTTCAATAATGGTCTGTATGGTATCCTTTGGAATCACATCTTATAAATCGGATTGCGAATTTACGAAAATTTATTACCCCTTTCCAGCCCAAGGGTCACACTGAGCTTGTCGAAGTGTGGTGTGAGAGAAAGGAGGATACTTTATTGTTGAGCATAAATAGTTTAGAATAAAATTTCACGCAAAGACCGCAAAAAAATATGCGAAAGGCCACAAAGAAAAAATGATCGTTACCTAACAATCATTTTCTTTGTAATAGAGTATCACCAACTTCTACCGTATAAAAATAAACTCCATGAGCCAACCCCTTTGACAATCGTAAAATCGTTTAAACCTGGTTTTGCATTTTGTAAGTTGGTTTCATATACCTTTTGCCCAAAAAGGTTGATCACTTCAAGATTTATATCAGCCGGTTTTTGGAGATTGACATTTATGGATGTTGTTTCCGAAAATGGATTGGGGAAATTTTGGGAAACTTCAAAATCGGTGGCGGATTTGTAATTTTGTTTTATCCCAACAATTTCGTCTTTTGGGATTTTGGCATACCACACCATATTATTCTCTGGTGTTTCGTTCCCACTGAACCAATATGTACCGGGTTCAAATCCGGTAAGATAAATGCAGTGAATATTTTCATCCGTATTATAGGCGCATGATGGAAACATAAAATCAAACATATCCTGAAAAGGATAATCAGGAATGTAATGGTAGAACTGTCCCCATGTATTTCCACCGTCAAATGATGTCCGGAACCAAAGACGCCGGTAGTGCTCCCCATAAAAATGATAACCTTCGGTAATGGAAGTATAACAAACAAAGATCCTGTTCGTCTCATCAATAATGATCTGGACCATACTTGAAATGCCAAAAGGACCATGTTTGCCAAAAGCAGTAAAATCCAATTCTCCGTTACCATTCAAATCCTGAGACCAGGCAACCAGGTTATAATCTGGAATCATTTCACTTCCCATACCTCCTTGTGGATTCAACGCATTGATGTTGGAAGAAAATGGTTCCATGTCTTCATTCCAGTAACCTACGCCATCTGTAGACCTATTGAATCTCCATTCAATATCATAATAGATTGGATACTATTCCGAAAACAACATGAGCTTTATTATACATATCGAGGGCAACTGAAAGTGAGCCATCAACACTATAAAAGGTATCGGATGTAATGGTTGATGAAAAGTCGAAAAAAGGATAGGGATGTTCCCATATAATGGTTTTTTCAAATGTTTCTCCATAGTCTGCCGATTTCATCAGGAACAGATCAGTGGCATAAGAACCGACAACAAATGCTACAATGCTATCTTTCGGCTCGGCAAATGCATAGCAGTCACCCTTAAAACCTAAATATTGAGTTGAGTCCATCCCCGGAAGGATTTGATTTTGAATATCCCAGGTTTCTCCGCTATCTGTTGATCTGGAATATAATAAAGCACCATTTAAACCATTGTTTATTGCTCCACCATTAGCAATCGGTTTGGATAAAGAAATCAAGTAAATATGACTATGATTTTCACCACCGGTAACCATTCTGGGCCAAACAATATCTTCATGATTTTGAGGTCCCTGAAACAGGCTTTCTTCCCAGTCACCTTCACCTTTGTTAGTTCTTTTGTTGAATAAAAGGCCATCCATGTCAGCATTTGATAAATGGGCCACTATGAGTTCTCCATTCTCCCCCAATGGTGCATAAGAAGGCCATCCTGTGCGCTGGCTTTCGATTCTTTCAGTAGGAATTGGTTGCCAGGTTGTACCATTATATTTATTATACCCGGTGCCGCGGTCAGACCACATTGTAGATTGCATGCCATAGGTGTATAGTTGTACCTATAAATCCATCTTCGAAATAGTAGATACGGTTCTGACATGAACCATTGGTTTGCAAATCATATGTAGTTTCGCCAATAATTTCTTCCTGGGAATAAAGTAAAGAGTTAAAGGCTACAAGTAAAAAACAAATGATAATTCTTTTCATGGGTTGATAGATTTATGGTTTGTTCTTAAGGTTCAAAAGTAAGCGGGTATTTTTCAGGATTTTCTAAAATTTCAGTATTCAAATCAATATCTAAAACAGGCCAATGGAAGTTCCCGGATTTATCTACAGTAAAATTGAAAATATCTGATAATTTACATTCCCTAGTCAAAGGAAACTCAGAAAATGAAACTAAAAATTCTTTATCGTTATAATACAACCAAAAGCCATGTTCAGAAATATTTGTTATCTCAGTTTTGGAAGTGCTTTTTCCATTTTTTACGGATTTCATCTTTATGTTCCTCAATTATTTTCTGTAAGTAATTTAGTTGTTTTGCAGATAAGCCTGTGTAATTTGCCAGAGAGATTGTCGGTTCAATCCAGAACTTTGCTTCCCCATCTCCGGAAGTAACATGAATATGCATTCTTGTTTCTTCTCTGCTAAAAAAGAAAAACCTGTATTTTCCTAATCTGAATACTGTCGGACTCATAACGTCAATATTGTTGTAAAAATACGAATTATCCCTTTTTATTCCAAAATCATTTTATGGGTAACTCTTGATCCATTGGCTTCAACAGTATAGAAATAAACCCTAGGCCAATCCCTTTCTCTCTATAGTGAAAGTATTCAACCCCATTTTTGTATTGATCATATTGGTTTCATATACTTTTTGACCAAACAGGTTGATCACCTCAAGTTTAATAGCTGCCGGTTTTGGAGATTGACATTTATAGTTGTGCTTTCTGAAAATGGATTGGGGAAGTTTTGGGAAACTTCAAATTCTGCGGTTGGCTGATTGTTTTTATTGATACCTACAATTTCGTCTTTAGGGATTTTGGCAGCCTTCCAGTTATTATAATGAGGTGGCCATTCTGTTCTGTAAATTCCAGGTTGAACATCCGTTTGGAAAAGCAAATAAATATTGTCATCGGAATTAGGGGAGCAGGAAGGGAAGGCATATTCATTAAAAATGGAATTGGGGTTTTCCCCGTCGTAGTGATAGAATTTTCCCCATGTTTGACCTCCGTTTAAGGATGACCTTATCCAGAGCCGGCGGTAATTCATCCATCCGTTATCCCATGTTTCCGTTATCGAAGTATAGATAAGAAACAACCTGTTCTGCTCGTCAGCTATTAACTGCACCATACTTGATGCTCCCAGGCTATGGTAAAAATCAACATAAGGTTCCGGAATATTTAAAAATGTTATTACACTGTCACCATCCATATCTTGCGACCAGGCTATCAAGCTTTCATCTTTCACCAGTTCACTTTCGGGGTGGTTTGTTGGATTAAGTGCATTGATGTTGGATGAAAAAGAATTCATGGATTCGTTCCAATAGCCAATACCGTCAGTTAGTTTGTAATAGTGCCAATATTCATCTTCAGCTGAATAGTATGTTCTTACAATTCCAAAAACCACATGTGCTTTCCCATAAGGATCAATGGAAATATCCAATGAACCATCTACACTATAAAAAGCTTCCAGGCTGGTTGAAGGTGAAACTTCATCATAGGGATGGTCCCAGATTAGGGTTTTTTCAAAAGTCTCACCATAATCTGTTGACTTCATCAGGAAAAGGTCGTGCTGGTATGAGCCCACAACAAAGGCTACAATGTTATTGCGGGGTTCGGCGAAGGCATAACAATCCCATGAAAACCCTGAATATTCCGTTGAATCCATTCCAGGCAAAACCTGATTTAATATATCCCAGGTCTCCCCTCCATCCATTGACCTTGAATACAATAATGCACCGGACAATCCCTGATATTGGGAGTTTCCATAAGTATTTGCCAAAAGAAAAATTGAATTGTTGTTAATTCCTCCGGTAACCATTCTTGGGAAGAAAATAGCCTCATATCCGCCTGGCCCGTGAAAAACAGTCTCGGTCCAATCACCACTCCCTTTCACCTCGCGTTTACTAAAAAGAAGTCCTTCATCTACTGCTCCGGATAAATGTGTTAAAACGACTTCACCATTTTCGCCCAATGGTGCGTAGCACGACCAGCCCGTTCTTTGGCTTTCGATGCGCTCCCAGGGCCAGGGTCCCCATTCTGATCCATCGAAATATATGTATCCCGTTCCACGGTCGGGGTAATATGTATGATCCATCCCATAGGTGAATACCGCCCCAAGGGTTTCGTCATCATATAAATAAATACGGTTTTGACAGGAGGCATAGGTTTGAAGGTCAAAATAGGATTCTCCTATGATTACTTCTTCTGGCTGATAAGCCATAGCTTTTTGACCCCAATACTGGGCATAAGTAATTAAAGCCAAACTGGAAACGACAAGAATAAAAATGATCCTTTTCATGGGCAGGAAGTTTTATACCTGTAAAAGTAAGAAAAATTTAAGTGAGTGCAAAAAGAATAAGACCTGTTAGGTTGAAAAAAACCTAACAGGTCAAAGTATACAAATGAATTGAAAGTAATTATTCCACAATCATCTTTTTCGTGACGCTTGAATCGCCTGAATTTACCGTATAGAAGTAAACTCCTGCTGAAAACTTTGCTTGTCTCTAATTTTACCCTGTTTTCGCCTGGATTGGCTTGCATTGTATTTTGGTAAACAATCTTTCCGGTTAAAGTTGTGATCTCAATATTGATTTCGTAGGCATTGTTGAGGCTTACCCTGATTTCTGTTTTGCCGGTACAAGGGTTTGGGTAATTTTGGCTGACCGAAATATCATTTACCAATTCGTTGCCTGAATCAACTCCAGTAGTCCAAAAATCGCTTTTGGGAACTTTCATAAATACAGCCTTGTTGTCCAAATAGGAATGTTGTGCACCCCAGACAATGGTACCGGGTTCTATATCGGATTGATAAACTAGGTATATGTTTTCATCGGAGGTGGGAGAGCAAGAGGGATAGACGCACTCATCAAACAATTGGATCAGATCATTGGTCAGGTCGACAAATGGCCCCCATGATTGTCCGTTCAAAGAGTAGCGCCCCCAGATATGACGGTAATTTTTGCTTCCGTTATCATACGACTCTGTTGCCGATGAGTAGATCAGAAACAACTTGTTATCATCATCAATGACCAGTTGAGGCATACTTGACAAACTAATCCAGTAATCACCCATATCAACAATGTCTATTGTTCCATTGTTGTTCAGGTCTTGTGACCAGCCAATGAGGTTGTAATCCTCACTCAATTCCGAACCGGTTTCGCCATAAGGGCTTAGCGCATTCAGGTTGTTCGAAAAAGTGGGCATGCTTTCGTTCCAGTAGGCGATGCCATCAACAAAGGGGAACAAGAAAGTGGCATCGTTATCGGCCATTACCCTCGTAATACCAAAGGCAACATGAACATTTCCACTATTGTCAATCGCCAAATGATTCGAACCATCGGCACAATAGAAGGTATCTGTTGCAGTTCCAAACTGCCACAGGGGATAGGGATGTTCCCAAATAACTGTTTTCTCAAATGTTTCACCTCCGTCCGTTGATTTCATCAGGAATAGATCGTACCAGTTTGAGCCCACAACAAAGGCTACAATATCATCTTTGGGTTCGGCAAAGTTATAACTGTCGCCTTTAAAACCATTGTAATCATCAGCTGTCATTCCCTGGAGAATTTCATTTTCCCAATACCAGCTTACACCACCGTCTGTAGAGTAGGAATATAGTAATGCTGCATCAAGGTTCTGATAAGGGATTCCGCCATGTGAGCTGGGAAGGGTAAGAGCTAACATATGAATACGGTTTCGGTCAGGCCCGCTTGAAACGGCACGATTCCAAAGAATATAGGAATTACCGGCAGGCCCAGGGAAGGTTTCAAAGTCCCAGGCTCCGCTTCCTTTATCTTCGCGGGTTGCAAGGTACAAGCCTGTAAAACTAATATGCGATACCACCATTTCTCCGTTTTCGCCGTAAGGTGAATAGGTTGGTCGGTGTGTTTTCAGGTTTTCGATACGCCATTCCTGCCAATCACCCCAGGCATTTCCATCAAAATAATTGTAGCCCGTTCCCCTATCGTCGAAAGATGGGTCTTCCATACCCCTTGTCCATGTTGCTCCTATGCTTCCATCACGCATACAAAAAAACCCTGTTTGAATCCCCGGCGTTTGATTGATTGTCATATCGGGTATCACCTATTTGTTCTTCCTCAGATATAAGTCAGATGTAATTTTTAATGGGATAAGTATTGATTTGTATATTCAATATCATTCATCGAATGCCCGCTAATCTCAACCGCTTTTTCTCTTAATTGTTGACACAACGGCCCGGTTTTGTGTATATCCTATCAGGCTGAAAGCCAAAATACTTAGTAAAAACAATTTGTCGTTTCATGGTAAAATTGTTTTTGTGAGTGCTAAAACTTAGTAATGGCAGGTTATTTTACGCATCAGCCTGTTAGGTTTTTCTAATCCAACAGGCCACAATACATTATTCAATAATCATTTTCTTAGTAATTGCTGCTGCAGATCCGGCAGTCACTGTATAAAAAATAGATACCGGGTGTAAAGCCGGCAGCGTCAATAGTTAGTTTGTTCAAGCCTGTTGGGGCATTTAAAACTGTATTCTCCAACATATACTGACCCATTAAATTAATCACCCTTAAGTTTACATCTGCAGATTGCCTAAGATTTACATTTATTATAGAGGTCCCATTAAATGGATTTGGAAAGTTCTGGCTAACATCATCGTTACGGAGAGCCAAACTGTTTTCCTGAACACCTGTAATGTCTGCTTTGAAACTTTCATATAAACAGTTTTGTTATCGACCGGTGCATGAGTAGTTCCCCAGATGGCACATCCGGGTTCGTTATCCGTTTGATAAACAAGGTGAATAATATAATCATCCGAATTAGCTGCACAGGAAGGGTAACATTCATCAAAAAAATGTGGATCAATTCGGACGAAAGGTCAAAATCCCCGCCCCAGCTCAATCCTCCTCCATCCGTTGATGCTCTTGCCCATAGGTGGCGATAATTCAATGATCCATTGTCGTAGGTTTCAGTTACGGATGAAAAAACATAGAGTTGGTTGCTTTCCATAAACAAGTTACGGATAACTTGATAAACTTACATAGTAGGTCCCTATATCATCTGCGAAGTCCAATGTTCCGTTATTATTTATGATCCGTGACCAACCAAATCAGGTTGTAATCTTCAATCAGTTCTGTGCCTTCCTCTCCATATGGGTTAAGGGCATTCAGGCTATTGGAGAAGGTTGGCATGTCTTCGTTCCAATATCCAATTCCATCCACATAGGGAAACCACAGAAGATCAGTTCCATCAGATAGTGCCCTGTTAATACCAAAAGCGACGTGCACTTTACCATTCATGTCTATTACACAGCTGTGAGATCCATCAACACAGTAAAACGTATCGGTAGCTGTTGGCGCTTGGTGGGTCGAAGAATGGATAAGGATGGTCCCATATTACTGTTTTGGTAAAAAGTTTGTCCTCCATCGGTTGATTTGCATTAAAAATAGATCATACCAACTTTCGCCAACAACATCAGCGCTTTTCTCACGATATCATCCCTTGGCTCTGCAAAAGTGTAAGTATCACCATCATATCCAACATAATTATCTGAACCTATACCGTCGAGTATTGCATTTTCAACCTCCTATAGAGGTACCACCATCCATTGACATGGAATACAGCAAAGCACCATTTAATCCTTCGTAAGGGGTTCCACTGTAGACGGTGGATGCTGTCACTGCCATTGCATGAACACGAGTGTTGTTTTCGCCGCTTGTGATGGCCCTGTTCCAAATCATGTATTCGTGTCCGGCAGGTCCTTGTAAATGGAATATTCCCAGTCGCCGGTTCCTTGTCAGCTCGAGATGAAATAACCAGCCCATTGGCTCCATGTGCAAAAATAATTTCACCATTTTCGCCCCATAGTGAATAGGATGGCCAGCCTGTTCTTTCATCTTCCACCTGAATTTCAGGGTAGTCTCCCCAACTGTTTCCATCAAAATAATTATATCCGGTACCCCTGTCAGACCATGTGCCGTCTTCCATGGCCCTGGTCCATGTGGCGCCGAGGGTTCCATCATTGTATAGATATATCCTGTTTTGAATACTGGCATTTGCCTGGTCATCATAACGCGTATCCCCGATTTGTTTCTTCGGGAGGGAAAGCATAGGATTTTACGGTAGGATTGGTTTCTTTTTCAAAGACTGTTCCTTCAAGGGCAGGACTTGCCATTTTAAGAGTAATGTTTCTTTTCTCTTGCGAAACCGTTGCTCTATCCTGTGCGATTCCGTTTATAACGCGATATTACAAGGAATAAAATAAATGTCTTTTTCATAGTCGTTAGTTTAAATTTAAAATTTGATTTTTTGTCTGAAACAAATCTACAAATAAAAATGGAATATTGCGCAGGAAGTATAAAAGACATGGTTATATCGTTTATTTAAAATGAAAAGGGCTGGCCAAAAAATTTGACCAGCCCCAGTATTGTATGTAAATAATTGGATTCTTATTCAACAATCATTTTCTTGGTAATAGAAGTTTCGCCAGCTCTTACAGTGTAGAAATAAACACCTGAATCAAGGCTGCTTCCGTCAATGGTAACTTCGTTCATACCTGGCATAGCATAACCTGCATCAATGGTTTGAACAATTTGTCCCATCATATTAACAACTTCAACTTTGAGGTTAGTTAAGCTTTCCTGACATTCACGGTAAACATTAGTAGTTCCTGTGAAAGGGTTGGGTGCATTTTGAGCAACATCATAATCATAAATTGGAGTGTTGTTTTCTTCGATACCAACTTTTAAGTCGTTTTTATCAATCTTCATGAAACGGATGAAGTTTTCTGAATAAGGATCTTCGTCACCCCTAACAGCTAAACCAGGCTCATTATCTTGTTGATAAACCATAGATGTTGTCATCATTTCCAGTAGCAAATTGATGGGAACACACTCATCAAAAATATGGATCAAGTCGGATGACAGGTCAACAAATGGTCCTCAGAAGTCACCATTAGGTGAATAACGACCCCATAAGTGACGGTAGTTTTGTGTTCCGTTGTCATGCAAGTTTCCGGGCTACTTGAAGCATAAACTACATAAATCTGGTTCATGTCATCAATAACATTTGAGTGCATACTTGATGCACCAAGATAATACAATGCTGAATACCATCCCATAAAATATCAAGCTCACCACTTCCATTAACATCTTGCATCCATCCTATCAGACTGTAATCATCAATAAGTTCGGAATATTGACAATCTGAAAAAGGACATAAAGCGTCAACATCATTTGAGAAAGTAGGCCTGTCTTCATTCCAATAACCGATTCCACCTTGGCTACACCGGGGAACCATGATTTGCAGTTCCATCGAGAGACATTGCACGGTTGATACCGAATACAACGTGAACTTTTCCACTTTGGTCAAATGCCAGGTGATGGGCTCCGTCAGCACAGTAGAATGTATCTGTTGGAGTTGCATTCCACAATGGATATGGATTTTCCCAAATAACTGTTTTGGTCCATGTATCTCCACCGTCGGTTGATTTCATCAACATCAGGTCAACCCATGATTCACCGTTTAGAATAGCAACATTGTCACCATCTGCAATAATTTCGTAAGTGTCACCAGCAAAGCCAGTGTATTCAGCTGAAGTCATGCCATCAAGAATAATATTTTCAATACTCCATGTGGTACCACCATCTTCTGATCGTGAATACAGGATGGCTCCATCTAAACCTTGATAAACTGCCCCCTGATTAGCAACCGGCTTTGTAAGTCCGATATAGTGAACAACATCGTGATTTATACCACCTGTTGCCATTCGTGGCCATAAGAAATCAGCTGCTGGGTCTGGTGCATGAAAATCCCACTGAGTCCAATCTCCTGTTCCTTTGGTATCTCTACGCGAGAATACTACTCCATCAGTTGCTGCACCGGAATAATGGATAACGTTAATTTCCCCATTGTCACCCCATGCATCATAGGCACACCATCCTGTACGGTCGGCTTCCAATCTTTCTGTTGGCCAGTCGCCCCACGCATTTCCATCGTAATAATTATATCCGGTTCCACGGTCACCTGAAAAGTTTGGAAAGTCAAAACCTATTGTAAATACCGCACCTACAGTTCCATCATCGTATACATGAATCCTGCTTTGCATACTTGAATTGGATTGAAGATCGAAATATGTATTTCCAATGACTTCCTCTTCAGGAGGGAAGAAAGCTTTTGCAGCTGGCATCACCTCTTGACTGAAATTATTTGTTTCAACAGTTGGTTTTTGCATCAAAACTGCATGATTGCGAACATCCTTCGGAACTGTTACCCTTTGCTGGGCATAAACTCCAAAGGCAATACTAAATACTAAAGTTAAAAGTAAAATCCTTTTCATGATAATTTAATTTAGTTAAACAAAAATTTATTTTATTAATTTTTAAAATCTGTCCCTGAATAAATCAGCCTTCAAAAATACAATAATTTTGAAGATAAACACATGATATTTAATTTTTAATGTAATGTTGAGCAAAGTCTTTTCCGGCTTTTAAAGCATCGAGATTTACCTTAATTACATCCTCACCTTTTGTTTTAAAAAGGGTTTGGATGGATTTTTCAAGTTCTTGATATTCAAATCCGAGATGAAAAGATGCAGCCCCTAAAATAACCATGTTTGCCGATCGTTTCGAGCCCAGATCGGAAGCAATTTGAACAGCGTCAATGGCTACATGGTTTGGAAACGACTTAATTTCCTTATAAACGTCTTCCAAATCCGGGTAATTTGGAATATTTACATAAGGTTTCGTATTGGTTATCAGCCATCCTTCATTCGAAAGCATTGGAATGTAGCGCAACGACTCCATTGGCTCAACTGATAGTATCATGTCTGCTTTACCTTTTGGAATTAGGTCTGAAGCTATTTCCTTATCTGAAATCCGGAGGTTGGAATGAACATCACCACCGCGTTGACTCATCCCATGTACCTCGGCTTGCTTAAGATAATAACCCTTGTTTATGGCTGCCATTCCAATGATGGCTGCAATTGATAAAATTCCCTGTCCGCCTACTCCGGCTAAAATGATATCTTTCTTCATTTTTATATCTTTATTAATATCCTGGCCTATGCCTGTTGCAATTCTTTTTTCTTTTTTTCATCCCTGATCCTCTTGGCTGCTGTATGCAAACATTCTCTTCTTGGAATGATCACAGAAACCCCCTCGTATTTAATCTCATTTTGGAATGTTTCCATATTGGTTACATGGTGTTTTGGCGATGGGTCCATGATTTTTATATGATCCTTTTTCACACCAAGTGCTTCACAAATATCTTCAATTTTGCCTGTGGCTGATGATTTTTGCCCACCGGTCATGGCAGTCGTACCATTATCGAGGATAACAACTGTAATGGGTGATTCGTCGTTAACAGCATCCAACAAGCCGGTGATTCCTGAGTGGGTAAAAGTTGAATCGCCAATTACTGCAACGGAAGGTACAAATCCTGCATCGGCTGCACCTTTAGCCATTGTTATGGAAGCTCCCATATCAACACAGGTGTTAATAGCATCAAAGGGTTCAAGGGCACCCAAGGTATAACATCCTATGTCGGAAAAAACCCTGCCCTTTGCATATTCCAACAGGGCTTCATTTAAAGCATTGTAAGAGTATATGTGTGGGCAACCTTTACAAAGTTTTGGGGGGCGGCCAACAACTAAATCCGGTATTGGCCTGGTTTCAGGAACTTCTAATCCCAGCGCTTTGCCGGCAATGTTTGGATTAAGTTCACCATCGCGCGGAACCGTTCCATCCAAACGGCCTTTGATTTTTTTACCAATTCCGAAAAAGCTGCCGATCAGCTCTTCAATAACTGGATATCCATCTTCCAACACGAGAATTTCATCACATTCTTCGTAGATCCTGTTCATCATTGGCCTTGATATTGGATATTGACCAACCTTTAATATGGGGTACGGAATGTCCCTGTCAGGATAATTCTCCATAAGGTAATTATAGGCGATACCGCAAGCAACAATGCCCAGGCTTTTATCAGTTCCGTCAAAGTAAGTATTGTATATACTGTGGTCAGATTCTTCCTGAAAGAGTGCTTGAATTTGCAATAAATGCTTGTATTGTTTCCTGGCATTGGCAGGAAGCAGGATAAACTGTTTCAGGTTTCCCGGAAGGTGAATCTCATTTTGCTCACGTACTTGTTTTCGTTGAACCCCTGACCGTGAATGGGCCAGGCGGGTGGTGATCCTCAGCAATACAGGAATTTCAAATTTTTCTGAAATATCAAATCCATAATGGATCATATCATATGCCTCTTGCTGGTTCGAAGGCTCTAAGCAAGGAATCATGGCAAATTTTCCATAAAACCTCGAATCCTGTTCGTTTTGCGATGAATGCATGGATGGATCATCAGCTACAATCACTATCAAGCCTCCATTGGCTCCGGTGATGGCTGAATTGATAAATGCATCGGCAGCCACATTAAGGCCAACGTGCTTCATACATACGATTGCTCTTTTACCGGCATAGGACATCCCCAAAGCAGCTTCCATAGCTGTCTTTTCGTTGGCAGCCCATCCCGACCTGATGTTTTTTCCCTTCGCTTCCTTTGAAGCGATGATGTATTGCATAATTTCGGTGGAAGGAGTGCCAGGATATGCATAACATCCTGATATTCCTGCATCAATTGCCCCCTGAGCCAGAGCTTCATCGCCAAGTAACAGTAATTTTTCCATACGTTTTTTAGTGCTTGAAATTTTTCTTCATCAAACAACAAAAATATATAAAAAATCAAATTTTCATACCATATGGATTATCTAAAATGATTATAAATAAGCTTGTTATCCTTAGAATTTAAAATACTTTTGCAGATTTATTTGATTGTATGAATTTTCTGGCTCATTTATATCTTTCGGGGAATGATGAAGAAATTATCACAGGTAATTTTATTGCTGACCATGTTAAGGGGAATAAGATTGGTGTTTTTAGCAAGGGAATTCAGGATGGGATAAGGCTGCACCGCAGGATTGACCAGTATACAGATGCCCATCCCGTTTTTTTGCAAAGCAAAAGCAGGTTGGCCGGGAACTATCGTTTATATGCCGGTGTAATTGTTGACATGTATTACGACCACTTTCTTTCTGCCAATTGGCATCAATATTCACATGAGCCCATTGAGCGGTTTACCATGAGGATGTATAAAATTTTATTGAGAAAGTATTTTATTTTACCCCCCAAAACAAAAGGGATACTACCGTTTATGGCAAAGGATAACTGGCTTGTTGGATACGGAAAACTGGAGGGTTTGAAAAGGGCATTAACCGGTATGTCAAGGCGTACACCGTTTGATTCACGCATGGAGAATGCTGTTATAGACCTGAGAATAGATTACGATCTTTACAAAAATGAATTTGAGAACTTTTTCCCTGAAATTGTATTGTTCAGTGAAAATGAGCGAATGAAACTGTGAAATGAGGAATGGACCGAAATTAGCCTATTTTATGCCTTTTAATTTTAGGTTAACGTTGCTCACAACAATCTTTTGCTCTTCAATAGAAGCTTTCACCATTTCCTGTTGCTCCAAATTGGCCTCAATCTTCCGGTTGTATTCTTCAATGCTCGAATTGTATTTCACAATGTTCTTCTTTTCTTTTTCAAGTATATTCTCAATATTTCTTTTCTCTTTTTCAAGGTCTTTCAATTGATCTTTAGCTGCATCAAATTGTATGGGATCATCAGAAACAGAGGCCATTGATTCTTTCTTGATGTTGATTTCTTCCAGTTTCCGTTCATTGTCTTTTTCGGAAGAGGAGATCACATCTTCAGCGTTTTTAATATCCTGCTGGTTTTCTTCGATCTCTTCCAAAAAACTTTGATGCTTTTTGGCAAGGTCTTCCAGTTCTTTGCTGAGGTCAATTAGTTTTTTGTCTTCAGTTTCAAATTCTTCTTCTACAAACTCTTTGTATTGTTCAACAGCAAAATTGCGCATGAAATGCGTAATGTGATTGTTTGTTTTTTCGCTATGCAGGTTTTTGTTTTCTTCTGAAAAAGAAAAGAAAGTACTGTCAATTTCATAAACTGCAACGATTATAATGGAAGAGTCAGCTTGGAAAAGAGTGCTGAAAATATTAATTGGGTTGTGGTGAATTTCAGGAATCTGGGTGCCCATGATCACCAGTTCCTGCCCGCTTTCTTCAACCTTTGATTTGGTGTTTTGGCGGATTATTTTTTCCCAGTCTTTAGTAACCTGATCGAAATCCGCTTCAGGGACATTGACAATGTAGGCGGGTTGTTCGCCCTGTGACATGGAAACGGTTTTTTGTTCCACTGTTATCAGAGCTTGTGCGAAAGAAAAGAAGGGTAATACAACAAGTATCCCCAGGATGAGTAAGTGAAAATTGATTTTCATAAGAATTGGTTTTGTGCAAAGAAAGAATAGTCTGAGAATGGGAATACCAGGAATTTGCAATGGTTAAAATGCCTTGAGCAAAAAGTACTGGTTCTATCTCGATTAATCTTTCTTGCTTTTTTTGTTTTCGTCTTTGTCTTTTTTCATTTGCATGAGTTTTTCAAGGAGATCAGGAACTTTTTCGAAAATGGATTGCATTCCTTTTGAGCGGGATACGCTAACCATTGAAATTTCACTTCCTTTGGATACGAGGAAGCCAATGGGCTCCAATCCAATTCCTGCACCGGCACCACCACCTTTGCTTCCTCCTTTTTTTTCGCTTTCGCCACCGCCTCCTGCGCTTCCGAATCCCATGCCGATTTTAATCACGGGGACACATTCGAATTCACCAAGCTTGAAAGGTTCTCCGATAACGGTTTCGGTTCTGGCTACATTTTGCAGCTGGTCAATGACCTTGTTGAGTGTTTCTTCTAAATTTATTTCCATGACGTATAAATATTTTGTATTTGAAATATGCTAATAATACTACTTTCAGAATACGGAAAAGGTTGTTTTCAACATCCACTTCCAGGTTCATCTCGCTTTGATAATTTACTGTAAAATTAATGTTTTTTTTGACGTTGACGCCAACGAATATGGGAATTAAGTAAGCGTTTTTTATTACATCGCCTGTGTCAATGTTGATTTTCAGGCTTTTTATTTTCCAGGATCGAATGGCACTGATAGCAAGTTTTAGAAAATAACGGAAAACAAACAGGCCTGTCATCTTGTTCTTTCTGACCTTAATTTTCTTTTTTTTCTTTTTCCTGGTTTTTTTCTCTATGGGTTTGAGTGGATAAAAGACGGAATTGAAACCCACTATCCTGATACGAATAATGATGTATTCTTTTTCATCGGGGAGGAGGCTGATCTTGAAGAATCCTTTTAACCCAACAGTGTAAGTATTGTTGACCGTGCTGACCCGGATATAAAGTGTAGCAAGCAGCAACCATACAATGATGGCAAGCAGTGGGGCTAATATGTATATCCATATCATGGTGTGACCAAAGTAGTAAATTTTGGGGATTGGGAGGAATTTCTGACTAAAATTATTGCATGAAGGAAATAGTTGGAAATGAATGAATGCTACTATGATTTAATGGTTCAAGGTAATAGTGCTTCAATGATGCGTTGGTTTGTTGTGGGGGATTTCTCACTTCGTTCGAAATGGCAGGAGGGGCAGGGCTGGGGTGTGAAAAGGGGCATGGTGTTTTTTGATTGGATTGCAGCGTTTTTAGGTACATTAGGAGAGTGGTGTTAAGAGAACAGGGTGGCGATGATCCTTCTTCTTCCGCCATGATTGCGGAATTCGCACAGGTAGATGCCTTGCCAGGTGCCGAGGTTTAATCGGTGATTGGTAATTGGGATGGTTATGGATTGTCCGACTATGGATGATTTGATATGGGCCGGCATATCGTCGGGGCCTTCCATGGTATGGCGGTAATAACTTTTGCCTTCAGGAACGAGGTTGTTGAAGACGGATTCGAAATCGGTCCTTACTGTGGGGTCGGCATTTTCGTTGAGGG
This sequence comes from Bacteroidales bacterium, assembly GCA_041393255.1. Classification (GTDB taxonomy): domain Bacteria; phylum Bacteroidota; class Bacteroidia; order Bacteroidales; family JAADJA01; genus JAADJA01. The sequence goes on along the minus strand of JAWKKM010000025.1, from coordinate 55,099 downwards.
TTAATCCGGCTGAGGTGTGTTGAATAAATAGGTTGATCATACCAGTTTGGGGCAGATCGGGCAGTTGCTTTTCGATAAGGCGGGTGATCAAATGAAATCCCCTGTTGTATGGTGGAAGCTGAAATTCTGTTTGTGTTATCATGAGCCAAAATCCCTTTGTTTGCATTCCTGAAATGAAAAGGCCTATTCAGAAATTTCTTTATTTAATGTCCAGTTTTTATTTTTTAGACGGTTTCTTTGGGCCTTTAATTCCTGCAATTTGTTCAAGCATATCGGTTGTTAGCGATTTGGGCCTTTCGAGCGGGTAGCCCAATGCCCTGTCCCAAATAATGTTGGCACTAATACCAATTGCCCTGCCAACTCCAAATAATACGGTATAGAAATCGTATTCACGAACTCCATAATGCCATTGTATAACTCCAGATTGAGCATCTACGTTTGGCCAAGGATTTTTGGCTTTACCGTGCTCCTGTAAAATTGGTGGAACTACTTTGTAAAGAATGTCAACATATTTAAATATGGGGTCATCCTTTAAATGTTTCGAGCTAAACTCTCTTTGTAAAAGGTATACCGAGGATCGGTTTTCTCAAACAGCATAGCCCGGAAACCGGAATTACCTGACCTGAATTAAGTTTCCAAGCGAATTGTTGATTTCATCTTCGGATGGGATAACCGATGCGCCACCCATACGCTCAATCAGGTCGTGTAACCATTGAAGAACACTATGGGCTGCAAGTCCGTGAAGCGGGCCGGCAAGTCCATTGATCATAGCCGAAATAGACAGGTAAATATCCGAAAGTGAACTCGCCACCAAATGGCCGGTATGTGCACTAACGTTACCGCTTTTTCATGATCACTGTGGATGATGAAATGAAACCTTGAAACATCATCGTAGGGCTTTGGTTTTATCCATCATAAATGCAAATTTGCACCAAAATCCGGGTTGGCCAGAAGTTGGATTGAATCGCTTACCATCTCCTGATAGGTCACATAAATATAGGTTGCAATTTCAGGCAATTTGGCTAAAAGGTTTAGAGAGTCCTCATACATAGGATCCCAATAATCTTTTTTGTTCATTCCGGCGTAATACTTTTTGGTAAAAAACGTTCTACTGCATGGATAATATCGCCGTCGAAAAAATGGTCATGGGATGGCTGCAACACGGGAAGGAATCAATTACCTCGTAAATGTCTGCCAGGAATGATTCTTCTTTTGCTAAACTCATCAACCACGTCCATTACTTCCGCTTCGGTTGGGATATCCTGAGCAAAAAAAACAATCCTTCAACAAAAGGTACTTCTGAGCCTTTTGGTTTTGGAAGCAAGTCGAAAACCTCCTGAAGAGTATAACCTCTGTATCGAATTCCTTCATCCGGGTCGAGATAAGAAATGTCAGTAACAAGGCTTTTCACTCCTCGCATTCCGCCAATAGCTTGTGAAATGGTCACCTGATCGATTACGACATCGCCGTATTCATTGAGAAGCCTTTCAGTCCTGGGCCTGAATTCTTCTATTTTTTCGTATGGTTGTCCTTTAAAGTGGGCATGAAACAATTGTGTTATAAGTTACATATTCTCAATAATAGCTTTACCAAATTCGGAGCATTTCAACAATTGAGCTCCTTTCATCAAACGATGAAAATCATAGGTTACTTTTTTCTGGCTAACGGATTTAACCAATCCCTTCCCAAATCAAATCGTGTACTTCGTTCCATCCTAAATACTTGAACATCATCGCACCAGAAAGGATAACTGATCCGGGATTCACTTTGTCAAGCCCGGCATATTTGGGTGCCGTTCCGTGGGTGGCTTCAAAAATTGCGTGGCCGGTTATGTAGTTGATATTGGCTCCGGGTGCAATTCCAATGCCACCAACCTGCGCGGCAAGCGCATCGGGTAATCCCCGTTGAGGTTCATGGTTGCGACTACATCAAATTCGCTGGCACGGGTAAGTACTTGTTGCAGGGTAATGTCGGCTATGGCATCTTTGACCATGAGTTTGTTTTGCCATTGTCCGTTACCATGGGTTGGCATCAATTTCATCGCTTCTTCTACTTCTTCCCTGATGACCTTCTGCTGGTCTTCGGTCATCATGAAATAGCCCGGCTCAAACATTTTAGCATTTTCTTCGATGGAAAGATCGGGATCGTTGTCTTTGTTATCAATAATCCGGCTTTTTCGCGCTGGGTAACGATTTGGCCGCGGAAATCTTTGACGGCAGGCTCGTAACCCCAACTTTTGAAGGCTCCTTCGGTAAATTTCATGATGTTCCCTTTGTGAACCAGGGTCAGTGATTTTCTTCCTTCTGCAAGTGCATATTCAATGGCTGCTTTGATGAGCCTGGACGAACCTTCTTTTGAAATGGGTTTGATCCCAATACCGGAAGTTTCGGGGAAGCGGATTTTATTCACACCCATTTCGTTCTGTATGAAATCAATCATTTTCTTAACCCCTTCGGACCCTTCTGCCCATTCAATTCCGGCATAAATATCTTCGGTGTTCTCTCTGAAAATAACAATGTCAACGTCTTCGGGTTTTACTACGGAGAAGGGACTCCGTGAACATACTTAGACTCAGGCAAACATAAAGATCGAGCAATTGACGCAAGGCAACATTGAGCGACCGGATACCTCCTCCCACAGGGGTTGTGAGGGGGCCTTTAATACCAACAAGGTATTCTTTGAAAGCTTCTACTGTTTCGTCAGGAAGCCACTCACCGTATTTGTTGAATGCGTTTTCACCCGCATATACTTCTTTCCAAATAACTTTTCTTTTCCCGTTATACGCTTTTTCTACGGCGGCATCAAATACGTTTTGTGATGATCGCCAAATATCCGGACCTGTTCCGTCTCCTTAATAAATGGGATAATGGGTTGTTCCGGGAACATTTAATTGCCCATTCACCATTTTGAATTCTTTCACCTGTCATGTTAATGATTTACTATTAATTTGAATATTGTTAAAAATGATGGTAAAAATAGTAAACAAATTTTAGATTTTCTTAACCTTATATGTAAAAACCTGCTTTTTTAGACATTTGTCAAAATAACTTTACTATTACAGTCTTAACAAATGATATTAAAAATTGTTCTGAATTTTGTAACGGGAATGGTAATTCTGCGTCATCATAAATCAGTAAGACTTTAATTTTGAGAATCAAATTTTTAAAAGTCCGACTGATCTGAGTGGAAGGAGGGTCTCTGTGGGTTTTATCCTAACAAGTTTGATCTGGGATCCCTTACAGGGCGTTGAAAAAGATATTGAACTTATGTTTTTTGGCTTGTACGTTCTGCATTGGGGTGGTTATTTCTGGTAAAAAGATTTATATTTGTAAATTCTAATTATGGAACAATCTCGTTTATACCGAGTAATCGCAATTCTGTTATTGCCGGTGTTTGTGGTGGCCTTGGCGTTACCTGAAAGCGGACGCCTGTCCTTTTCAGGGTTTTGTTTGCTGTTGCATTTTTTTGTGGGGGGTAGTGGCCTGCTGGTCTACATCATCCTGTGGATTGCGATACCGGTTGAAAATATTGCATACACTAATCAATCAAATACCAATACTATGGCTGAAGAAAAAAATGATTTTGAAATTCCTGATGAAAGTAATGAACATCAGAAAAACCAACAAAAGAATAATTCCAATTTATGGGGTGGGTTAATCCTCATAACTTTGGGCGTTCTTTTTTTAATTGACAGGTTTGTTCCCCGAATTGATTTCGGCGATCTGTGGCCGGTTATTTTAATTGTAATCGGGGTGATTTTAATATCCAAAAGCTACAACCGATATAATAATTAATAGAAATGAAAAAAGGTGAAATTTTCTGGGGCGTTTTGCTACTCACTCTTGGGGTACTTTTTACCTTGAGAAACTTTGATATTTTCTTTTTCAACTGGCATTCCATATTTAAGCTGTGGCCTTTTATTTTTATCTTTTGGGGCATCTCACTATTGCCGGTTAAAGCGTTTATGAAGCTAACCTTATCGGTAGTTGCAATATTTTTTGCGGTACTGATTTTGGTGAACCATCCGGGAAGTAAAAACAACTGGTGGTGGCCTGATAATTTTTCCTATAAATATGACCGGGATTATGACGATGATGAAGATCATGAGGAATATTCATGGGACGATCAAAACTTTTCTGAACCTCCAGATGAGAACATTTCCACTGCCCGATTGAACCTTAATGCAGCAGTGGGCAATTTTATTGTTGAGAATGAAACCACAGAGCTGTTTGAGTTTAAGAGTGAAGGCAATGCAGGCCCTTTTGAAGTATTGACTTCCCAGGGCAATTCTACGGCCACCATTGATATCAACCAAAAAAACCTAACTTACAACCGTGGTAAAATTCACAACGATGCCTGGCTATACCTGAATTCGGGGCCGGTATGGAAACTCAATGTGGATGTGGGGGCTGCCAATCTTGAAATGGACCTTAGTCCGTTTAAAGTTGAAAAAATTGAGTTGGACGGAGGTGCATCAAAAGTTGAACTTAAGCTGGGCGATTTATACAATCATACAAGGGTAACGATTGATGCCGGCGCCAGTGCCATTGAAATCAAAGTCCCCTTTGCATCGGCCTGTGAATTGCGTACTTCCACTATTCTTTCGGGACGTGATATTGATGGCTTTAATAAAATTGACAAGGGCTTGTACCAAACCCCTAATTTTTCTGAATCTGCCAAATCTCAGGTTTCATTGATATTGATGCTGCGGTTTCGAGTTTGAAGGTGAGCAGGTATAGGTAATACTGTAAATCATTTTTTGCGGGACGTATTTCTAACACCCATCCGGTTGTCTGTGCAACCCGTTTAACAAATTACTTTCGAGGCTTAATAAATAGCTATTGAGGTTAACCAAATTAAAGATCAGGCTTAAATAATTAACGTCTGTGTTTAGATAATTAAAATACAGGTATAAGAAATTAAAGCCCGTGCTTAAGAAATAGAAGTATGTAGTTAGATAAATAAAGTCGAGGTTTAATAAATTAAAGATAATGTTTAAAAGGTTGAAGTAAGTGTTTAGTAAATTAAAGTAACTGCTTAATAAACTAACATAATTTGTTAGTTTTATAAGAAACTAAAATATTATGGAGCGGGTTCATATTGGGAAATTGATTGGTGAACAGCTGCCTCCGTTGATGACGAAGGCGAGGCTGGCAAGGCTTTTGGGTGTGACGCAGCCAACGGCATCGCGGTTGCTTGAGTTGCAACTTTATACAGATTGCTTCGCTGTGCTCGCAATGACGAGGAGTTGAAACTTTGTACAGATTGCTTCGCTGCGCTCGCAATGACGGGGAGTTGTAGCTTAATACAGATTGCTTTGCTGTGCTCGCAATGACGGGGAGTTGAAACTTTGTATCAGATTGCTTCGCTGCGCTCGCAATGACGGGGAGCAATTGGCTATTGATGGGCCCTCCTGCGCTGAAGCTTCTGGAGGGCAAGTGTGAATAGGTAGTATTCGGAGATTGCTGGTTCCTACAAGCGGTGTAGCCGTGAGACTATGCTGAGTTTTGGGTGGGCACAGGGGGGCCTTGCGCCATTTGGGGCCAAATAAAGTACAGTATTAATAAATGATATATTATTCACAAATTACAAAACCATCAAAAGATGCCGGAAGTTTGTTAGTTAAGTTCTGATGGTGGAAAAGGCAATGTCCAGACACAAATCGAGAAATACTCCTTCATTACTTAAGTGTATTATCTTTTGATTTTTTGATATGTCAAGCGTGGTCATGGGGTTATCCAAAATAAATACCCACTAAAGCTGTAATGTAAGTTACACCGGGTTCAAAAATCTTTCTTTTGATACAATAAGAATTATCGCCTGCACGGACATACATACCATGCCAGGCCATTCTTAAATAATACCAATAAGATTTCGTTAGGCCTTAGGTGGGTTGAAAATCCATATTAACGGATTCTATTTTCCCATCAATATGGGCATACAAACCAATTTCAAATTCTTCCGTTGTTTGATTTGTACGCCAACCAAGACGGAGCGATCTTTCTTGTTGATAAAATGCTCTCCTTATCACTTCAAGTTTATTCCATCCGGTTTTGCTGTCCTTGTATAGGCAATCTTTGCCAAATGCTGCTTTAAATTTAATGTCCCTGTCAACATTTTGTTGGCTCAAAGCACCAAATGGTAGATGCGGCTGGCAATTACTCCAGTTACAAAGTAACGGACATAAGTAAGGAGGATAGATACTAATTATCTCAGGTATTATCGGTTGAGTTTTAGCAAAGCTAAAAACAAATAAAAGTAAGGTTGTTATTATTGATTTCATTTTTTCGTATTTATAAATTAAAATTAAAAACCAATGGCATTACATAAACAAAGGTTGTTGGAATTTCTAATGAACGTACAACTGAAATGGAAGGTTTATATTTAACTTTTCGCACTCCTAAACTGATGGCAAATTGAAAACCAAGCAATTGAGTAAATAAGTCTGTATTTGGTCCGTAAACTAAATTTGAAAAGCCATGTTTTAAAGAATACTCCATAGCAATTCGTTTATTGATTCGATTTCTATAAAAAAACTTCCAGTATATAAGATCAATACTATATAACACATCATCTCGGGCAACTTCAACTGGGGCAATAGCTATGGTTGGGTTTAATATACTTATTCCGATTCCAAAAGAATTCGCATTATTACTGTTGAGTGAAAAATTAAAACCGGCACCCGGAGGGGCAAGCTCCCAATCAAATTTGATTTTACGTGTTTTAGTAGTATCGGACTGACCTACTGATTGAAAGCTATTTAACCAAATAAGTGTTATTATTACGATTAGCGTTAAATTGCCACCCATTTTCATTTGTATGTTAATTATTTTCGACAACACTTAGTCGTTTTTCCAATTCGATAATATGAAGTGTGAGTTCCTCAATTTTTTGTAGCAGCAAAGCATTCATTTCGCCCACATTGATCCCGTTTTATAATACTTCTTTTTCGGAAAGGTTTTGTCATTTCAACCTTTGGAATTGGTAGCCCCCGCATAAGGTACTATTCATTTTTTAATTTTTGATTACTTTTTCGTTGACTATTAACTGATTATTTTCATTGGTTATCCTTATGAAGTAGCATCCGGCAGAAAATCCACTTAAGGATATTTCGGTTTCATTTTCAAACAGTTCTATGGTTTGAAGCAAAATTCCGTTCATATCAATTATGCTTGCAAACAATACAGATTGATCTGATTTGCGGATACGGATATTGTCTTTTGTCGGATTTGGAAATATAACTACATGTGGGTTTGCCGATTCTGGTTCTGGAGAGGTATTGGTTGTGAGGTCGCAATCAATAGGCTCAAAAGCTAATGCCCCTTCATTTGATATCATCCCTTTCCAACATTGCCCATCGGGCGATTTGAGAATAATGCCTGAGTTTTGATCATCAATAAAAATGTTTCCTGTAACATGAAGTTTTGCAATTGGGTAGTTAGTCCCTATTCCGACAAAGGCACCGGGCGAATCAAAGATGTAGTTTCCACCGGTTTTAAATGACATTCGTCCGTAGGTTGTTACAAGGCCGTAATCCTCAGTTCCCATTCTGAGCGCGGCATAGTATGTTCCACCGAAAACGTAGGGTTCAATAAACAACGTGGCCTGTTCGTTCTGGCCTCCTTTTATATGAAGTTTTGCCTGTGGCTCAGGGATATCACCGATACCAACCTTTCCGGTGGAACCTTTGCCAAAAGCCGAAGTAACAAGCAAAGTAGGTTTATCAGAACTAAATCCAATCATCAGTGAATTATCGATGTTATTTATCAACATTTCATCAGCGCTTAACCCCCTGCCAATGACAATAGAATTGGAGGCAGTTGCAGCACATCTGCTTCCTATGGCAAATGAACTGGTATTTGTCGCCTTAGTTCCTACACCCAAAGCAAAACTATGGGATCCTGAAGTTTGGGCCCAGGCACCATAGGCAAAAGAAACATGTCCTTCGGATTTTGTATTTACTCCTCCGGCAAAAGAAAAATCCCCTGATGCTGTATCCCATTTTCCCAACGTATTGGCATATTCACCTGATGCAAGGCATTCGAAACTGTTAATATTAAATTCCTCCCAACTGGCATTACCATCCGAATCGCTGCTTAAGTATTTCCCTTCTCCTTGTTGTCCGTTTATAAGCTGGAATCCGGTACTTTTTACTTTTCCATTGACTTCGAGTTTTTCGGTGGGGAGTAATACCCCAATGCCCATATTGGCATCCGCTGAATTGAAGATGTAATGCCCATCGGTATTGAAATACAAATTGCCATAAGCGGCCCTTAGCCCATAATCGGAGGTGCCCATCCAAAGTTCGGCATCGTATGTGCCACCAAAAGTGTAAGGCTCAATGAACAGGGCCGCCTGCTCACCATCGTCGGCTTTGATGTGGAGTTTGGCTTGTGGGTTGGTCATGTTCCCAATGGCTACCTTTCCAGTTTTATCAAGACCGTAAGTCGGGCTTATAAATAAAGTTGGTTTTGTTGCATTCATTCCAAACATAATGGAATTCGGAATCGTATTATTTAAACGATAGATTGAAGTAATTCCTTTTCCAATTATGAAAGAGTTAGTCCCTTGAGCTGTGAGATAACTTCCAATTGTAAATGAAGCTACTCCGTTACTTTTGGCAGATAATCCCAATGAAATAGCATCAGTTGCTGTAGCCTCTGCCGAATTACCAAAAGCGAATGAGTTTTGGCCATGTGCTTTTGAATTTCCGCCTCCTACAAAGGCATTAGCCCCGTCGGCATCATTATTTAAACCGATTGCACTTGAGTATGTGCCATTTGTGGTGGTATTGTAATAATTTACCTGTGCATTAACTGATAATGCGACTAATACTGCTAAAACTGCTATAAAATTTTTCATTTGATAAATTTTCTAAGGTTAATAAATGTATATTCCGGGTAAATAAAATCTATTTTTTTAACAATCTTTCCTGTTTCTATGACTTTGTTCTTGTCATATACAGAATAGAGGTAAACCCCGCTTATTAAATCATTCGTATTATCTCTAGTAAGTATATGGAATTTGCAAAGCTTGTTTTTCAATAATGCAAATCCCATTTTCGTTGAAGATCGAAAGGGATAAATTTTTCCGGTAAGTTTCGATATTTAGCCTCTTTTCGAAAGGTACAGGGTAGAGGAGGACATCGCTGTCATCTTCTGCTACAGTTTCCTCGGCAGCGGTTAAAACATCATCGAGCATTATTTTTCGGATATATGCATTATAGTCAGTAGGTTTTCCAGCTTTAGGCACCATCCCGGTGATAATGCAACTCCCATCTTCCAAAACTTTTGTCGAAAACAAATAAACCTCAAGCTCACCGGCAAAGTATTTTGCACCCTTCACATTCAATTCCGAATCAACAATATATACCCTTGCATGCTCCCATTCATCTTTAGAAGATTTCCAGCTTTTCTCCTGGGAAACCACCCAGATATTATCCGGGTCAATATAGTCGAGACTGCTAAGATCAGCCGGCCAGTTTTTACCCTCATCGAAGAATGTAGTGTCTTTTATTGTGTTAAAACCTTCATCCACTATCCTTAATCGGATATCATAATACGCACCGGGTACTCCCTGATTTATCATATTCGCGACCATAATATTTCCATCGGGAAGCCATCGCAATGCAAGTGGTGTATTAAATACACTGCCGACAGGATAAAACTGGTAATCAACAACATCAAGATCGTTATCAAATATAATAATATCCTCCTGAGATGTGCCTATCAAATAATATCCGGAACCATCAAGTTTTTTGATAAATTCTATGCCAGAGTTACAATAAAGATCTGTTATTATTGTTGTTTTCAATACTTCGCCATTTTTATTGACCCTGGTAACGAACATGCCTAATTGCTGATAAATTTCATTATACAATGCGCCAGTTAGTATTATTGTATTATTTTCATCCTCAAAGGATTCTTGTACATTTATCCAATGGTAATCGAATTGAACCTGATAATAGGTTTCCTGTACTAATTCCAATTCCTGGTCCACTTCTGCAAAATACAAGCTAAAATATGGCTCCCAGGTCAAACCTATTAGAAAGTAGTTTCCATTTTCTTTTTGGCTTCCAAACCAAAACCCGCAATTCATCCCACCAGGATTAAATTTTTTCTCTAATACATCTGAGGAATCCTGGTATTTGAGGATCAATGCATCATACAAATCAGAAGTTGGATTATAAATCGTTCCAAGAGAAACAATATAGCCCTGGTCATCCATAAAACTTGAATAACACTTGGAATCTATGGTATCTTCCAGTATATATTCAAATCCCACCTGGGATAAAGAAACCAAAGGTATAAATAGTACAATAAATAGTAGATTTTTCATATTTCAGGATTAAATGAGTTCCATATACTATTCAATCTCGGTTGGGTAATTCCCTTCTGAATATTCAATATCATACCCATATTCGAATTTTCCTTTATGATAATACTCGTACCCTGCTGGAAAAGCAGGGCCTTTCCCATCAAAAAATTGCAAACAAGAAATAATATAATAATTCTGGCCACCATAATTTGCAGGAAGGTAGTCGTTTGGCAAGTAATCGTAAAGTAATGTGTAGATAGAATTATTGTAAGCATTCATGTCGGCATTTGGAATGCACAGCATATCCTCATCCCAGTATATGGGTGTTCCATCAATGGAATAATAGAGATAATAGTCGAGGTGGTTATCAGCCGGTAGGGAAGGGTTAACAAGGAAATCGGGGTCGCCTCCTTTTACATCTACTACTTGTATTTCATCAAAGAAGGTATTTGTTTTACCATTGGAGGCAATAAGCCAATAAATCCTGTGAAGAAATTGCTCAGAGGCGTCCCCGTCACCTAATGAACTATTACAATATCCGCCATTTTCACCATATTCCCAACTACCTACATTATACCACTTTGTGGTATCGGGGTTTGGGTTAATTTTTCCGGTAATACTTGTTGCGGAAATTACAATTTCTTCATCTGTTTCAGAAGTTACCTCCAAATCAATCAATGTAAGCCCTTTATTAGTAAAGGTGGAGGCATTGTAAGCCGTAGCTACTTCGGATTTCATCAGGTCATACTCCTGGGTAAGTTCTGCCATATCCACGCTTCCATCTTCATTTTTATCAATGGAAAGGGTGAGGGAATCCGTTTGAAACTCTTGATAATACTCATTGGGAAACCCATGGGAATAGTTGATGGTTGCCTCGAGGTACCAAAGTACAGAATCGGCTGGCACACTTTCGCCGCTTTTCAGGTACGGGTTAGCGCGTACATATTCCATTTTCTGCTTGAAATCCTTTATGCTCTTGTTTACCAGGATTTCATATCCGGTCAATTGGATGTTTTTGTCGGCATCAACATTATTTGATGATTCCTTGGAGCAGGAAAACACAATTATTAGTGCCGCTGCTACAATACTTAAAATTAATATATTCCTCTTCATTGATTTTGTATTTTAAATTTTACTTTTTTTTTTTTGCTTGGATTGGTTGGCATTTGCTGTTAGCTTTTTGAAATTTTCAAAATAAATACAAGCGGTGCACATAGGAATTGCACTTTAAAAAGTTGCCGGTTTTGTAACTTATTGAGGGGGGGGGTATTTAGGGACAGGATGAAATTATAATATTTAAGTTTCGAAATTCCAAAAGGGAAAAAAACAATGTTTCCATTGGCGGAAAATATTTTACTTACTGACCCTATACTGAAAATCACGGCCATTCGGTTTTTGTTTTGTTTTGGTGTGGCTAAGATAAATATGTTTTATCAAAAAGCAAGAAAAAAAAAGTTATCGGTTGAAAAAGATCAGGGATCGGAAAATCTGCTTTTTAGTGACAACACCAAAAAGAAGCAGGGCCCTCCTGCGCTGAAGCTACGGAGGGCAAGGACCAACGTATTGATGAACTGACAGCGGAGGTTGAGAGGCTGCGGGAGGAGAACCGGTATTTGAAGAAGGCGATTGATTTGATGGGGCACTCCTTCGCTAAAGCTTCGGAGAGCAAGGGTGGTTAAGTTGTAATCGGAGATTGCTGCTTCAAGCGGCGGAGTCAGGAGACTCTGCCGAGGGTGGTGAATGCTTGGGTGGTTGATATGACTGAATTTTATTGATGGAAATACAATCTGAGATTGATAGTTCAAACGGCGGAGCGGGGAGACCCCGCCGAGATGTAAAGCTTTAATGTGGGAGCTGGTTGGTTTTAGTAGAAAGCAACACCAACTTTCAAACCAATGAAATTGTAATTTGTAGTATAATCCCCATTGTAACTTTCAACCAGTAAATGTTGCAGTTTGTAGAAAAAGGCAAGGGAAATATGAGTACCTTTATCAATTTTGATATTGGTACCCAAACCAATGCTAAAAATAAACCGGCCCTTTTCTTCAGGGTCTTTTTTTGCAGAACCGAAAGCATATCCAGCATCAATGTATTCAAATATTGAAGGTTTGATATCTTTAATAAATAACTGATACCTTAAAAATGCAGGGATGGTATAGGAGTTAGCCCATTGTTCATACCCCGCTCCAATACCAAAAACGGAGCTTTTGTGTTTAATTCCGTTTACTGTAACTATTGCCCAATTGGATTCGTCATTAGTTACAAAAATGGTATATCTTTTGACAGACCCGACACCCTTGATCCAGGAAATATCAGTATTATTGAAATAGCCTGTGTTTTTTGTTTTCTGTGCAGGGAGAGTTTTATTAAACATAATTAATAAAACTACACATATGATGAATACTTTGATATCGCACCTCATTTCAATACTATTTTGTTAATTAATTCTTTGTCAGAAGTTTTGATTTTGAGTAAATAGAAGCCTGAGGGTAAATGTGATATATATATTGTATTGAATAACAATATTTCTCTTTTAACAAATACTTCTTCACCATTATTGTTATATAAAGAAATTGAAATAATGTTTTCTATCCCTTTTGACAGTTCAATATTGATTTCACCCTGAGAAGGATTCGGATAAATCTTAATAGAATTATATTGGTCAATTGATTGTACAACATTTTTGTCGTTATTCGATATTTCCTGATCATTTGATTTTGCAGAATATTGTTCTGTCTTATGTTTTGAAAACAAACTGCTATCTGATTTAGTATTGTCATCATATAGGTTCACAATATGTGCCGAAAAATTACCTCCACTATGAACATGAAACCCTTTTTTTAGCAATATGTTATCTGAGGCAATTACACTTAAAAACTCGTTTTCCTTTATTTCAAAATGACAATTATTATCCCCGCCCAAAGTAATTTGATCTCCAGATAATGAAGTCATATCTTCAGGATCCTGGGAATAATTGCAGATTTCAATTATTGAGCCCTCTTCAAGTAATGAATAAAATCGAATATGATCAACTTCAAATACAGCAGGAAAATCAGTGTCATCATTGGGGCCAGGCGAAAAGGGAACATCACCATTACCAGCTATTGCAAGGTTTATAATCGGACGTGTTGCTTTTGTCAATTCAGGTGTTAAATCATACGAACAAACATGAATATTTTCACATTTTGCAATTACCATACCAGGTTTCCATAAAAATAAATAGTCTCGCAATTCATTTGTTAGGTCAAAACCTAAATCCCACCAATCTCCATCCAATGAACCATCTGGATAATGAATAGCAACATGTATTTCTTCCGGACTTTCTCCTTTAGCCTCAATATAGTCAATTTCCTCAGGCGGCACTCCTCCATGTTGCCAAAATGCAGCCCAAAGCCCTTGTCCTTCATTTGGCAACCTACATCTAAAATCCATTAGTTCCCATTTTATTGGCCTCTTGTAGGAAATATTGCCAGAAGTATAATGCCAGGTCCGGGCAGTATTTGGTTCGCCACAGTCACCAATAATATAATCCTCTGGCTCATATTCTATTGGTTTACCAAAAATATCTTCATGTTTAGCAATTAGTTTTAAGCTCCCATCTGAAACCTCAATATTCTCATCTGTGTAATACTGTACTTCATAATTACACCTTCTATTATGAAGCCCTCCATGTGTATCCCATTTATCTAAGTCAAGGCTTTCTCCATTAAATTCATCACCACCTGAATAAACAAATGGAATTGGAGATCCCGACGATGGAAGTATCCATATAACCTGAGGGGGCTGACAATACAGATGTAAAATTGGAAATAGTAACATTATGTATAAGGAAAGTTTTGTTTTCATAGCTAATTCTTATTAATGGAATTTTTAATCCTTTCATTTTCATGTTTTAGCTCTATTACATACAGGGTTAGTTCTTCTATCTTTCGAAGTAGCATAGCCTGAATGTCACCTAAGTTTGCACCATTCTCATCTATTTCAGATTCAGAGGGTATATCTGGTAAGTGACCGAATTCTTTTATATACTTTTCAAGATCATAAATGCTTTTCAGATTATAGTCCTCTTTAAAAACTTGATCTTGCCAAATTATATCGTGAACTTCGATTTCTTCGGCATCAATTTTACCATATACGGTTAAAGTACCCTGATTAACTGATGTTCCCACAAATACAGAATTATTATTTATTGTCATCCTTTGATAAGTAACCCCTGCATCTTTAGTATAAAAAGCTATTCCTCCAATACCATTTGATACAAGTTTTAAATCAGAATATTGTGAACCACAACCGAATAAAATACTGGCGGCATCTGTATTAGTACTTCCTGCAATTTGAAAATAATCTGAAGATATCGAATTATTTCCGAGGATTTCACCACATTTAAAAGTTTGTGAAACATCCAGATTGCAAGATGGGGATAACCCAATCCCCACACTTCCATCATTCTTAACATATATCCCTTCATCGCCACCATCGCCTGACAACCATCTGCCACTCATCTGAATATTTTGGGTTGCTACATGGTTTCCCAGGTTATCACCTGAAATATTTGTTAATCCTGAACCATCACCCACGAAGTTAGTTGCATTTACGGTTCCTGCTACTTCAAGCCTGTTTGAAGTTGCCGGGGTTCCAATACCCACATTTCCAACTGTTCTATATACATTACTGCCGCTTATCGTCCATGCAGGATCTGACCATAAGGCATTACCCATAGCATCTGATTGTAAAAGCTTACCGTTTCCGTAGCCTGTTGAAATCTGAATTGATGAAGTTTTAATTTTGCCGTTAACTTCCAGTTCGTTAGATGGGTTAGTCAATCCAATTCCTACTTTTCCATTGTAGGCAACATAAATACCAATCCCGGATGGACCGGCAAGGTTTAAACCTTTTTGACCGGTACCCTGAACCCGATCAGTTAGCAGGGCGTTTCCTTTAGATATATTTATATTGCCGTTGACTTCGAGTTTTTCAACAGGGGCTAATACCCCGATTCCTACATTGGCATCCGCTGAGTTGAAGATGTAATGTCCGCCTGTGTTGAAGTACAATTTGCCAAAGGCGGCTCTGAGGCCGTAAGCGGAGGTGCCCATCCAAAGTTCGGCATCGTATGTACCACCAAAAGTGTAAGGCTCGATGAACAGGGCTGCCTGCTCGCCATTATCGGCTTTGATGTGGAGCTTGGCCTGGGGGTTGGTTATGTCGCCGATGCCGATGGATCCAGTGTGGCCAGGTGAGGAGGGGCCAACATATAATGACGGTTTTTCCGAACCAAACCCAATCATTAAAGATTGTGAATTGTAATTTTTTAATAATTCAGATTCTTCATTTCCGGCACCGGTTCCAATTACCATTGATTGTAGACCATAAGCTTCAATTGAATGACCAAGCGTAACAGAGTAAGGTCCATCTGAATTACAATTTGCCCCAAACGCAAAAGATAAAACCCCTGATGATTGACTTGAATAACCGCCGGCAAATGACCAATCACCATCGGCTGTAGTGTTTTGCCCTATTTCACTGGCATAGGTGCCCGGAGGATTTCCAGAGTTGTCGCACTGTGTGCAATTTTGCGATTTAACAAAACTTGTTAAGCTTATGCATAAACTTGTCAATATTATTATTCGTTTCATTGTTTTATTTTTTTAATTTTTCAATAATTTACTTGTTTGAATGGTTTTGCCATCCTTAATAATTTTATAGAAATACAGGCCATTTATTACATCCATTGTATTGATATTGCAATTGTTAAACTGATTACTGTACTCTAAAACAAGCTGGCCTGTAAAATCAAACATGTAAAAGTCAAAGCCTAGAATACCCGCATTTAATTGTGATACTTTCATTGAAAGGATTTGGATAAACCGAAATATTATTTTGCAGGCTATCTGAAATTTCAGGTATTTTTGTAATAACATCTTTCGGCATAACCTTTAATATATAGCCATCGTGGTTATCACAGCCTTCGCAATCGGGGATCATTCCTGTAACAAGGCACCCGCCGTCTGAAGTTACCACTTGGTTCCATAACCAGTACCTTGTATCCCCGTATTCTTTCACCCCTTTCAGGTTGAGGTTGGAATCAAAAATGTGCAAATGCAGCAATTCAATTCCCGGCCAGCTTGTAGATGCTCCCCTGAATGTTGTGACCCATATATTATCGGGGTCAACATATCCCAGGCCATCGTAAACTGGTGTATAACAAAATCCACCGTATTCAATGGTATGGGTTTGAAGAACATTCAATTCTTCATCCATCAATGTCATTTTCAAGCCTAAATCCCCAACGCCATAATCGACCCATCTATCAGACGAAATCAGGTTGCCAGAAGGTAACCATGCAATAGAAAAAGGGGAGTTAATATAATCTCCGTTTGGCAATTCTGATTTTATGCTACTATTAATAATGTTTAGGTCTAAATCCATCTCAAAATAAGTGGCAACAATGCCTATAGATAAATACGCAAACGACCCGAAAAACTGAATTGCAGTAGTATCCTGGTTAAAAATCATATCACTGTAAACACCATATTCTTTCCAGTGCTCATAGAAATTGAAATCGAGTAGGCTGCCATCCTGATCTAATAAAACAGTGAATAAAAGATCGTTAAAACTGTATTGCGAAGAATCTGCTTTCCCTTCAATCAATACGGTATTGTCCGGCAATATCAGATGGTGAATGATCTTGCAATCTCTGTAAGGGGAAGGGAACAAATGAAATTTTTCCCAAACCAGATTGAAAGAATTTGTCAATTCACAGACGTAGATAACATTTTCATCATAATAAGATACAGAATCGGAAAGCGTACCGACAATGAAATAATTTCCATTTTCTTTTTCAAAGCCGTACCAGTAAGAAAAACTTGTATCCGGTTTGGTTTGATAAACTTCATTTATTACATTTCCTGCTTCCAATTTCTGACAATTAAGGCTGAAGTTGGGTCCTCAACACCCCATTGACTGTTTCCTCCTCCAACGGAAATATAATTACTTGAAGAGTTTTCAAATGTGTAAAATAAACCTTCATTATTACTTCCAACCTTTTTATATTCAAATGAGTATTGTCCACAACAAAAACTACTGATCAATACAAGGTGAAAGAATATAAATATTTGTATGATTTTCATAAGGAGTATAATTTTTAATAATTTGATCTATATTTTCTTAATGTAAGCCTGAAGTCAGAAAATAATTGTCCAATTAGCTTCAGGCTTCATTGAAATTATCCTAAGAAAAGGAAGGTTTCAACAAATTTCCTCCTGGTCCTTCACCTTCACCATACCCAATAGGGATACCGAATCGAAATGTGAAACTATGGTAATAATGAGTACCGTTAGGTTCAAAACCTTCATAAAAAAACCCAGTCTAGTAGTTAGTTCAAACGGTTTATAATTAGCAGGAAGAATAACACCATAGATCCGATAATAGATATAGTATTTCATCAGGTTGAAATGGATATTCATTTCGGTCCATTCAAGACATAGCATATCTACATCAAAATTTATATTTTCATCTCCTTCAATAATACTATAGAGATAATAATCTTGATTATTATCTAACGGATCAGGATCACCTACTCTTCTTACATTATCATCACCCCCTTTTCGAAAAAATGAAACTGGGCTTACAAAATACAATCCTGCATTTTGTTCAGATAATAAGTATTCATTGCGGTATATAGTTTTATTGCAGCATCAGTACTGCTTGGCGTATGGGGGTCACAATGACCTAACAATTCGCCATACCACCAATCATCTCCTTGTATAAACGGGCCATTTACCCCTAAGGTGGGTGAAGGTGTTTCATTGCCTTTGTCCCCGGTAACCGTTTGAATAGTAATGGTAATTTCATCAGGGGATTGGGAAGTTTCTGAAAGGTCAACTACTGCCAGCCCTTTTCCCTCAAACCCTGAACTGTGGTAAACATCGGCCACAGCCTGTTTCATTTCATCGTATTTTGTTGTCAACTCATTGATGTCCACACTGCCATCTGCATTGCGGGCAACTGTTAAGGTCAGGCTGTCGGTTTCAAATTCATTTAGCTGTACTCATTGGGGAACGCATGGGAGAAATTGATGGTTGCCTCCAATAGCCATACGGCTGAATCGGCGGGTATGGTTTCCCCGCTTTTCAGGTGGGGGTTTTCGCGGCAATAAGCCATCTTCTGTTTGAAATCTTTTATGCTCTTGTTTACCTGGATTTCATATTCGGTCAATTGGTTGTTTTTGCTTGTGCCGGTATCAAAATTGTTTGACATTTCCTTGGAGCAGGAAAATACAATTATTATTGCCCCTGCTACTATACTTAAAATTAAAATATTCCTCTTCATTGGTTTTTTATTTCAAATTATACTTTTTGTTTTTTGCTTAGATTGGTTGGCATTGGCTGTTAGCTTTTTGAATTTTTCAAAATAAAAACAAGCGGTGTACATAGGTATTATACTTTATAAAGGTGCCGGTTGTGTAACTTATTGAGGGGGGGGGGTATTAGAAATTCCGAACAAAAAACGGGGTTAATTGCAAAGGGGATCAAATTCCAAATTCCGATACTTGAGTCCACGCCGAAAAGTGATTTATCGTCTTTGCGAGCGCAGCGAAGCAATCTTTCGTCACATAAGATCAACAGATTGCTTCGGGCTTCGCCCTCGCAATGACGTCCTGTTTGTCTTTTCGGAGTGGACTCAATACTTAAAATTCCAATATTGAAAGATTCCTGTATAGCATCTATAAAAGAAGTTTTATTATTTGACCCTGTATTGATAATATTGGCCATTTATGTTGTTGTTTTGGTTTTGCTAAGATAAATATGTTTTTTTGAAAAACAAGAAAAAAAAGTTATCGGTTGAAAAGGATCAGGGAACGGAAAATCTGCTTTTTGGTGACAACACCAAAAAGAAGCAGGGCCCTCCTACGCTGAAGCTGCGGAGGGCAAAGGTTGTTAGGTTGTAATGGGAGATTGCTGGTTCACAAGCGGCGTAGTCAGGAGACTACGCTGAGAGGGGTTTGAAAGTGAGCAGGTATTGGTAAAAATTGGAGGATTTACTTGATTTTTCCTGGTTCATTTTTGATTGAATCATCCTTTAGCTTAATTAAACCTACCGTTAACTGATTTAAGCCATTGGTAAATTAAATAATCTTTCTATCACATTTATATTTTCTTTTACTTTGTGCTTAGTATTTAATGGATCAATCAGATTAAGAAATTCAGATATAATATGAAAACCAAAGAGCTTCTTTTTTTCATTCTTGTTTTTTCATTTTTTTCAATTGCTTTTACACAAAAAGCTCAATCGCAGGAAGGTACAATAAGGGGTTTTGTGTATGAGAAAGAAACCGGTGAGCCGGTGATATTTACCAATGTTTATTTGCAAGGCACTACTTATGGGGCAGCAACTGATGTAAACGGATATTTTTCCATTTCGAGAATCCCATCGGGCTCATACACACTTATGGTAACCTACCTGGGTTTTGATACGCTTCAAATGCCGGTTAGTGTAAGTGCTGATGAAATTATATTAAAGAAACTTTTTTTGGAGAGCGCTTCCTATACCCTTGAACAAGTGCAGGTGACTGCCGACCGTGAAGAGGCCCGGACCGAAACCCGCACATCGGTTGTTAAGATCACACCCAAACAAATTAATTCCATTCCTGCTGTTGGCGGCCAACCCGATCTGGCCCAGTATCTTCAGGTGTTGCCCGGTGTGGTTTTTACGGGTGATCAGGGTGGTCAATTGTACATTCGCGGGGGCTCGCCCATTCAAAACAAGGTGCTGCTGGATGGTATGATCATCTACAATCCTTTTCACTCCATTGGAATGTTTTCTGTTTTTGAAACCGATATTTTGCGAAATGCAGACGTTTATACAGGTGGTTTTGGTGCAGAGTACGGAGGACGAATTTCATCCATCATGGACATTACTACACGAGATGGAAACAAAACGCGGATTTCAGGTAAAGCTGGGGCCAGTACCTTTGGTGCTAATTTATTGATTGAAGGGCCACTTAAAAAAATGAAAGAAGGAAAGGGAAGTTCGTCGTTTATATTATCGGCTAAAAACTCTTATCTCGAACAAAGTTCAAAAATTTTCTATGATTATATTGATGAAGATGGTTTGCCATTTAACTATACCGATATCTATGGTAAAATTTCGTTGGGGGGTGCCAATGGAAGTAAAGTCAACTTTTTCGGTTTCGGCTTTACCGACAGGGTGAACAACTATAAAGCCCTGTCCGATTATCATTGGGAATCGTATGGCGGAGGTACCAATTTTCTGGTTATTCCCGGAAATTCGCCCGTATTGATTGAAGGACACCTGGCCTATTCGCAATATGAGATCACACTTGAAGAGGAGGCATCATTGCCGCGTTCAAGTTCTATTAATGGCTTTAACCTGGGATTTGATTTTACATACTTTATCGGGAAAGATGAGTTAAAGTATGGGATTGAAATCCTGGGATTTAAAACCAATTATTTGTTTTATAATGCCTTGGGCTATGAAATTTCACAAGAGGAAAATACAACAGAATTGGGCGTATATGTGAAATATAAAAAAACAGCCGGCAAATGGTTGATCGAACCCAGCGTTCGTATGCAATATTATGCCTCATTATCCAATCTTTCGCTGGAGCCGAGGCTGGCCATGAAATTTAATGCCTCCGATCGTTTCAGGGTTAAGTTTGCCGGAGGATTTTATTCGCAAAACCTGATCAGTGCCCGTTCCGACCGTGATGTTGTCAACCTGTTCAACGGCTTTTTGTCCGGGCCTGATAACCTTCCCAAGGAATATGATGGTGAGCCAATTACACATAAGCTTCAAAAGGCCCAGCACGCCATTTTGGGATTTGAATACGATGTGTTTAAAAATATAACCCTTAATATTGAAGGGTATTATAAAAACTTTTCTCAACTGACGAACATCAATCGAAATAAGCTTTTGGATGAGAATAAAAACCCTGATGAGCCCGATATTATCACAAAGGATTTTATTATTGAAACAGGCTACGCAACAGGCGTAGATTTTACCCTTAAGTATGATTTCAACAGGATTTATGTTTGGGCAGTATATTCATTGGGATATGTAAGACGAAACTATGAAGATATTGATGGCAGCATAAAAACTTATGCTCCGCATTACGATCGCAGGCATAATGTCAACCTGGTGGCATCGTATGTTTTTGGAGGTAAATACGACTGGGAGTTTAGTGCCCGCTGGAACTATGGATCGGGCTTTCCGTTTACCTTAACTCAGGGTTATTACCCGCAGATTACGTTTTTGGATGGTATTTTCAGCGATTATACCACTACCAATGAGGAGCTTGGGATTCTGTATGCAGATATAAACACCGGCCAGCTACCTAATTATCACCGCCTCGACATAGGATTGAAAAAAACGTTTAAGTTCAATAAACATACGCGCCTTGAAGCAAACTTAAGTGTAACCAATGTTTATGACAGGGAAAATATTTTTTACAGGGAGCGGATTACGGGCGAAAATGTTTACCAATTACCCATTATGCCAAGTTTTGGCCTGATGTTTTATTTCTAGTACTTTAGGAAACAGATAAAAGTATGAGTATTATTTAAATTCAACATATTCTTAATGAATTTGAATTCTTTAGTTTGTCCATCCCGATTTTTCGAATCAGCATTTATATCAATTTTACTATTTATTTATAAAATTTAAAAAAATGAAAAGCTTATCCCGTTTGTTCGTGTTGACATTTGGTATTCTTGTTTTTATGGTTTTTGGTTCTTGTTCCGATCAGAATTCCGGATCCAACAAGGCACCGGTTGCAAAAAAAATCCAAAAGGAATTAACAATTCATGGCGATACCCGCATTGATGAATACTTTTGGCTGAATGAACGGGAAAACCCGGAAGTCATAGCTTATCTCACTGCTGAAAACGAATATACCGAAGCCCAAATGAAAGACACAAAAGAACTTCAGGAAGAGCTGTTCGATGAGATGGTGGGCCGTATCAAGCAGGATGATGAAACTGTTCCTTACAAGTACAATGGGTATTATTATTATACCCGATATGAAGAAGGGAAGGAATACCCGCTTTACTGCCGTAAAAAGGATAACCTGGAATCATCGGAAGAAGTTTTATTAAATGTAAATGAAATGGCAGCGGGTTATGCTTATTATCAGGTTGGTGACTGGAGTGTAAGTACTGATAACAATTTGTTGGCCTACAGTGTTGATACCGTCAGCCGCAGGAAGTATTCCCTTTTTGTAAAGAACCTGGAAACCGGGGAATTCTTCGAAGACAAAGTGGATAATACTTCAGGATCTGTTACCTGGGCCAATGATAATCAAACGTTGTTTTATGTTGTAAAAGATGAAACCTTAAGACCTTGCAAAATTTATAGGCATAAGCTGGGGCAAAAGGGTGAAGATGCATTGATCTTTCATGAGAAGGATGCTACCTATACAGCAGATATTTCAAAATCGAAGTCACGAAAGTTTCTCTTTGTTCAATCTTATAGTACGCTGTCATCCGAATACCAAATCCTTGATGCCAATAATCCGGATGGAGCGTTCAAAGTGTTTTATCCACGTGAGGATGATCTGTTGTATTCGGTTCAGCATTACAAGGACAAGTTTTATGTCCTTACAAATTCTGAAGCTCAGAATTTCAGGCTGATGGAAACACCAGTAAACCGCACAAACAAAGAGTTTTGGAAGGAGGTTATTCCCCATCGAGTCAATGTTTTGATTGAGGATTTTGAGATTTTTGAAAACTTTCTGGCAATAAAAGAAAAGGCTGATGGTTTGGATAAGATCAGAATTTATAACCTCAAAACGAACAAGGATTATTACATTGAATTTGATGAAGAAACCTATGTTAATTTCTTATCAGTAAACCCGGAATTTGATACGGAAATTTTGCGGTTTATGTATTCTTCCCTCACAACGCCTTCATCGGTATATGATTTTAATATGACCAGCCGCGATCGGATCCTGCTTAAAAGAGATGAAATAATCGGAGATTTTGACCCGCAGAATTACCAGTCAAAAAGATTATTTGCTACAGCAACCGACGGTGTAAAGGTTCCCATTTCTATCGTTTATCGAAAAGGCCTGGACAAAAATGGCACAAACCCTTTGTGGATCAGTGGATATGGTGCCTATGGATATAGCTCAATGCCTTATTTCAGTTCGGTACGCCTGAGTCTGCTTGACCGGGGCTTTGTTGTTGCCATTGCTCATGTTCGTGGAGGGCAGGAGATGGGAAGGCAGTGGTATGAGGATGGGAAATTGCTGAACAAGAAAAATACGTTTACCGATTTTATTGCATGCACTCAGCAACTCATTAATGAGGGGTACACCAGTCCTGATCGTTGCTTTGCATGGGGCGGAAGCGCCGGTGGATTGCTCATGGGGGCCATCGTCAATATGCGCCCCGATCTTTATAAAGGTGTCATCGCTGCCGTTCCTTTTGTTGATGTGATAACGACCATGCTCGATGAAAGCATTCCGCTTACAACGGGCGAGTATGATGAATGGGGCAACCCTAACGACAAGACCTATTATGATTACATTCTTTCCTATTCGCCCTACGATCAGGTGGAAGCAAAGGATTATCCAGCAATGTTAGTTACTACCGGCCTGCACGACTCACAAGTTCAGTATTGGGAACCGGCAAAATGGGTAGCGAAACTCAGGGACATGAAAACGGATAACAATTTGTTATTGCTTTCAACCCAAATGGATTTTGGCCATGGTGGCGCATCCGGCCGTTTTGAAAGGTATCGCGAAAATGCATTGGAGTATGCGTTTGCATTAAAATTATTAGGAGATAAAAAATAGTTGTTTTGTTAATGGTAATCTTATTTTCCTTTCCTTCGGAGGAAATGCAAATGATCAAAAGCGGAAAAGGTTCGGTGCTTTTTAAAAAAACCTTCTTTCACTGAGCCCACATCTTCAATGGTATAAAACGCCTGTGGGTTATATTCGTTCACAATACTCACAAAGTGGTTAATGTCCTTCCGTTTGATGATCGAAAGGATCATCTTAACTTTTCCGGTCATTCCTTCCACTTCCACCTCCGTAACCCCATACAAATGGCTGCGAAGAAAATCGGAAAGCTGGCTGGTATCTTTTTTGGGGATCACACGGATCAGTACCATTCCGATTGACATCTTTTTTTCAAGTACAATTCCTACATAATTTCCAAAAGCAAATCCAAGCCCGTAAGCAATATAGCACATTGCATTGTCTAAGTGTTGCATAATTTGTCCAATGGCAAGTAGCCAGATCGTAACTTCAAAAAATCCAAGCACGGGTGCTATGTATTTGTAGCCTTTTGAAACAAAAATAAGCCGCATGGTCCCGATGGAGACATCCAGGATACGGGATAGAAATATCAATATGGGCAAAACCACCCAGGCAAATAAATCGGAATTAAGAAACTCGGCACTCATAGTATTCAGCGTTTTGCAGTTTATATTCGTTGCAAAATAAATGAACTTTGCTGAATTAACATGCAATTTTTTAAAATGAACCAAGCCGGTTTTTTAAATGAATGTTTTCATCGCCCGGGCATTGGATCGTGTTGCTCGCCGGCAGTTAACAATATCTTTTCATTCATCCGTTGGAGATAAGCCACCGGATGAATTGCAATGCTTATTTGATAATGGTAAGTTTTTTCGAATCGCTTACCTGCCCGTTTATTTCGAGGCTGTAGAAATAGATGCCGGATGAAAGCCCATCGGCTGAGAAATGAAAGCTGTGGATACCCTCGGGTTTGACTCCCAGCTTATTGCTGCGTATCTTTTTGCCGGTATAGTCGAAAACATTAACCGTAACAATCGCTTCCCCTTGCAGTTTGTACCAGATTTGGGTAGTTTTTGCAAATGGGTTGGGGGCATTTTGCAGCAGTTCGCCGGGTTTCAGGGTATTGGTACTTTCGGGCTGTTTGTTATTGGGTTGATCGCCCGGAAGCAAGGAGAGGAGGTAATGTGTATATTCCATATGTGAAATATCGGATACGGGAACGTATTGGGGCATGGAGCCGGTATAGGCGGATTTGTAACCGTTTAATTCCATTAGCTGGTAAAGATGGCCCAGGTCAATAATGGCATAAATGCTGTCAGCAAAAGCCGGAGGGTTTAATATAACATTTTCATACCAGGCAACCGCTTCGGCCCAGTTTTGGAGTTCCACATCGCATTTGTTTGCAAGGAAACCAGCGATTTTTGCCAGAACAGAATCATTCAGGATTGTTGAATTGGTTTCGTAATATTGTTTTAAGGAAATAAATTCGGCATTTGAGCTATTTTCTGCCGAGAACAACATCTTAAGCGATTCTTTTGCATAATTTGTTTCAGGATATTCTTCAACAACCTGCTTATAATCATCCATTGCAAGGGAAAAACCACCGGATTCAAACTGTGCCGTTGCAGATTCGTAAAGCAATTGGGCATCGCTTTTCTCCTGCTCTTCAAAGGATAATTCAAAAACCGGATACCATAAATATAGCCCACTTGGAGCAGTTGGATATAAATGGACATTCGGATAAAAATTATCACCCCAAAAATTATTTCGAACATCTTTTACAGTTGTAACCGGTAACTCACAATACAATAAATAATCTGAAGGGGATAAATTATCATATATTGCATTGTAATTTATTGGAAGCGGGAAACTTGCCTGGTCTGTATAAATTTCCTGAAGTCCGTTATTATTTATTTCTTGTGTTTGGTACACATATGTTGCAGATGGGTTTCCTTGCACACTGCAATGTGTATGATCTAATAACTTGACACCACAACCATCATTTTCAAATATTTTGTTGTTTGCGAGTTTGGCCGCTGATGCATATATAGACAATCCATTATCACTGCAATTGGAAATAATGTTATTACTTATAAAAAATTTATCACTGTGCCCTGAATAATAAATATATATACCATGTAAGCAATTTGTTAAATTATTGCTGTCAACCACATATTTCGGATAATTTAAAATATTGCAAGTGTAATATGAAGAGAATAAAATTTCGCAGACCCCTTCATATTCATTTCTAAGCAGGTTTATATAAGAACTTCTGTCAACACCTGAAAATATAGTATGAGTTTTATTAAACTCGTTATCCGATACCTGTAAATGGCTTGTAGCCAATCCCCACATATTCACATTTTCAAAAGTACAGTTTTCAATCAAGGTATTTTGGGAATTCCCTATTCTGGCCATTCCATTTTCCATATAAATGTTTTTCATCGTGAAATATTCAATTCCTTCTGGTTTTAACATGGAAAAGTTAATGTTATAAAAATGGGTTTGCTCGCCAATAATAAATTCATCACCGTATACAACGATTGCTGAAAATGCCCAGACTGGCGAAAACTCCTGAAAGTTTGCAACGAGGCAATTTTCACCAATTTCAAGTGTGCCTGTGGCTTCAATTATCAATCGTGCATTGGTAGGCAAATTGTCACTTATCCTATTACGATGGATATATATTTCAGACTTTTCCGCAAAAGTTAAATTTCCACTTACTTTTAATGAATCTGCAATTATATAGCTTCTTTCGGGTAGGTTTGCACTTGAAATCAATAATCCACTCAATCCAGCCAGCGTTAAAACATTCTCACCTACAAACGGGAACTCATCGGTTTGTGAAGGATTCACTTCTGTTCCTGGAGTTATTGGCAAGTAGAAGTTATTATTATCCGGGTAATTGCACCCGGTATTTTCGTTACATGCATATATAAATGCCTCATCCATTTGAATATATCCATCTGCATCCAAATCAGGTTGATAATCCGTATGGCCAGTCAAAACAGGGTTCAGCAGACCAAAATCTATTTCTCCAACGGTAAATCCTAAAAGGGTGTTCCATGGGGCAGTGGGTTCAGGCAATAGTCCCCTTACAGCGGCAGCCCAATAATAAATTTGTTCACTGTATAATCCACCCGTAATATACCATTCTGCCTGGTTTTTTTCACCATTGCCCGTTGAGCCAAACAAATAGCGATTAAAACATTTGGTTTCTGAACCTACCGGGCCGATAAAATAAGGTATTATTTCAGAAGCAGAATTCACATCAAAAGTAAATATCATCTGCCCGCAGTCGATGTCCTCCATGGGTTCTGAAAGGCCGGAAACCGGGTATGGCCCGATAATTTGATCTTCTGTTGGGAAATACAGCATGGGTTCTATACCGGAGGTATTTACCGGCACACCGGTAAAGAAAACGGCAAGCTGGTCACCGTGGCCAAGGGCTTCGAGGACATAAACAGGATTTGGTTCTTCACCTTTCATCTCTGTAATCACCTGTTGTATGGTTGCCCAGGTGGCGGGGCCGTCTATGTCGTCTTCGGGGTCAATATTATTTAAATTATCACCCCAATCATTTGAGTAGTTATGCCCATCATAGCTGTATAAAACTATAATATTTTCTTCTTTATAATTATAATTTTGAGTTAACACGTTAAATATCAACGATACATTTGAGATATTGCGAACATCATCTATGGCACTTATAATCAGTGCATAATTATAGTTACTCTCTACTTTTTGAGGATCAGGCACAAAAGCAGTCCCATCCATCACAATTGGGTCGGGTCGATTAGCAGAAGATATCTCCTCGAAGTCAGTTGATAAATACTGCGGATAGATTTCCTTATCAACTGTTGAATAATTCCCGTTTGAAGTGTTTACAAAAATATAACGGCAAGGGTGATACCACGAAGCAAAGGGTGAATCATTAACATAAAACACCCATGATTCAGCATAAGGATTAGTTGCATTATCATTATCAATTAATGCAGCGTCACCAGAAAAGCTGTTAAAGGAAGCGTACACATCAATGTTGTCCAGTTCATCAGAAAGGACATCATTAAGAATTAAGTCAATAGCCTGTTGGCGTGTAAATTGAGCAAAAATTGTTGTTGCAATTAAGAGAGCAACTAACAAAACCGATAAAAATTTAAACTGTTTCATAGTCTTACAAATTTTTAATTTTTAATTAATTTAATTGTATTATAATAAACTCCGTCTATTTGTACAATAGCAACATAAGTCCCCGGCTTAACCTGGTTATTACTTAAATCATAAGCATTCCAGCTTATTAAATTATTACCTCCTTTCTGATAGTTTGTGGTTAATTCAAAAACTCTTTTACCTTGTATATCATAGATGGAAAGTACTATCCTGTTGAAATTTATATTTGAGAAATCGAAATTTACTATTTCTGTAAATGGGTTTGGAAAAGTCTTAATTTCTGTATTTGTTATTGATGTTTCTAATATGTTTGTTATTGGATCAGGAACAAAATTTCCTGAACCGTCATTAAAAAGAATAATAACATTATAGGGCAGTGTCATTTGTGTGCCAATTGTTGTAACTATATCATTGAAACCATTTCCATCGAAGTCATTACAGTGTACTTTATTCAATTGATACCCCAAATTGTCTATATCAATATACTGATCATATTCCAATTGGAAATTTCCTAAATTATTATAGATTATAAGTCCTTCGTGATCCCAGTCAATAAAAAATCATATCTGGTAATGAATTATTATTAAAATCAGCGATTTGGGCATAAGAGCAAAAAGGAGAGAACTCATCGTGCTCTAAAAAACTGGTTGTTGCCAAGATTTTCAAAGAAATATACTCTATGATTAGGATAAACAAAAGTAGTATGCGTTATAACATCATTATCGCCATCGTTGTCAAAATCAGAAATTAATACATCATGGCTTAAGGTGGTTGTTAATACAAGTTGCTGAAAACCTGTTTCGGTACTAAAATAAATTTCCGTATCAGAACCGGAAATTACCACATCATCCCTGCCGTCATCATTCAGGTCGGCACAGGCAATATCAATGGGGGGGAAGGTTAAATCAAAATATTCCGGTTCGGAGAAGTTTCCGGTTCCATCATTATAAATTAAACCCCAAAAAAAGTCATTATTGCAAGAAAATACTATATCAATATCACCATCATTATCAACATCACCATTTGAATAATCATCAATTACAACATTATTGTCATATAAGTAAAAACTTTTACACTATCAAATTGGGATAATCCATAATTATAGATTATAGCAATATTTTCTTTATGCGGGTTATTGCTTTGATGCCGTCCATAAATATCAATGTAGTCATTTTCATCAATATAATTACCATCAACTTCTTGGAATCCATGCTCAAAATACATTGAATCATTGAAGATAAAATATCCATTTCCAATATTTTCCAACATGGATACACCACCCCATTCAGAAATTGTTGAATAAGAATTACCTATTATGATATCGATATAATCATCATTATTAATATCAGTTGAATAAATAGATTGAGCTAATAATGGTACATTATAAACACTTTTATTATCTCCAACTTTCAAAGAAAGCATCAGAAAAGCGAAAATGGCGATTATAGTATACTTTAAAGTTTTCATAAATTCATGTTATTAAGAATGTTAATTTTGAAAAATGTTTCATAGTCTTACAAATACGGTTAAATTTTGAGCAGTTTAATTGTTTGTAGGGCTTCTTTGTTTGCCTTCAGGCAAGCGATGTAGGAGCCGGGACTGCAGGCTGGTTGTTCATGCCAGTCCCGCTCCATTTTATTTGATGTGTTCCTCCTTTCATGTTTTTATTGATTAATGATTTTATTAACCTGCCAGAAAGGTCTAAAACAAAGAGTTCTACATTTGAATTTTCTTTATCGTGAATTTTATATTTGTTTCATATTTAAAAGGATTTGGGTAAGAAGAATATGAAATTTGTTTAAAAAATTCTATTTCATGTGATGAAGTAATGGATCATCAACAAAATTGCCATTACCATCATTGAAAAGTAGTTTGACATACATTTCCTGTGATCCCTGGCTATGGGTTATTGCAATATCCTGAAAATTGTTATTATCTAAATCACCACAGGCTAACCTTTGAAGTGAAGGGAATGTTACAGGAATAAATTTTTGATCAGCTAATTGAAAGGCCCCTTGATTGTAGAAAATTTGTAATCCTTCACCAAATGATTCAATAAAAACCATATCCGGCAAAGAATCATTATTCAGGTCAGCTATCTGGGCATAAGAACAAAAAGGTAAAAACTGAAAATAATCGTGCTCAAAGAATTGGTTATTACCAAGGTTTTCAAAGAAATATACTCTATGGTTAGGGTATACAAAAGTTGTGTGAGTTATTATATCACTGTCCCCATCATTATCAAAATCGGAGATCAATACATCATGGCTTAATGTGGTAGTTAAAACAAGTTGTTGGAAACCGGTTTCATTACTGAAATAAACTTCCGTATCCGAACCACAAATCACCACATCGGCCCTGCCATCATTGTTTAAGTCTCCACAGGCAATATCAACTGGAGGAAAGGATAGATCGTAATATTCAGGAGATGAAAAGTTACCGGTTCCATCATTATAAACTAAACCCCACAGGAAATCATTGTTTGAAATAAAAGCAATATCTAATGTGTTATTTCCAGAAACATCGCCAATATTGAAATCAGTAAGATTATTGCACATTGGAAAAAATCAAAAATATAATTCCCATTATTTATTTCAATAATTAAAACATTGGTTTGCTGATTATCATAATATCGTCCTAATATTTCAGGATATTCGTCATTTTTTATATTTGCTGAATAGATAATATCCTGACTGCTATATATATATAGAATCGATTAAAATAAAATATCCATTATTTTCATTTTCAAGTAGCCCAAATCCCCCATTCCGTAGTGAAATTAAATAAATGTCCTGTTATTATATCCTCATCTCCATCTAAATCAATATCATTAATGCATATGGAATTTGCGTTGTACGGCACATAATACTCACTTGCTATCCCCAAGAGTAAAAGCAAGTAAAACAAAAGATAAAACAATAATGTATTTTGAGGTTTACAATCAAACAAATTTTTAAATGAACTTTTCTGTTTGTTTTGGAGCTATAAAGGTAAACATCATTATGAAGTTGTTTAAAGTTGACGTAATAAAATAACGCAAAAAGCTAATAAATTCAATCCTTTCCAATGAATTTTATTTGTTTCAAAACGGATCAAAATAGCTTTAAAAGCATCTGGCCATGCATTGGTCCGTTCCACAACAAACCTGCATTTGTACAGTAAACTGTCAAAAGGTGCTCACTTTCACAGCCGTTTCTTTTGATTTTTATCAATATTATCTATTATATCATTCCTGTAACAGAAAGCACGAGCCTCTCTACGTCAAACCCTGCATCGGCATTTAAGAACAACCAGTCTGTTCTTATGTTTGAGGATCGTAGGTCTTGAAGCATTTTGTCCACGGACTGCTCAAGTTGATATGCATCATTATGGTTTCCTGAAAAAGCTTCACTACAGGCCAATGGGATACCCTGATTATCTGTTAGGATAAGATAAGTTGCTGGTCTTGCTTTTTTCCTGCCTTGGTAGCCCACTGCCTGTCCGCCCCTTTTGTGGGTGTATGTGCCAATGCCCTGAACACTTGACACGTCCAGCAAATCCTTGTACTTTTCCAGAACATACTTCCAAACTTGTTCCCAGCTACCATCTTTGCACCATTTCTGAAAGTGATAATAAACGCTCTGCCAATGGTATTTTACCCTGAAAAATTGTTTCATGGGCAGTTGCCTCCATTGGCATCCTGTTTTTAGCCGATATAGTATCGATTCTACCACTTGATATACTTTAACCTTGGTATTGTCCATCGAATTTCCGAACTTTAAATGTGGACAAATCTCTTTTTTATTATACTTTTGTTCAACATGAAGTTTTTGAACGAATGATACAACTTATTGAAATCCAATTTCTGTGTATCGTTCGTTCTTTTTAACATTCAACTTTTGACAACTTCTATAAATAGGTTAAAAAAAGCACATAAATATTTTTTAAAATAAAGAAAACCGGTACACGTTAATTGTGCATTTATTCCACATTGACATTATGCAAGTTGCTGAGGGGGGGCAGTTATGCCAAGTCGCTTGTTATAAATCAAATTCTTTGTGTTCATAAAAATAGCCGGTATCAGCTTTCCCTGGTTTCGCCTTGCTAATGTAATTAATATTATTGAGAAGCAAGAAATAATATGCCCGGCAAGGAAAGGAAAAATTTTTGATTGCAGGCATATCATCACCTGAAATAAATATAAAATTCAAGCACAAACATCCTTTGAAAATAAATCAATCACCTTATGTATATTTGTGTGGCAATATTTATCATGGTTTACTATTTTTACAGCCTGTTTGTGGAAAGTAATGGGAATAAAGTGACGGTGTTTTCGTTATCACAATATTAAAAATTTCGAAAGTTGAATATATACTCCAGAAAGAAACGGTGGAAATGGATACTGTTTAGCCTTGCAGTTGTGATTGTTGCCGTATCGCTTTGGTATACCAACATCCTCGTGAGGGAAATCGCCATGGATGAACGGAGCAACATCCGGATATGGGCCGATGCCATTCACCAAAAAGCGGAACTGGTCAATTACACCGATGAGTTTTTTAAACAGATCAAAGAGGAAGAGCGCAAACGGGTTGAATTGCTTGCCGATGCCTACCGCATTGTTACCCTTGTGGACGAAAACGAAGCCCTAAGTTTTTTCCAAAAGTTTTTTGCTGATAACATAACTATTCCTGTAATATTGACCGATAGCAGGGGTAAAATAAAAATTACCAAAAACATCGATTTTGATCCCGATACTATGGAATTCCTTAAAGGGGATTTACGAGTGCGCTTTATGGAATATCCACCTGTTAAAATCCCTTACGAAGGCAACCAGCACGATTATTTGTTTTATACCGATTCCAGGCTATTTACCGAACTCAGGATCGTGATCGACGATTTGGTAGAGTCATTCTTTTCCGAAGTCGTGATCAATGCGGCTTCGGTTCCGGTTATTATTACCGACAGTGCGAAGAATGTGCTGGAATATGGCAAGCTGGACCCTAAAAAGGCTTCTGATTCGCTCTATATACAAAATACCCTGAAGCACATGGCCGATGATAACGAACCGATTGAAATTGAACTGGCAGATAAAGGAAAACGCTACATCTTTTATCAGGATTCGGAACTGTTAAAAAGAATTATGTTTTTCCCCTATTTTCAGTTGGGAGTAATTGGTATCTTTTTGTTTATCTCCTATATCCTTTTCAGTTCTGCCCGCCGCTCAGAGCAAAACCAGGTTTGGGTAGGCCTTGCCAAGGAAACGGCTCATCAATTGGGAACCCCTATGTCGTCGATGATGGCATGGATAGAACTCCTGAAAATGGAAGGACAGAACAGCGAAACCATTGTGGAGTTAAACAAAGATGTGGAACGGTTAAAAAAAATCACCGAAAGGTTTTCGAAGATCGGTTCCGAACCCAAGCTGAAAAATGAGAACATCGTAAAGGTGGTATACGACAGTGTTGAATACATCAAATCAAGGTCTTCGAAGAAGGTTTCTTTCAAAATTCTGCAACCTCATAACCTGGAAATCAATGTGCCGATCAATTTGCACCTTTTCGAATGGGTTATTGAGAATGTTTGTAAGAATGCCATTGATGCCATTGGTGGCGACGGGAAAATTGAAGTTGACATACAGGAAGAAGAAAAACTGGTGCTGATTGATATTACCGACGACGGAAAAGGGATTCCCAAATCAAAGTTTAAAACCATTTTCAATCCTGGCTATACAAGTAAAAAGCGGGGATGGGGCTTGGGCCTTTCGTTAGCCAAGCGGATTGTAAATGAATACCACAAAGGAAAAATATTTGTCAAATCATCGGTATTGAATAAGGGGACAACTTTCCGGATAATTCTTCGTAAGGAGGAATCTTAGTAATTATTATGGTGATCAAATAATTATATTTGTAAATTTTGGAACGCAGATATAACAGATTTGGCAGATTTTCACAGATTAGTTATTGACTCATTGAATCAATAGCCGAATAATATCAGCGATGATCCCAATAATCTGTGTCATTTGTGTTCCATACTAATTTTATTAAAAACCCATACTTCATTTATAAAAAAATATTCTGATTGAATCTATCTAAAATGGAAAATCATCATCAGGATTAACCTCTTGTTCTATCTTTTCAATTTTGGGTTTGTCTGCAATTAAATGAACCGGGTTCCCATCTACATAGATGGATTTAGGATCCGTAGGACAAGCATACTCGCAGGCGCCGCAGCCCACACAAATTTCTGATGTCACCTCGGGAATCGTTAGCTTTTCTTTATAGAAAACCATATTGACCGCTTTGGTGGGGCAATGTTCGGAGCAGGCTCCACAAGCAGTTTCTTTTGTATACACAATGCAGTTCTCCTTTATAAATTTAGCCTTGCCCAATTGCAGTGTCTTTTTGCTTTCCGAATCAACAGGAAGAAGGGCTCCTGTGGGGCAAATCTCGCTACAGATAGTACATTCAAAATTGCAGAAGCTGGCTTTGTAGTCCATGGTGGGTTGCATCATCCCTGCAAGCCCATAATGCATGAAAGAGGGTTGCAGAACATGGGTAGGGCATGCACTTACACACAAATGACAGGCTGTGCAATGATTGGTAAAATGCTCAATGCTGATCGATCCGGGCGGGGAAACAGGAAATTCCTTCACCACCGGGATCATCCCATCATTCAAACCTTCGGAGAAGGAATTTTCAAAATGGCAACGGCCCCCACCGATAACAAGGTGATTTGCCAATGAACTCCCTGCGGTTTTTGTGTGAAGGCTTCTCATTTGATTCTTTCGGGTTCTTTCGCCAGTCGAATTTCACCCCGTTGCCCGGGCAAACGGTCAGGCAGTTTAAACAACCCACGCAGCGTGAAAAATCAACCTTCCGCTCTTTGGTATCAATGCACTGCGCTTTACACATCGCCCCGCATGTCCCGCAGCTATTGCAAAGGGTATGATCAAGGCGTATTTTAAAAAAGGAAACCTTTGATATCAATCCTAGAAAGGTTCCAACCGGGCAAACGGTATTGCAATACAATCTCCCTTTTTTCATGGCAAGCCTTACCACCAGTGTTAGTATGAAAAGTGAATACCCAAACGACAGCCAGCTATAACTTTTTATATCAACTTTATAGAGTGCGAAAATTTCAAATTTTTGCAAAATGGCAGCGATGATATTGTTGATACCATAATAAACAGGACGAATAAGGTTGGAAACGATCTTTCCAAAATTGCTGTATGGATCCAGCAAATTCACAAAAAAGATACTCCCAAAAATCAGGAACAGAATGGTAATCGCCAGAAAAGAATACCGTATCCAATTGTAGGGCCTGGCATATTTATAAATCTTTCTCTTCCTGAATTTTTTCCCGAAATGGTTGGTGATATCCTGTAAGGTTCCCAAGGGGCAGAAAGTGGAGCAATAGACCCGGCCAAAAAGCAAGGTTAGAATAAGGACAACAATAAAACCTGTGGTTGCAATTCCCAGCAGGTTAATGAATTTAAGGATGGAAGGAATGAAT
Organism: Bacteroidales bacterium; assembly: GCA_041393255.1. Taxonomy (GTDB): domain Bacteria; phylum Bacteroidota; class Bacteroidia; order Bacteroidales; family JAADJA01; genus JAADJA01. Next base: position 19,338 of record JAWKKM010000025.1, on the reverse strand, counting down.
TGAAAATAGAGGGTTCCATTCACAACTTCGGGAGAAAGGCTATTGGTGAAATCAATAAATAAAAAAGAAATCAATAAAAAGAAAAGGAGGGAAACAACAACCCTGATCTTTTTTAAAAACGAAAAGGCCATTCTCTAAAGCTTAATCCGGTGGATGTTTAAGCTCGCCAAGTCATAGGTCCCAATGCCCATTTCAGCAGCTTTGACAATGTATGGAATGTCTTCGGGCTCCGACCCGAAAACTTTTGCAGCAGCAGCATCAGCGGCAACTATATCGGCAGAAACAATTTGTGTTTTGTATTCTACAACATCGTCAACCGAAACACCTCTGGGGCCGTTTTTCATCATTACACGGTATGCGTCAATTACATTCAGGTCAGGCTTTCTGAAGGAAGCGTAGTCGGCGATGCATTGGTGCAGGTCGTTGCGGTGCCAATACATCCTGTCCCAGACTACCCCCATCAGGTTTTTCATAGCGATGGATAAATCGGCAGAACTGTGATGTTTCAAAACCGGCACATTGATAAAAACATCCGAATCCAATATTAATTCATGAACTTTGGCTGTTTTTAAACTAACACCCTGAGCAATTTGAACCTCTTTGTAATAGCTTTCAGTATTTCCGGGAACCACTTTGGCACCGGCCTCTTTGGCCAGGTCTTCAATACCGCTGGATTTGTAGCATTTGTTCCATTCATCACAGGTGTTATCAAATACATAAACTTCCTTCGCCCCGGCATTGAAGCATTGCTGGATGATCCTTTTGATTAGTTGGGGGTTTGTGTTCCCTGCCCTTTCCGGTGAAACATCCCAACCAATATTGGGTTTTACAACAACTGTTTGCCCTGTTTTTACAAACGATTCCATCCCTCCAAGGGATTTGATCGCACTGTCAAACATTACATCGGGTTCTCCGTTTCTAACGGCAACGAGGTCATAGGGAAGGCCCGTCTTGTCGCTCTGGTTGGCAAATAAAGTGTTCAGGTTACCAAAAGCAAAGGCAGTAGATGTTGCGATTGTTGCCCCTGTAGTTTTTTTAAGGAAGTCGCGGCGTTTCATAAGCTGTATATTTTAATTCAAACATCGAAACGATAAAAATACATATTTTATTGAATTTGTTTTATTTTGCAGGGAATAATTCAAGAAAATAATAATGGCAGGTATTTACATCCATATTCCATTTTGCAGGCAAAAATGTCATTATTGCAATTTTTATTCGCTGGCTTCGATAAAGCATAGGGATGAATTTTTGGTTGCTTTGCTTAAGGAGATCAAATTGCAAAAGGATTATCTCGGTACTGAGGAGGTAAATACAATTTATTTCGGTGGAGGTACTCCATCATTGCTTTCTAATGAAGAGCTGAAAAGAATATTTGATGCATTATCAAATGCTTTTAATATAAATTCAGCAGCGGAGATTACGCTTGAGGCCAACCCCGATGACCTGGATTTGGCAAAACTCAAAGAGTTAAAAAATTCTGCGGTCAACCGTTTGAGTATTGGGATTCAATCCTTTCGTGATCAGGATTTAAATTACCTCAATAGGATCCATTCATCACAACAAGCTAGGCTGTCTGTTTTAAATGCACAACACGTCGGGTTTGATAATATCAGCCTTGATCTTATTTATGGCATCCCCGGAATGTCTGATGAAGACTGGCAATCGAACCTGGAAACTTTTTTTTCGTTTGATGTTCCGCATCTTTCTGCATACGCACTTACGGTTGAGCCGAAAACAGCCCTTGATGTTCTGATTCGAAAGAAGAAAATGAAGCCGGTTGATGAGCAAACCATTGTTTCGCAGTTTCAGCTTTTGGTAAAGAAAGCTATAGAAAAGGATTTTGTGCATTACGAAATTTCGAATTTTTGTAAAGTGCCTTTTTTTTCGGCGCATAACAAGAATTATTGGTTCAGGCAGACGTATCTGGGATTGGGGCCCTCAGCTCATTCCTTTAGTGGCTCAACCCGGCAGTGGAATGTTTCCAGTGTTTCAAAATATTCTGAGTCCATTCAAAAAGATAAACTACCTTTTGAGTCGGAATCCTTATCTATCCATCAACAATATAATGAATATGTAATGACTTCATTGCGCACCCTTTGGGGAGCAGATATTGACTATATCCTTCTAACCTTTGGTATGGAGACGGCAAGACATTTTCAGAAATTTGTAAATCTTTATATAAAGGACGGGAGGATCATTCAGAAGGAGAATATTTTCACTTTGTCAGATTATGGTAAGTTGTTTGCTGATGGAATTGCTTCTGAATTATTTCTTTGAATTTTAGCAGTTTTGTTATTGTAAAACAATATTTTTGCAAATATTTTTTATGCACATCGTTGGATTTGTATTTCAGAGGTATATGGAGGAGAAACATATTTTTCTAATTGTCGCAGTGGTTCTTTATATCATTGTAGTTTATTTGTTTTCGCGATTGGGAAGAAATCGTGAAATTGGCACACGAACTTTGTTTCTGCTTAGTCTTTTCTTAACACCTATTTTGGGCCTTGCCTTTTTAGCAAGTTCACAGGAGCGGAAAATGAATCCCTACACAGAAATAACATATAAGTGCGAAAAATGTGGCTATGTTTTCTCTGAAGATATGGAATATTGTCCGTTTTGTGAAAAGGAAGGGTTCAAACAAAAACTAAAGCCTATAAATAAGTTTATGACTTAATGCTATTTATAGACTACTTTCCTGCTGTAAACTTTGTTCCCGCTTTTTACCCTGACGATATATGCTCCCATTGAATTGTTCCCGGGTTTCCATGAAAACTGGTTATGTTCTGTGTTGAGTCTCCCGTTGAATAGGGTTGCGGTTTTCTTTCCGCTTAAATCATATATTTCAACAAGCCCTTCCTGCTCAAGTTCAATATTGACTTCAATGTTTAATATTCTGTGGAAAGGATTTGGAAAAGCATCCAGTGTCAATATTTCAAAGCCTTCATCCCTTTCATCAATTCGGGTTGCAACAGTATCCTGGTAGAGGTCATATTTATACATCGACCTTCCGAAGGTTGCTGCCAAAAGGCTTCTTGACCCATTGTGGAGCCTTAAATCATTCACAGGAATGTTGGGAAGATTGTATCCCAGCATCTCCCAGTTTTGTCCAATGTCTTCGGTGACAAATACACCCACATCCGTTGCAATATATAGGGTATGATTGTTTGCAGGGTCAATAATGATATCATTGATGGGCGATTCAGGCAGGTTTCCTGATATATCTTCCCAGTTTTGACCTTTATCGGTTGTTCTGAAAACGTGGGGTAAATAATCATCAAAGCGGTATCCCGAAAATGTTACGTATGCCGTGTTCTCATCAAAAGGATCGGCTGCCACTCTTGTAACCCAGCGATTGGGTAAGTTTGCCGACAGGTATTCCCAACCCATACCATTTGTAGCACTTATCCAAACGTTTCCGTCGTCTGTACCCACATAAACAATTTCGGGGTCAACAGGGGAAACGGAAATTGTCGTTATGGTTCCGTATGTAAGATTTATTCCTGGCCCATTTGTAAGATCGGTACTTATTGGTGACCATGACTGGGCCCTGTTGGTGGATCTGTACATTCTGTGTGATCCATAGTACAAAATCCCCGGATTGCTTGGATCCATAACAACGGGTGTACACCAGTTCATCCGGTCAGATGAACTGATTCCACTCATGGCAGTATAGAAAGAGTCTCCACCATTGGTTGACCGCGCAAAGTTTCCGTATTGATACTCGGCATACATATAATTGTTGTCTTGGGGATCGACCAGCACGTAAAATCCATCCCCGCCATATATGTTTTCCCAATCGTCAAGGTTTCCGGTCATTGTCCGATTGGTCCCATTATCCTGGGTTCCTCCATAAAGTCGTTCAGGAAATTGTTCATCCACTTCACACGTATAGAATTGAGTGATCGGCAAAATGTTGATCCAATTCCAGCTACTTCCTCCGTTTTGAGACACATAAAATCCTCCATCATTTGCAAGGATAACAAAATTGTTATTCTCAGGATGAATGTACAAGCCATGCTGGTCAACATGGACTGTGGCTTGCGAAACGTTCGACCATGAATTTCCGCCATTGGTGGTCCGGTAAAGATCAAACCCGATTACAAATGCTCTATCAGGATTTACAGGGTCAACGACAATTCTTCCAAACCACCACCCGTAGGATTGATAGGAACCGGATAATGATCCGTCGTTTGTTTGCGTCCATGAATCCCCATTGTTTTCAGTTTTATAAACTCCTTCGAAGTAGCCTGTTTTATCTGCATAAATTGCATAAAGAATTGAAGGGTCAGATTTTGAAATATCAATCCCTATCCTTCCCACATTCGATCCGGGAGAGGGTAATCCATCTGTCAGTTCATCCCAGGTGATACCTCCATTGTAGGTTCTGTAAATACCACAAGTCCAACCACCGTAGCTTCTTCTGTTTGGCCTTCGCACCCTTTCCCATAGGGCTGCATAAAGTGTATCGGGGTGTGTTGGATGAATAACTATATCAATTCCTCCTGTTGAATCGGATACATACAAAATGTTCTCCCAATTTTGGCCTCCATTCATGGTTTTGTAAATTCCCCTTTCCGGATTTTCAGCAAATAAATTACCCATGGCGGCAGCATATACAACATCGGGATTGGTTGGGTGGACAACCATTCTTCCAATATTTCGGCTATCTTCCAATCCCGAATAATTCCAGGAATCCCCTCCATCAATAGATTTGTAAATACCTACGCCGTCATAAGTTTGCGAACCGCCACCTGCGTTGGCTTCACCGGTTCCCACATACACTGTTAGAGGATCAGAAGGGGCAATGGCAATGTCTCCTATGGAAAGGCTCAAAGCATCGTCAAAGATGGGATCCCATGAAAGGCCCGCATTTGTTGTTTTGAATACACCGCCCGATGCTGCTCCAATGTAAATCACATTCATACTCGAAGGATGCATTTCTACATCTGATAATCTTCCCCCTGTATTTAAAGGTCCGGCAAATTCCCAAAAAGATGAATCTTTTGATCCATAGGCCTGATTTCGAAATTCCTGAGATTGTTTTAAGGAAGCCAGGTAAACTGGTTGATTAATTTCACCGGTTGGGTAAGCACGCTGTTTAAAAAACCAATCATTGGGAAGGTTATTTTCCGGATTCTCAAGCTTAATTTCTTCATAGGAAATGAAATATGCAGCGAAGGCTAAACTTAATGAAATCAATACAAATAAAGGAAGGCGTTTTTTCATCGTCTGAATTTTTCTCAAAATTATGAATTTAAAAGGAAACTATAAAATGCAGGAAATAATTAAGAAAGGTTAATTCAGGAAACGGTTGATGGTTGAGAATAATTCATCAGGGTTTATGGGTTTTGTGAGGTGTTCTATCGCCCCCGGCTTCAAGGCTGCGATCCCTGTCTTCGGGCATGGCATAGGCCGTTTGAACAACAATCGGCAAGTCTTTTCTGAATTTTTTGATCTCTGTAATGGCTTCAAGCCCACTCATCACCGGCATTTTGATATCCATTAGTACTCAAGGTCTTATTTCTTCATGCTCAAGACAAAGGTTAACGGCTTCTTTTCCATCTTTTGCCCAAAGCAGTTTAACTTTTGTTTTTTGGAAAAGGGCCTCAAGGTAAGTGTAATTTAATATGGAGTCTTCAGCTATCAGGAACAATTTGTCACTCCAGTCAACGGGGAGTTTTGATGTGTGTTTTTCGATGACATCTTTATGGGTATAATCTCTTTTCACCGGCAATGACAAATAGAAAACAGAGCCTTCGCCCGCTTCAGAGGATACATATAATGATCCGCCCAATAACTCAGCAAGTTTTTTAGAAATTGAAAGCCCCAGTCCGGTTCCTTTACGTTCTCGTCCTTCCAAATCTTCAATCTGTCCAAATCGTTCAAATATCAATTCTTGTTTTTCTTTGGGTATTCCGATGCCGGTATCTTTTACATAGAATTTCACCATGTCATCATTATCAAGGGTAAATCCAAATTCAATGAACCCTTCATCCGTAAATTTAAGTGCATTGCCAAGGAGGTTCGATAAAATTTGCCGGATCCTGCTGGGATCGGTTGGAATTGAAAAGCCTTCTTTTACAAGCGGCTTATTGAGGCGCAGTTCAATATTTTGTTTCCCGTTCTTATTTTTCATTTTCAGGAATGTGGCATAAAGTTCATCCATCAGTTTATCAACATCGCAATCGGCAATATTGATTTTAATTTGGCCAGCCTCTATCTTTGTAATGTCAATGATGTCTTCAATCAGATTCATCAGGGTGTTACTCCCCTGAGTGATATAATTGATGAACTCCTGACGCTCTTTTTTTGTCAATTCCTGGTCAGAGAGTATTTCAGAGAACCCTATGATTGCATTCATGGGGGTTCTTATTTCGTGAGACATATTGGCAAGGAAAACAGATTTAAGCATGTCAGCTTCTTCCGCTTTTTCAGCTGCCTCACGCAATTTGTCTTCCGATTCCTTTATTTTCGTTATGTCGCGGGTAATAAACAATAAGGCATTATTCCCCGAGTATTTTATTTTACTGCAGTGAATTTCAATCGGAATGCATTCTCCCAATGATGTTTTGGCAAAACCTCTATGGTCAACCAACTCTCCTGTGATCCAATTGGGAAACTCTTTTGCGACTTTGTCCCGGTGTGATTTTGGAACCAGGTCAACGATGTTTTTACCGACCAAGTCTTCCCTGTCCATTTTATGCAGTAAGCTGGCTGCCGGGTTTGCATCCAAAACATTACCATCGTAATCCTCAACAAATATGGCATCTGGCGACTCGAAGAACAAGGTCCTAAACCTTTCTTCACTGTTTCGTAAATCTTCTTCTGCCTTTTTCTGGTCGGTAATATCTATATTGGTTGCCCTCTTTCCCAAGTATTTGCCCTCATGGTTGTAAACTCTCTGGCTGGTGTGATCAATCCATTTTATTTGGTTGTCTTTGGTCTTTATCCTGTACGAAAATTTCACCAATGAATTATCCGAACCAATTTCTTTGATATGCTTGTTAAATACAGGCAGATCTTCAGGAAGCGTTATGGCTTGTAATAAATTGGGATCTCGTTCAAATTCAATCGGTGAATAACCGGAAATTCTTTCGCATGAGGGAGAGATGTAAATGATTGTATCATCCGGTGAAATCCAATATTCCCAGTCATAAGTATAGTCGGCGAGCATTTTGAATTTTTCTTCGCTTTTTCTGAAATCCCTTTCGGCTCTTTTTCGCTCACTGATGTCCCTGATTACACCTTCAAAACCCATCGGATTTCCCCTTGCATCAAGAATTAGTTTTGCATTTAAAGAGGTTTCTCATCGTTCTTCCGTCTTTTACAATCAACTGAATATCCCATTTTCAGGCTCTGTTTAAAAGTTTTTTGGCAATGCTCAAATGGGTTTTTCGATTGGAAAAGAAATCTACAATAGATCGTCCTTTGAAGCTCTCTTCCGAAAGGTATCCGGCAATTTGAAGAACGGAAGGACTGGATTTCCAAAAGTGTCCCATCAATATCCGCCTGGAAATAAACATCCTGATAGGCATCAAAAATTCTTTTGTATTTTTCTTCGCTGCGCGAAGGTCTATTTCTGTTTTTTTATTTTGAAGGGCGAATGAACCCAATTTAGCAATGGTTTCAATTGCTCTGGGTTTTTGATTTTCTTGTTTTTGGTAAAAAGATCAACGCATTCCCAACATAATACCTTCCCAGGCCAACCCAATCAGGTATATACTCCAATAAGAAGCAATTGTTGAATGAGTGTATAACTGTTTTTTGGGAAGAGATTATAACCAAGCTCAAACAAACCATCGTTGTATTTAGTTAGTTTTCCATACGACAAGTTTTTGATAAGTTCATGATTAAGTGTAATGTTGTATTTTCCACTTTTGTTTTGAAGAATTTTCAGTAAACTTTTTTTTCTGTTCACCGGTGCTCTCAATATGTTCAATTTTCGTAACGGATAGGATAACTGTAGAAAACCATCATAACGATCGAATCTTCGACAAGTTCTCCTATTTTTTGCCTATAAACTGAAAAAGTTGCCAGTTTTGGTCATCAAGCTCAATAAATTCAATGGCTTTTTCCGATAGTAATTTCAGGTTGGCCAAATGTTTTTTCTCTTCTTTTTCCTTTTGAAATCCTTTTTTCGGTAATTTCTTCAGCAAAGCATAGTAATGCAGGAAGTCCCTCCCAATCAATCAAAAACAGCATTGTTTTCAATCCATCTCGAAACCCCGGGTGTCAACGATCCTTATTTCATGGTTTGCAGGTTTTCCTTACCGGATAAACATCTGTCATGATACTATCGAAAAGCTCGGTCTTGCATGTGAACCATGTCAACAAAAGGCATTTTCATTAAGGCATTCATGCTGCCGCTTGTTATTTCAAGCATTTGAGAGTTGCAAAAACGGATGTTTCCATCTTGTAACACAAAGACACTTTGTTGGCATTTTCAAAAATGATTTTATAAGCCTGTTTACTTTTTAATAATAAAAGTCTTTCTGAATTAGTTTTCGCTCTGTAATATCATTAAACAAAATTGAAAGCCGAGTAGTTTGTTGTGCTTCCTGACAGGGCTTGTTTGAATTTCGTTCCACATGATCCTCCCCATTCCTGTCTTTCCATTCAAACTCAAAGGAACCGGGTATCCCGTCCTCTATAATGGTTTGGGTAAGCTCGTGGAAATAGGGAAGGTATTCAACTTGAAGGCCGGGTATGTGGGTTAATTTCTTTCCAATAAAATCTGACTCCCTGATCCCTGTCATTTCTAACAGGGTCGTGTTTACAGAAGTAATGATGCCTCTTAGGTTAACAATGATTATTCCTTCAGGGGCCAGTTCTATCAGGTTTCTGTATTTCTCCTTCGATTCAATGAGTTCCTTTTCACGCTTAACTCTGTCACTCACATCCTTAAAAAACCCGATTACTGCTGTAACTTCCTGCTGGTTTCCAAATAATGGAATCAATGAAGTTTCAATCCAAAAGCTACCTTTTGGAAACTGCACATACAATCTAAGGTTATTGGATTTTTTCTGCTCAAAAACAAGGTTGATTTGGTTTTTGATTTCAGTGGCATTTTTTTTCGAAAAAACATCTTCCAGCAATTTCCCTTTTACGTTGCCAGGAATGAGGCCATAGAGGTTTTTGATGTCTGCATTTCCCCAAACTTCAATGTGTTTGCCTGCCTGGTTATAGATGGAAATAAAAGATTTGGGGAGCGCGTGCAAAAATGTCTTCATAAAAAATTGCACTGTTCCCACAACAATTCTTTATCCGGCCGGTTATTGTTTTGGCCTGATTCCAATTGATTTTGACTCCCATCTTTTTTCCGTTTTTCTAAACGGTTGTCCTCAATATCCTTTAACGACATAATTATGTCCGGATTAAAAAAACTGCATTACATAGCAATGCAATGATTCTTAATGAATCTAAATTATTTTACACTTACCTTGATTTGTTTTACACTCCTATCACTTGCAAAGTGCTGATCCATAGCTAAATGAGGATGTATCGGGAATGTAAATTGCCTCTATTTGTTGTATTATTTGGCTGCAAGTTAAAAAATAATTCGAATAAAAAAAACTTTTTTTATCAAATCAAGAAAAACAATCAGGAATTGTTTTTCTTTAAGAGGTATATGGGAATTATGGCTATAACGGGTGTCAGTATCATACTCAGGAAAAAGGACCATTCTATGCCAAGCCGGCTTTTTTTACCCAACGTTTCAGATATTATCAGCGAAACAAAATACAGTATGAAAAAGCTAATAATTTGCATAAAAATATTCAATCTGAAGAAAAAAGAACCACCGGATTGATAAAACAGAATTATCGGCAAAACAATTCCCAGAAGGGTCAGCCATCCTCCCCTTGCTGTTATTCCTTTGCTCCCTTTTAGGATAAACAAGCCCGAAACTGCGATCAATAATAATGCGATTGCATAGGCATCGGAAAACCAGGTCCACCATTTACCGGGGTTGTAATGCAAATCGTTGAATAATTTGAAGACCGGCCTCCTTTTTATTTTTTCCACAATTCCTGTCCCCGTTTCCAGGTCAATGATTACATTCCCTCCATCAATAAATACTTTAAGTTGCTCGTTTCCCGGGAAATAATGATTTTTGTAATTGTCTTCTTCATCCAGCTCACTTAAAACACGAATCACATCTTGCTTGCTGATCTGGGATTTATCGGATGAAATGTCAGCCTGAAATTCATCAACAGAAATTATGTAGTTTGGATTCCAGTCGTGGAGGTGATTGATCGCTATACCTGAAAGCCCGTAAACGATTGTTAAAGCGAAAAAAATATATCCGAGATCACGATGAACCGCCCGGTTCCACTTACGCCATTTAAATTGCATATTATTTTCAGTTTAGAAAACGGCAAAAATAAAAAAGGTCTGGATATTCCAGACCTTTTTACTTTGAAATTATTTTATTATTCAGCCGCTGTCGGTGGAATTATTTCAAAAGAAATACATACTATAGAATAGAATGCGAGATGGTCAGTACCACTTTCTTTGATTTCATTCCGGTAATTATTAATTGTTTCAAACGGGTCTTTATGTTCACCCTGATCGGCTTTTTCACCCAATCCGCTGCTGGCATGTTCGTGTTCTCCTTCTTCATGTCCTTGCTCTCCTTCTGCATGATCGGCTTCCGGTTCTGTCGGGTTTTCCAACTCCTCTTTAATTTCTTGTTCCCACTGTAGCAAATAGGCTTCATCAATGATCAATTCGCTGACAATTCCTGTTACAAGAACTTCAGATCCCTCTAACTCTGCATCAAAACTTGGAACTTGTTCACTGGCCTCAATTTTGACTGTAATTTCTGTTTCAGGATCAATGAGGAACATTCTTTTCCTCCATGTTTACATGCGTGGTTTACCAAGCCGGCAATTTGAACTTCTTTGCCAACATAATCAACTGCACTGGCATCAAAATCATTGATTGTAAGAATAACACTCTCTTCAACAACTTCCTGATCGGATGTTTCGGCAGGCTGGTTGTTTTGCGAATTGTTGCAGGATACAATAATTGCAACAATTATAAATAACAGATAAATTTTTTTAGACATGATTACCTCCTTAAAGATTAGATTTATAGACTGACATTTTTTTGCAAAAGTATTTTAAAATCCGGAATTATCATTAGTTGAAAATAATTTATATTGATTTTAAATTATTGAAAAGAAATGTGTTAAGGAATATCTACTGCCCCTGCATTTGTAAGAATCCTACTTCTTGCTTTGTAAGGAATCGCCATGAACCTCTTGGTATATCTTTTTTCGTGAGGCCTGAAAAAGAAACCCTGTCGAGTTTAATCACTTTGTAGTCCAATGCTTCAAAAATGCGCCTGATAATCCTGTTTTTACCTGAATGCAATTCGACTCCAACCTCCTTTTTACTATCGCTACCGGTTATGTATGCCAGCTTATCCACTTTAATAAATCCATCCTCTAAGGTGATGCCCTCTAAAATTTGATTAAAATCAGCCATTTTTAGGTTTTTGTCGAGAACAACATGATATATTTTTTTAGTTTCGTGTTTGGGGTGGGTCAGCTTTTTGGCAAGTTCTCCGTCATTTGTAAAAAGAAGCAGCCCGGTAGTATTCTTGTCAAGCCTTCCGACCGGATAAATCCTTTCATTGCATGCATTGCTTACAAGGGACATTACTGTTTTTCGATCATATGGATCATCGGTTGTTGTAATAAATCCTTTGGGTTTATTGAGTAATACATAATATTTTTTTTCCCTTTTCAGGGTTTCATCTCCGTACTGAACTTTGTCATCTGGCTTTACTTTTGTACCCAATTCTTTAACAATTAAACCGTTTACCTTGATAACACCTGACTGGATCAGTTCATCCGCTTCACGTCTGGAACATATTCCTGCATTGGCAATGTACTTGTTTAAACGGATCAGGTTCTCCTGTCCATCCTTGTTGACAGTCTTTACTTTTTTGGGTGCTGGAGGCCTAATGCTTTTAGCGCTTTTCTTTGTGGTTAATTTACTTTTTTGAATCATATTTTGGAGTATCGCATATAAATCTTATTGGATTAAAAAGCAAAATTAGTAATAGTGATCAATAAAAGGTGAATTATTCTTTTATTATCTTTTTGTTGACGAAAGCGATTCATGAACTTAAAATTATAATGCCACAAAGTCTCCAGGGTGCTAATAATTAACCGGTTTGTTTATATTCGCACGATCAAAGCAGTATGCTGCTTTTTAACTCTCTGTCTTGGTGGCTAAAATGAATTATTCGCAATTTCAAACATTCATTCAATGATTAATTATAAAAACATTTGCGTAAATTAATTTTTATTTAAATTTGGAAATCGAATATTTACAAACTAACTTTGTGACCACAATCAAATTTTATGGGGAGTTTTTTGATTGTTGATTTGAAATAAAGAAAAAAAATAAACTATATAATTATGAAGAAAATCATTACCATTTCCACAGTTTTTTTGATTTTATTTCTATGCACATTTGCTTCAAATCCATTGTTTGCGGATCAACCACCAAATCCGGGAGGAGGGCCCGGCGGTGGAGATGAACCTGTAGGGGAGGTGCGCCAATTGGAAGTGGCCTGCTTATTTTAATTGGGATGGGAGCAGCTTATGGAACAAGAAAAGTTTTTCATTCCGATAAACTTTAATCCGAATCGTTTTTTGTCTGCAGTCATTTTTTAATTTATTGTCTGGTTTTCTTTACAAAAAGAAATTATTATAGGGTTTTACTCATAAAAGTAAAACCTTTTGGTTTTTATGAAAAAACAAAAATATTATGTAGTTTGGAAAGGGCATAATCCAGGTGTGTATTCATCGTGGGATGAATGCAAAAAGCAAATAGACGGATATACAGGTGCTGTATACAAAGCTTTTTTGGATAAAAAGATGGCTGAAAAAGCAGTTTTGGAAGGAAGCGAGAATTATATAGGAATTGACAACCGGCTTATCGCCTTTACAAAAGAGCAAAAAAGCCTGATTGGCGAACCCTTATCAAATAGTATTTCTGTAGATGCAGCATGTAGTGGAAACCCGGGAATCCTTGAATACCAAGGAGTGCATACCTCAACCGGTAGAGTAATATTCAGGCAGGGGCCCTTTGAGCTGGGAACAGTTAATATTGGCGAGTTTTTGGCATTGGTCCATGGATTGGCTTATTTGCAACAGCGGAATAGCAGGATACCCATTTATTCCGATTCCATGACAGCATAGCCTGGGTTAGGAAAAGAGTATCAATACAAAGCTTGAAAGAACCCCTGAAATGAAAAGCTTTTCGAATTGGTTGACCGGGCCTTGGCCTGGCTGCACAGCCATACTTATGAAAATCAAATCCTGAAGTGGCAAACAGAATACTGGGGGGAAATCCCTGCCGATTTTGGAAGAAAATAAGTTTTCAACATTTTATCATTATTCGAATCCCTACATTATTTTTTTTACTACTTTTATTGCCCTTTTTTTCGTGTAAAAGGGAAAATTTAAGGTTGATTTAATGTTTAATACAATGATATTGCCTTTATTCGCAATCAAGATAATTAAATTTATAAATTAAAAATTAATGGTATGAAAAGATTTACTTTTAGTATTCGTTTTTTCAGCGGTTCTTATTGGATTTAACTCCGAATTGAAAGCTGATGTTAATGAATCATTTGACGGACTTTCGCAGTCATCTTATGGAAATTATGATTACAATGGTTTCCATATTGAAAATGGTTTATGTAATAGTACAAATGCCTTATCTGGAAATGCGGTTAGATTAAGAAATGCCGTAAGTTATTTAGAATATAATGGTACAGATGGTAATGGCAAAGATGGTGGGGTTGGTTCAATTTCCTTTTGGTATAGAAGTTGGGATAATAGCCCAGCTGCAGTGTTGGATGTAAAGGTTAATGTTGATGGCGCAGGCTGGGTAAATATTGGAGCTCAGATAAATACTACTAGCACTACATACGCGGAATGGTCCTATTTATTGAATAACGCAAGCGACAACATTCTAATTCGAATTGAGTATGTTTCTGGCGAAAGATTGCATATAGATGATTTTTCGATAACTGATTATGCAGGTGGAGGGAACGCACCACCAATTATCACAAACATTTTTCAAACCCCTGCATCTACAATACTTTCTTCAACCACCGTCTCTGTTTCTGCAGATGTTACTGATTCTGATGGTACAATTTCAAGTGTTGAGTTGCATTGGGGAACTGCTCAAGGAGTTCTTGGAACCACAATTTCAATGACCAATACTGGCTTAGATACCTACACTACCGATACTGATATTCCTGCCCAGGCAAATGGTACAACTGTATATTATGAAGTTTATGCAGAAGATGATGATAGTGACGGTACTACAAGCGCAGAATTAAGTTATGATGTTATTGATCCTTCTACAACCACTCTCCCATACTCTCAAACATTCGACTCCGATTTGGGAGATTGCTATAACTACAATGTTTCAGGGCCTACAAATAATTGGATTTGGGATGATATGGGTGGACCAAATGGACATGCTTATATGAATGGTTATGGTGGCTCAAATCCTGAAGAAGATTGGTTGATTATTCCTGGAATTGACTTTGATAGCTATGCAAATGAAATTATGCAGTTTTATACTTTTTATGAATATGGAAATGAGGATGCTAATAATTACCTAAAATTATTTTATTCTTCTGATTATGCTGGTGTAGGAGATCCTTCTGGAGCTACATGGACAGAATTAAGTTTTATTAAAGCAAGTGCATGGGCTCAATGGCAGCCTTCATTTATTGTTGATTTGTCTGGAATTGTTGGAACAAATGTTTACATCGGATTCAAATATTATTCAACCGATGCTCCTCGTTCGTGGAGGATTGATGACATTTCTATTTTTGAAGGCTCGCAAGTTAATGTAACTTTCCAGGTTAATATGTCAGAACAAACAGTGTCAGTAGATGGCGTACACCTAGCAGGAAGTTTTGATACTTGGTGGGATCCGGCAGGAATTGAGTTATTTGATCCTGAAATGGATAATATTTATACAACTACCTTATTACTCTATTCAGGCATTGAATACCAGTTTAAATATGTAAATGGTAATGCATGGGGCTTGGATGAAGGCGTTCCTGTAGAATGCTCTGCCCCTGGAACAACCAATAGGTTTGAAGTAATTGGTGGTTCAGATTATGCTATTGATCCGGTGTGCTTTGGCTCCTGTGTCAATTGTGGAACCTTGGCTGAATATGATGTTACTTTCAGGGTTGATATGAAAAACGAAACTGTATTAGGTGGTGTCAATATTGCTGGATCCTTTAATGGTTGGAGCAACACCCAATGACAATGTTAGTGGAACCATTTGGGAAGTTACTATTCCATTGCAAGAAACTACTTATCAGGAATATAAATTTAAAAATGGTAACGATGGTTGGGAAAATTTTAACGGCTCCTGTCTTGCTTCTTCATGGGGGAATCGTTATGTTACTGTTCCTTCAGAAGCCACTATTCTTGATTTAGTATGTTTTAATTCATGTGATCTTTGTCCTGTTGCAGACTTTGTTATGATCAATGAAGTAGATTCTGATACACTTTACGGATGCTGTTGAATTTATCGAGTTAAAAGGATGGCGGAGTTGGTAATACAAACATGTCAGGACTGGTTGTTGTTCTGTATAACGGAAATGGAGATATCTCCTATGGTGCATATGACCTGGATGGATTTAGTACCGATGCAAATGGATATTTTCTACTTGGAAATTCAGCAGTTGTGCCTACTCCTTCAATCATTATCCCCAATAACTTTTTGCAAATGGAGCTGACGCAATAGCACTATGCTGGATTTGCAGTTGATTTTCCAAATGGAACACTTGTTACCACTACCAATTTGATTGATGCTATTGCTTATGATACTGATGATGCAGATGACTCAGGACTTCTGTATTGCTAAATGCTGACCAACCTCAGATTAATGAAAATGGAAGGGGTGATAAAGATAATCATTCAAGCCAAAGAATTCCAAATGGTTCAGGAGGAATGAGGAATACTTATACTTACGTGACCAATCACTCCCAACTCCTGAGAAGCCGAAAAATGTTGGGATATATACAGATTGGACAGGAGCATTTGATGCTGCCTGGGATAATGCAGGAAACTGGCACAACGGTGTTCCGACTGATATGCTGAATGCTGAAATTCCTGATGTTAGCGGAGCGAAAGCCCCTTATCCTGTAATTAGTGGGCCGGCTACTTGTTTAAGCCTGTATATGGCACCTGGATCAGCTCTTGATATAGGGCCTAGTGGTGCTTTGACGGTCAATGGTACTTTTACAAATGCTGGTGGTACATTAACCATCAAATCAGATGCTACCGGTACAGGTTCATTGATCGAAAGCAATGGCGTTAATGCTACCGTTGAACGTTATTTAAGTCAGGATGCATGGCACTATATTTCTGCACCGGTAGATGATCCGAATACAAGTGTATTTACTGGATTGTATATGATGTGGTGGGATGAACCAACCGAATATTGGAAGTGGGTATTTAGTGCTGATTCCACTTTGGCTATTGATATGCAGGGTTATGCATTGTGGTCAGATGGTGCGATGACAGGTAATACCACTGTTAGTTTTAATGGTGCTTTAAATACTGGTTCGAAGTCTATTAGCGTAACTCGGGTTGAAGAAGTTCCACTTGGAGAGCATACTGGATATAACTTTGTTGGAAACCCTTATCCTTCCAGCCGTGAACTGGAATAATGATGATGGTAATGGTTGGACAAGAACTAATGTTGACCCTGCCATCTATATCTGGAATCAAACGGCAGGAAATTATGGTACATATGTTAAGGATGGTGCGACAGGAACAAATTCTTGTTGATAGCATTATTCCTCAAAATCAAGGATTTTTTGTTAATTGTAACAATACATCAGGGGTTTACTGGCAGTGGATAATGCTGCCAGAACTCATGTTGCCAAAGATATTCTAAAAGGTTCTAAAGCGGATCAGCAATATCTTAAATTCGTCGTTGAGGGGAATAATTATAATGATGAAATGCTGATTAATATTCAAACAGGGTCATCCTTAATTTATGATAATCAATTTGATGCATTGAAGATGAGAGGGTTAGAGGAAGCTCCTCAGTTTTATACTCTCAGTAAAGATAATAAGGAGTTGGACAGTAAACTCTTACCAACGATTAAAAAGAATTTAACCATTCCTGTTGGCCTTGGAAGTTGGAGTTGAAGGAAATTATTCTCTATATCTTGCGGAAATTGTAGCATTTGACAATGTCCCTGTTTTTCTGGAGGATTTGAAAACGAACAATGTAATAAACATAAAGAATGTAGCAAATTATAGCTTTTATGTGCTAGCCCATCAGATGATGTTTTAAGATTCCTATTGCATTTTTCCAACAACGAGGCTCCAGCGTATAATGATGTAGATGCTTACAAGAATGTAAATATATATTCAATAGATAATTACATTATACTTAATTCAGCAAATGAACTTTCTGGTACAATAAAAGTTTATGACTTGATGGGACGAGAAGTTTATAGTGAGGCTATAAGCGAAACATTCCAGCATGAAATTAGTTCAGTAGCAATCTTTAAGGGATATTATATTCTAAATTTTGTTTCTGATTCAGAAGTATATACAGAAAAAGTATTTATTAAATAATTAATGCCACGGTATATGAAATTGTTTAGGAAAATATCATTGCTACTGACAGTATTGCTGTTCACAATCTCGTTTACGGTATTTGCTGATCAGCCTCCAAATCCGGGTGGAGGGCCTGGAGGAGGAGATGAGCCTGTAGGAGGAGGAGCACCCATTGGAGGAGGCCTGATTGTTCTGCTGCTTGCCTCTGCAACCTATGGAGTAAGGAAAACTTATTTCATAAAGAGTGAAAAGGAATGAAACTCCTTTATTAATATTTAATTACTGATAAAAGCCCGGTAGATTGATTTTTGCCGGGTTTTTAGTTGGAGGCAAAAGCGATTGATGCTACACTGACTTTGACCCCGGGAAGGGAATTCAGGCTGGCAATACAGGCCTCCATTGTAGACCCTGTCGTGATCACATCATCCACCAATAAAATACTTTTCCCGGCTAGATTTTCAGGATTGTTTATTTCAAAAATATTGGAAACATTTTCCCATCTTTTATACCGGCTCTTTTTCGTTTGGGTTGATGTGGCAATTGTCCTTACGACTGAGGCAGTATCAATGTTTGTGTTCATTGAATTTGCCAGGCCGATGGCAAAATACTCAGATTGATTAAATCCCCGCATTTTCAGTTTTTTCCGGTGAAGTGGAATTGGAATAATGGTTTCAATATTACTGTATTCCGGTGTTTTCTTCAAATCAGTACCATACAATTCGCCAAGAAATATCCCTATTTCTTTGTGGCCTTTGTATTTCAATTGATGGATCAGATGTTGTACCTTTCCCCCTTTGCGATAATAAAGAAAGGATGTGGCTGATATGATTTCAACCCTGCCCCAGAATACTTTGCTGACCGGATTATCAGGATCTTTGTGAAAATCAGTTTTGGGTAGATGGTACAGGCAGGATGTGCAAACAATGTTTTCGTTTGTGAACAGGTTATTTCCACATGCAAAACATGTTTTTGGAAAAAACAAGGAAATGAAATCATCCAATAAATTTTTCATGATTGATCAAAATTAGGAAATTTTACAATTAATTGTTATACTTTTGAGAAATAACCGATTCTGTAATAAGTGTGAAAATTGTTTGATTATGGCACGACATGGTAAAAAATTAAAAAGGACAAGGGCAACCAACTCTTTTGAAAATACGGTTCTTAATGTATTTCTACAGGACCCTCTGAAAAGCTATAATTTTCGACAGCTTTCGCATGCCATGGGAATTCAGGACAGTGCCAGTAAACAACTCGTTAAGGACATTCTGGTCAAGCTGGAAGGAAAGAATGAAATAGTTGAACGCAAAAGAGGCAAATATCAATTGAATCCTGCTCATCCAAGCTTACAGATCGTCAGGAGTGATGTTTCCGGAATCGTTGATATGAAGCAGACAGGAAAAGCATATATTATCTCGGATGATTTGCCAGAGGATGTTTTTATTGCTTCCAACAATACCTATCATGCACTTCATGGTGATAAAGTAAATGTACATTTGTTTCCCAGGCGAAAGGGCCGGAAGCTGGAAGGCCGCATTGTTGAAATATTAGAACGTAAGAAAAAGCAGTTTGTTGGAATTGTGGAAGTTTCCAATAAGTTTGCTTTTTTAATTCCGGATGACAATTCAATTCCTGTTGATATATTTATCCCCCTTTCAAGCTTGAATGGAGCAAAAAATGGAAACAAAGCCATTGCCCGTATTACC
>JAWKKM010000024.1:0-90279 GCA_041393255.1 Bacteroidales bacterium | reverse complement strand
CAAATAAATCAAGCCCGTAAATAAATTCAAACCCGATATAAATAAATCCGCTAAATAAAGCAGCGAGTATAAAAGAGATGATCTGGTTATCTGTAATGGATGAGGCAAATAAACCAATGGCAACAAAAGAAGCTCCAAGAAAAAGCAACCCGATGTACGATCCCCACATGCCCCCCGTATCTATGTTGCCTTTTGGAAATCCGAGTTGATAAACGGAAAAGTAATAGACTAAAGTTGGCAGCAATGAGATAATTACCAAAAACAAGCCTGCAAAATACTTTGCCAGGATAACCTGTAAATCGGTGAAGGGTTTTGTCATTAGCAATTCGATGGTACCGCTTTTTTTCTCCTCCGCAAAAAACCGCATGGTAATAGCAGGTATCAGAAACAGGAAAATAAATGGTGCCATCAGAAACAAGCCATCCAGGTTGGCATAGCCGTAATCAGGGATGTTTGATTCCAGTGGAAAAACCCATAGGAACAATCCGTTTACCAGCAGGAATACAGCCATCACGATGTATCCGAGCAAGGAATTTAAAAAACTATTGACTTCTTTTTTTAAAAGAATAAACATATCATATTATTTCGGCGGCAAAACTACAAATTTTATAATCAATCATTGCAGGAGTTTTTATCCTGTTTTTAACCATTCTACAGCTTTTTTGCATGATTAACAAGTATGCTGGTTTAATTACGAATAGCTTAATGTATTATTGTATAATTTAGAATTTTTATAGATAGAATAAGCTTTCTGTAAAAAAACACCTGTTTTTGAGATAATTTGAAAATGTATATCTAAATTTGTCACCATAACATTTTGTCTTAGTAATTAATTCTTTTATACATGGCAGATATACGTACCAAATACTTGGGTTTAGAGTTAAGAAACCCTGTTATTGTAGGAAGTTCAGGATTAACCAATTCTGTTGATAAGATCATTGAAATAGAAAAACTGGGTGCAGGTGCAGTGGTTTTAAAATCCTTGTTCGAAGAACAAATTCTGATGCAGGTTAGTAAAACCGTCTCACAAAGCGATTCATTGTATGCCTATCCTGAGGCTCATGATTATATCAGTGCCTATACAGAGGAGAAAAATGTCGGGGATTATTTAAGGCTCATCAGGGAATGTAAAGCAAATGTATCGATACCTATAATTGCCAGTATCAATTGTGTTTCTTCTGCTGAATGGATTTCCTTTGCCGGAAAAATGCAGGAGGCCGGAGCCGATGCCCTTGAGTTGAATGTTTTTGTATTGCCATCCGATCCGAAAAGATCGGGCGAGCAAAATGAGGAGGTTTATTTTGACATTGCACAGGCCATAATCAAGGAGGTGAGTATTCCGGTTTCAATAAAGATCAGTAATTATTTTTCCGGTTTTGCCAAAACAGCCCTCAAGCTTTCCTGGACAGGTATTAAAGGAATGGTTCTTTTTAACCGCTTTTTTTCTCCTGATATTGATATTGACAAATTTGAAGTTACTGCAAGCAATGTTTTTAGCACACCACAGGAGATTTCCAATACCTTGCGCTGGACGGCCATGTTGTCCGACAAATTGCATTGCGATATTTCAGCCTCTACCGGTATTCATGATGGAGAGGGTGCCGTGAAATTATTATTGGCTGGTGCAAAAACAGTTCAGATTGCTTCAACGCTTTATAAAAATGGAACCGGCGTTATTCCGGATATGGTAAAGTTCATCGAGGAATGGATGGATAAACATGGTTTTCAAAAGACTGATGATTTCATCGGGAAGATGAACTATAAGGCTACTGAAAATCCTGCAGCCTATGAACGTGTTCAGTTCATGAAGCATTTTGCCGGAATTGAATAGCAATCCTGATTAAAGCAACTTTTATAAGGAGATTAATTTCCTCCGCCAAATACTCTTTCTAAAATATCTGTTACGCGTGCAAGAGGATCGTTTCGAATGGCCTGTTCCTCATCGGCTACTTTTACAAATAATCCGTGTAATCCTTTGGTCGTGACATAAGCATCAAGTTCGGTATTTACAGGCGTCAGGCCGGCAAATTGTCCAACCACTGAATTCGCGATATCATTGTACAAGGTAGTAAAATCTGACCATGTTTCAGCGGCTGAAATACCTGCTACAATTGGTTTTTCCAACGACGTTGCAATTTTAGGCTGAAAAGCTAACTGAAGTGCTACAAAAGTCTTCTCCCTTAAATAGTGAGTAGCAGATGTGTCGGAACCATTCAGAATTCCAAAGGCATCTTCGATGGTCATTTCAGTAATTGCATCAATAAAAATTGGTGTTGCCTCTTTGGCAGCATCTTCGGCTGCACGGTTCAATTTTAAAACCATGTCTTCAATAAATGCATCCACACCAATCGCAGACAGTATTGGATTATCAGCATTCTCAACGATAATATTAGCTTCAGGAGGTAAATGTATTTTAATCAATTCATCCATAAAATATCCATTCACCTGCGAAACAGTGGTTACTGCAGTGTCAGTGCCAACCATCAAAGCTGCTTTAAGCCCTTCAGTTACTTCAGCTTCGGTGAGGGGGATTTCGTTAATGATGTCGAGGATATCATCAGTATCGTCGCAGGATGAAAATATCAGAAGAATAGAAAGGATAACAATTATTTTTTTTGTCATGTGAGTTTTATTTGTTTTCAATCGTTGCTCTTACAAAATCTACAAATAGTGGATGAGGCTTAGCCACTGTGCTTTGGTATTCGGGATGGAATTGCACTCCGATAAACCATGGATGATCCTTTACTTCAACAATTTCAACAAGGTTTTCATTGGGATTGATACCGGCGGTGATCATTCCGGCATTTTGATATTCATCCAGGTATTCATTATTAAATTCAAAACGATGACGATGTCTTTCCAGTAATGTTTAAGGTTTGATAGATATCATAAACCTTTGAGCCTTTCTCAAGTTTGCATGGATACTGGCCAAGCCTCATGGTTCCGCCAAGTCCTTTGATTTTCTTTTGTTCTTCCATCAAATCAATTACCGGGTATTTGGTGTCGGCATTCATTTCCGTTGAATGGGCACTCTTGTATCCCAAAACATTTCTTCCGAATTCGATTACTGCACATTGCATGCCCAGGCAAATTCCAAAGAATGGAATTTTTTGCTCACGGGCATATTTAATGGCTTCAATTTTTCCCTCAATACCCCGTTCTCCAAATCCGGGCGCTACCAAAACTCCATTAAGCCCTTTTAATATTTCAGCAGCATTCGATTTATTGATGTGTTCCGAATGTATCATTTTTACATTCACTTTGCATTCGTTGGCTGCACTGGCATGAACAAAGGATTCATTGATGGATTTATAAGCATCCTTAAGCTCCACGTATTTTCCAATCAGTCCGATATTTACTTCGGTTGAAGGATTGCTCAGTTTATACAGAAATTCTTCCCATTTTGTTAAATCCGGCTGATCGCCCAAAGGCATCATTGTTTTTCGGAGAATCTCCGTATCCAGATTCTCGTTCCGCATCATAAGAGGAACCTCATAGATTGTTTTGGCATCTCTTGATTCAATTACCGAAGAGGGCTCTACGTTACAGAAAAGCGCTATCTTGTCTTTTAAGCTTTGGTTAAGTGGTTTTTCGGTTCTGCAAACAATAATATCCGGCTGTACCCCCGATTCAAGCAATGCTTTGACGGAGTGTTGTGTGGGTTTTGTTTTGAGTTCTCCTGCTGCCGCTAAATAAGGGACAAGCGTAAGGTGAATCACGGCACAATCCCTTCCCATTTCCCACCGCATTTGACGGACTGTTTCAATGTAAGGCAGCGATTCAATATCTCCAACAGTACCACCAATTTCTGTAATTACAAAATCATATTTCCCGGTATTGCCCAGAACCTGTATCCTCCTTTTTATTTCATCCGTAATGTGAGGAATAACCTGAACGGTATGTCCGAGATAATCTCCTCTTCTTTCTTGTTCAATAACCGTTTTGTAAACACTGCCTGTAGTAACGTTGTTAGCCTGTGAAGTGGGAACATTGGAGAACCGTTCATAGTGGCCAAGGTCAAGGTCAGTTTCAGCACCGTCTTCGGTAACATAACACTCGCCATGCTCATAGGGGTTCAGAGTTCCCGGATCAACGTTGATATAAGGGTCAAGTTTTTGCAAGGCTACTGAAAATCCCCTTGCTTGCAATAGTTTTGCCAGTGAGGCTGAAATAATACCTTTTCCCAATGAAGACGCAACACCGCCAACTACGAAAATATATTTTGTACGGGCCATTTTACTTACTTTGTTATTGATGCAAATATCTGATTAATTGTTGAAAACAAGAATTAAAAATAAAAAAATGGGCAATCTGATTGGAATGCCCATTTTTTAAATGAAGCAATTTCTGTTAGTAATATGTATATCTATTTACTTTTGCGAAGTATCTTGACAATCGGATTACCTGCATTGAATAACCAAATTCATTATCATACCACAGGTAAATATTAACATTTTTGCCATCCTCCGAAACCAATGTGGCAGGGCTGTCGAAGATGCCTGCAACGGGGTCTCCAATAAAATCGGAAGAAACCGATTCGTTGGAAGCTGAAAATCTAATTTGTTCGACAAAATCCCCGCGTAAAGCCGCATGCCTAAGTAACTCAATGATTTCCTCTCGCGAAGTTTTCCTTTTCAAGGAAAGTGATAAAATAGCCAGGGAAACATTTGCAGTAGGCACTCTCACTGCATTGGCAGTTAATTTCCCGGCAAGGCTAGGTATCGCTTTAGCCGCCGCTGAACCTGCGCCCGTTGAGGTTATCACCATGTTTAAAGGTGCTGCACGGCCTCTTCTTGGCTTTTTGTGATAATTATCCAGCAGGTTCTGATCGTTTGTATAAGAATGTATGGTTTCAAGATGGCCTTTCTCAATACCTAAGTTACTTTCAATAACACTCAATGTTGGAACAATCGCATTGGTTGTGCAGGAAGCAGCTGAAAATATGGTATTTGAATCAGGATCATATTTCAAGTGGTTCACCCCATATACAATATTGGGAATATCTCCTTTGGCGGGAGCTGTAAACATCACTTTGCTTATCCCTTTTGCTTTCAAGTGCCTACCCAAACCTTCGCGATCACGCCACACTCCAGTATTGTCAATGAGCAATGCATCGTGGATTCCGTATGCTTCATAATCAATATCTTCCGGATTTGATCCGGCAATCATTTGGATTACATGGCCATTTGCTGTAATACACATGTTTTCAGTATCTTCAATTACATTTCCCCTAAATGGACCATGCACTGAGTCGTGACGCATTAAAGAGGCTCGTTTTTCTACATCTTCAGGTGTAACACTGCGTGTAACAACCGCGCGGGGTCTTAATTGTGTTCCATTTCCCTGAATAATTAATTCACGTAACAGCAATCTTCCAATACGGCCAAATCCAAACAGTACTACATCAACCGGTTTGTTGTATTTAGGTGGTTTACCAATGATGTCTTTTAGTTTAGAAGTAAGAAACGCTTTTGGGTCATTGTTGAATTGTTCTTTTTCTTCAGTCCATTCAAGATTTAATTTTCCAACGTCCAGTTTTGAATGGGGTAAATCAAGTTCAGCAATAGTTTTTGCAAGCAATAATGAATCTTGAATTTTAAGCTTTTTGCCAACAACCGTTTTTGCATACGAGTGTTTAAACAGGATAACACTGGCACTCCTGTCAATTAATTGATTTCTTAAAAAGATCAATTCGACATTTTTGTCATAAAATAGTTTCCCCAATACGTTAATAAGTTCAAAACCTGCTTTTTCGTCATCAAACCATTGGTTTAGAGCGTCTTCGTAAACCAATGATTCTTTTGAGTTATTAATCTTACTATCCATAATTATTAATTTATTAATTTTCCCAAGTGGCTAATAATGTTTTAAATTGGTCCAAAATTAAAAGAAAAAGGGATTACTACAAAAAAAATAGTAATCCCTCAATAATTTTTGAAAATCTATTATTGTCCTAAATAGGATTTCAATAATTTGCTTCGTGAAGTGTGCTTTAGCCTGCGAATGGCTTTTTCTTTTATTTGCCTTACACGTTCGCGTGTAAGGTCAAATTTTGCCCCTATTTCTTCAAGGGTTAAACCATGTGGCATGCCTATTCCATAATAGAGGTTAATAACATCCCTTTCTTTTTTGGTCAGTGTTGCCAATGATCGTTGAATTTCCCTGGCAAGAGATTCGCGCATTAATGTTTCATCCGTGTGAGGAGTATCATCTGATACGAAAACATCCAAAAACTTGGTTTCATCATCTTGAGTAAGAGGGGCATCCATCGATATGTACCGGGTAGTGATTTTTTTAGCCGCATCAATTTTGTAATCCGGCATTTCAAGCTTTTCTGCAATTTCTTCAGCAGAAGGTGCTCTTTCGAATTCCTGCTCCAATTTTGAAGTTGCCTTTTTAATTTTATTTAATGATCCAACCTGGTTCAATGGCAAGCGGATAATTCTTGATTGCTCAGCCAAAGCTTGAAGAATAGATTGACGGATCCACCATACGGCATAAGAAATAAACTTAAATCCCCTCGTTTCATCAAATCTTTTAGCGGCTTTAATCAAGCCAAGGTTTCCCTCGTTAATTAAATCGGGTAAACTTAATCCCTGGTTTTGATATTGCTTGGCAACAGATACAACAAATCGCAGGTTTGCTTTCACAAGTTTTTCCAATGCTAATTGGTCACCGGCCTTAACTTTCTGAGCTAATTGTACTTCTTCATCAGCCGTTATTAGCTCCTCTTTTCCGATATCCTGTAAATATTTGTCAAGTGAAGCGGTTTCACGATTTGTGATTGACTTTGTTATTTTTAACTGTCTCATTTAGTGGTTTATATTTTTTAATAATCTGATTATCAACTATTTAAGTAGAAAAGAAAAAAGTAAACAAATATACGGAATAAAAATGGGTTTTCCAAATATATTTTCCTTTTCTATGCATTCATTTCTGTAACATAACATTAACTTATTGTTAATTATTATTTTACTGTCAATTTTTTTTCTTGCTGTATCATTGACAAGGCAAATGAGTTGAAAGTTGTCAGATTTCTAAAATTTAAAGCCCAACACCATAATAGGCACGTTGTCCATTCGGATAGATACCTTCAATTAAGGTTCCTCCCTGCTTAGCATCCAAAATAACTTTTAAATCATCAACAGTTTTCACCACTTCCTTATCAACTTTTAAAATGATAAAACCTTCACGAATTCCTGAACTTTTAAATTTGCCGTTGGTCAATTTTATGACAGCTAATCCATGATCAATATTCAACTCATCCTTAACGTTATCGGATACTGGTTCAAAAGTTGCACCTAATACATCAATACTATTGTTTTTTACAATATCGGTATTTCCGCTTCTGTTTTTCAATAGAACCGCAAATTCTCTGAGTTCATCTTTTCTTTGAACAATCACTTTAACTTCGTCACCAGGTCTGTGTGTGCCAATGGATTCGAGTAAAGAAGACTTTGAATTCACTTCCGTGTTATCAACCTTAACAATAACATCGCCTTCCTTGATTCCAGCGTCATCAGCAGCTCCATCCTCCAATACTTCAACAACATAAATACCTTTTAAGTTTTGCAAACCTTTTTCATCTGCAAATTCGTTGTCAATTTCACGGAAGGATATTCCGAGATAAGCCCTTTGGATTTCACCATATTCAATAAAATCATCAATGACTTTACTCACTATGTTAACAGGTATGGCAAATGAATATCCTGTATAGGACCCGGTATTGGAAGCTATAGCAGCATTGATACCAACCAATTCTCCGCTTGTATTCACTAAGGCTCCTCCACTATTTCCCCGGTTAACAACGGCATCTGTTTGGATGAAGGACTCAATTGCCGATACTTCACCAAGGATGTTTATGTTCCTTGCCTTTGCGCTTACAATTCCGGCGGTTACCGTTGAAGTACGGTTAAAAGGATTTCCAACAGCAAGCACCCATTCTCCGACTTTCACATCATCCGAATTTCCATAAACAAGGAATGGAAGGTTTTCAGCATCAATTTTTACTAAAGCTAAATCAGTAGTTGGATCTGTTCCAATTATTTTAGCCTCATATGTTCTTTTATCATTCAAGGTAATCTCTAATTTTTGGGCTTTCTGTACAACATGATTATTGGTAACAATATAACCGTCATTTGATATAATCACCCCTGAACCCGTTGCAATAATTGGAGCATTGTTGTAGCGATAATGCGGATTACCGAAAAAATCATTGAATAAATCAAAAAAGTCATTGTATGTTTGGTTTCGTTGTTGCAATTCAGCTTTGATATGAACGACAGCATGAACCGTCATATCAGCAGCATCAACGAAATCCGGACCTACAATACCCATTCTTGGGGAATAATTTGCCTGTACAACAGGAATTTCATTTTGCGAAACAACTGCTCCATTTTTGTTGTTTTCAAGTGCTGAATAAGTTACAGCAAAAGCAACTCCTCCAAGAATTGCTACCAAAAAATAACTCAAAAATCTTTTCATGTCTCTAAATGTATTTAATTAAACAGCTTATATTCAATATTGTTTACAATTATTGGCAATAATTGTGCCTCCAGCCTGTGTTTTGTTTACGAATAAAAATGAAATGTTAATCGAATGGAGTAACGGCCTGCAACTGTCAGTATTATTATGCCCTTGTTAAAAATTGTTAAGCCAAACCTTAATGACAAATGTGCATTTCTGTCATCATTTTTAAAGGTGCAATTTAATTAAATGTATAAATTTGAATTTTATTATGTCACGATGACACAAATAGTATGAAAATACAATTCTCAAAATACCACGGAGCAGGTAATGATTTTATTCTGATTGATAACCGAAAATTGCAGTTTTCACCGGAAGAAAACAAAATTGCCCGTCTTTGCAACAGGAGGTTGGGTGCAGGTGCGGATGGTTTGATCCTTTTATCTGATTCAATTTCTCACAATTTTGAAATGAAATATTATAATTCGGATGGAAGAGAAGGAACTATGTGTGGTAATGGTGGCAGATGTGTAACTTCATTTGCTAAAGATCTCGGTATAATTACTGATAAAGCTGAATTTTCAGCCATAGATGGCACGCATGAATCAGTTGTTCTGCAGTTTGAAGATCATTTTTCCAATATTTCTGTAAAATTGAATGATGTTAGTGAAATTATCCAAAAGGAAGAATATTTCCTGATTGATACCGGATCGCCTCATTATGTAAGATTTGTTAATAAGGTCGATCGAATCAACGTTTTTGAAGAAGGAAAAAGAATTCGTTGGGAGCAGGAATTTCAACCTACCGGGGTAAATGTAAATTTTGTTGAATTGAATGATGATCGGTTGATCGTCAGAACTTTTGAGCGGGGTGTTGAGGATGTTACACTTTCGTGTGGAACAGGCGTAACAGCATCTGCTATAGCTGCCTCTGTCCTTTTAGGGAATGGAAAAACCCATTTTAACATTGATACTTATGGCGGAAGGCTTGACGTCCGGTTTCAAGTTAAGAATAAATTATATACTAATGTTTGGCTTACTGGGCCTGTAACGAAAGTTTTTCATGGTATTATTGACATTTGAAAAACATTTCAGAATGTTTTTTTTATGGATAACGTGAACCTTCTAATAAGAAATTACTCTACTTCTGATTTTGACGAAGTTGAAGCATTATGGATGGCAACAGAATGGGGGCAGAGAAAGAGGAGATACGCCGGAAGTAATAGAAAGAACCATAAAAATGGGAGGAAGGCTTTTATTCTTGAAAACAAGTCAGAAATGAGATCATTGGAACATCCTGGCTAAGCCATGATAGCCGGCGGATATACCTGCATCATTTCGGTATAAAACCGGAATATCAAGGGAAGGGTTATTCCAAGTTATTACTCAGGAATCCCTTAACTTTGCGAAGGAAGCGGGATGCAAATAAAGCTTGAAGTCCATCAAAACAATTTGAAAGCAACTCGCTTGTACAAAAAGGGTGGGTTTAACTATTTGGGCGATTATAATGTATTTATTATAAGGGATTATGATTTTTTAAAGAAGAAGAAATGAAGGCATTTCATGCTTACGATATCAGAGGAATCTATAACAAAGAATTCGATAAATGGGATGTTTATAAAATTGGATTTTTCCTGCCATCATTATTAAATTCCAAAAAGGTTCTTGTCGGACGGGACATACGCTTGTCATCACCCGAGATTTTTGAGTTTTTGTGTAAGGGCATTACCGACAGTGGGGCCGATGTATATTCTATTGGTTTATCAACTACACCAATGGTGTATTGGGCAACAGCAAGATTTGAATTTGATGCCTCGGTAATGATTACTGCATCGCATAACTCAAAGGAGTATAACGGATTGAAGGTATCAGGAAAAATGCTTTGCCGGTCGGATACGATACTGGATTGAAAGAGATAGAAAAAAAGATGCTCGATGGTGATCCGATCATTAAATCACCGAAGATTGGTAGCGTAATAGATTTCGATGTAAAGCAGGATTACCTTGACTTCCAGAAGCAATATTTGACTGATTTTTCCAATTTGAAAATTGCTATTGATTGTTCAAATGGAATGGCGGGATTACTTATAAAGGACATATTATCGGATTCTCCTTTGTATATACATGAAAAGCCGGATGGAAATTTCCCCGGCCATGAACCAAACCCGCTGGTGATGAAAAATGTAAGGGATCTACAGGATTTGGTGGACAAGGAAAAATGCGATATCGGAGTTGTTTTTGATGGAGATGCTGATAGGGTTATGTTTGTGGATGAAAACAGTAAGTTTGTATCACCCGATTTAATAATTGCTGTTTTGGCTGAGTACTTCTTTGTGGAAAAAGGATTAAAAGGAAAGGTGTTGCAGGACATCAGAACTTCCAAGTCAGTTTCTGAGTACCTCCACCGGTTTGGCACCGATGTAAGCATTTGGAAGGTAGGACGCGCATTTGCCGCGTTGAAATTGAGGGAAATTGACGGGGTTTATGGAGGTGAGCTCGCAGGCCATTATTATTTCAGTGATTTCTACTATTCTGATTCGGGAATTTTAGCATGTTTGCTGGTTCTTGGAATCGTAAGCAAAATAAAGGAGCAGGGAAAAGGATTTTCAGATCTGATAAATTCCATCAGTAAATATGCCAATTCGGGTGAGATCAATTTCAAAATAGAGCGCAAACAGGAGGCCATGGAAGCCTTGAAAGAACATTTCATGGAATCGGAGACTCCGGTTGCCTTCTATGATTTTGATGGATACCGGATAGAGTTTGAAGCCTGGTGGTTCAATATAAGGCCTTCAAATACAGAACCTTATTTAAGATTGCTCGTAGAAGGAAATACAGAAGGGGTTTTAAAGGAAAAACTACAGACAATTAGGGAAATTATTCAACGGTTCAACTAAATGTTAAAAGGGACAAATATCAATCTCAGGGCGCTTGAGCCCCAGGATGTGGAATTGCTGTTTCAATGGGAAAATGATGAAGCAAACTGGCATCTGAGTAATACGGTTGCACCCATTTCAAAATTTGTTCTTGAGCAATATGTGATAAGTTCAGAACAGGATATTTATACATCCAAACAACTTCGCTTGATCATTGAAATAAATAAGGATGGTGCCAACGTACCAATTGGAAGTATTGACTTGTTTGATTTTGAACCAACCCATAAACGTGCCGGTATTGGAATATTGATTCTTAAAGAATATAGAAATAAAGGGTTTGCATCGGAATCACTTGAAATGTTGATTGACTATGGTTTTAATACCCTTCATTTGCATCAGCCTTTACTGCAATATAACGGTTGATAATAATGCAAGCATTAAACTTTTTGAAAAGCATAACTTTAAATCCATTGGATTGAAAAAGATTGGTTGTTAGTTAAAGGCAAATGGGTTGATGAATTCATTTTGCAATTGGTCAATAAGTAAATTTGTGATATGTGTAAACAGGGGGAATAAAAAACTTAATTGATCTTATGTGCCTTTAGTGGTTCAAGAATCAGATAGTTTATTGGCTGAATTGGTGAACTGGTAAAATGGGGAAATGTGATATTGGAATAATGGAATCAAGCAAATGAAAACGCATTGAACATTTTAGTCACTTTTGGGCATTCCAAGCGCTAGTCACTAAATTTGTAATATATTTGTTCTTACATAGTTAAATTGAAACAACGATAATAAAAAAATAGATAAATGGAATACTACCATTCCAAATATAGTCGCGGACTTACAAAAAGAAGATCAGGTTTTGGGATTCTTATATATGTATTGCTGATTGTAATTGTTGCAGCTATCATTGTTGCTTATCAGCCTTTACAAAACCATTCTCAAGCCCAATACCTGGGTGAAGGACCATGCAGAGATTTCTGTTTACATTCCTACAGGTTCTTCCATTGATAATGTGAAAACCATATTGTATGAGAATGGTATTGTGATCAACCGGATCAGTTTTGAATGGCTTGCCAAAAGAAGAACCTTGCTAACAACATACATCGGGGAGATACATCGTCCGGAATGGAATGAATAATGACGAACTGATCAATCTGTTAAGGTCGGGAAACCAGACTCCGGTGAAGCTTGTCTTTAACAATATCAGGATCAGGGAAGATTTTGCCTCCACCATATCAAAACAAATTGAACCGGATTCATTGGATATTATCCAACTTTTAAATGATTCAGCCTATCTGAAGATATTTGGAATTAACAAGGAACGAGCCTTAACGCTCTTTATTCCGAATACATACGAGGTATACTGGAACATAACCGCCCGCGATTTTATGGACCGCATGTTTACCGAATACAATAAATTCTGGAACGTGGAGCGCAGGCAAAAGGCTGAACTCATTGGCCTGGACCCACCCGAAGTGAGTATACTCGCATCCATTGTTGAAAAAGAGACTGCAAAAAATGATGAAAAAGCCAGGATCGCAGGCGTATACCTCAACAGGATGATGTACAACTGGCGATTGCAAGCCGATCCTACCATTATTTTTGCCTGGCAGGATTTTAATATCCGGCGTGTACTGAATGCTCACAAAGAAATTGATTCGCCTTACAACACATACAAATATTATGGCCTTCCACCAGGCCCCATTTGCATTCCTTCAATTTCTTCAATTGATGCTGTGCTTAACAGGGAGGATCATAGTTATATGTTTTTTTGTGCAAGGGATGATTTTTCGGGCTATCATGCTTTTGCTACTACCCATGCCCAGCACAATGTTAACGCCAATAAATACCGTCGTGCCCTTGATGCCCGAAACATTAAAAAATAGTTTTGGATTGGTTTCATAATCATTTTCATGTTGATAATAATTTTACATTTGCATCTCTCAAGGTTGTTATTTTGATAGTCGGTCGCACAAAGATATATCTGTTCATTTTGGCCTGTCTGTGGCTTTTTCCCTTAGTTGGAAAACCACAGTCAGATCCTTATTTTTTCAAGAAATATCCCGATACCTTAAATAAAAAAAGGATTACCTATGTTGTTGGCAGCCAGGCATTGATTTATGCCGGGACGATGACTTTGCTTTACCAGGCCTGGTATAAGGATTATCCTCAATCAAGTTTCCATTGGATTAACGACAATAACGAATGGATGCAGATTGATAAAATTGGACACGCAACCACTTCGGCCTATTTAGGGAAATTTGGTTATGAGTTTTATCGATGGGCAGGGGTAAAAAGAAAAAATGCAATATGGATTGGCGGGTCAGCGGGATTCATTTATTTATCTGTAATTGAAATTCTGGATGGGTTTTCTGCCGAGTGGGGGGCATCCTTGGGCGATGTCATTGCCAATACAGCCGGAGCAGGGTTATTCATTGGCCAGCAATTGGGCTGGGATGAACAACGTTTCAATTTAAAATGGTCGTACCATCCAACAGAGTATGCTCAATACATGCCTGACCAGCTTGGATCGGGTGGTGTTGAAAGTGCATTGAAGGATTACAACGGGCAAACCTATTGGTTATCAGGAAATATTCACTCTTTTTTACATAAGTCATCGAAGTTTCCAAAATGGCTGAATGTTGCCGTCGGGTATGGGGCCGATGGAATGCTGGGGGCCAAAGGGAACCCAAAATACGATAGCGAAGGAAATCCATTAGCTGAATATCCGAGATACAGGCAATATTATCTTTCTTTGGATGTTGACCTGACAAAAATAAAAACCAGTTCCCATTTTCTAAAATTCCTGTTCAATGGGTTTGGTTTTTTGAAAATCCCCTTTCCTACACTCGAATACAACAATCAGCAGGGATTGGTATTTCATTACTTGTATTTTTAAGATATTGGAATGTTGGAAAATTGGAATACTGGAATATTTGACTAGTTAAAGCATTAAGCACAAAGCATTAAACCTCTCGCCTATTAAATTAACTTTCGTAACTTCATGCATTAAATAGTCATAATGTCCTTTTCTTTTTTCTCAAAAAGCTTATCTACTTGAGAAATATAATCATCCGTTAGTTTTTGGATTTCATCCTGCAGCTTTTTAACATCGTCTTCCGAAATGCCGTCTTTTTCAAGTTGTTTTGCATCATCGTTGGCAGTACGCCTTGTATTTCTGATGGCAATTTTACCGTCTTCTGCCTCAACTTTTGCCTGTTTTACAAGCTCTTTCCTGCGTTGTTCTGTAACCGGCGGGACATTGATCCTAAGTACTTCCCCTTCGTTTTTTGGGTTAAAGCCCAGGTTGGCAGCCATGATGGCCTTATCAATCAAATGGATGATGCTTTTGTCCCAGGGTTGTACAATGATCTGCCGTGGATCGGGCGATGTGATATTGGCAGTTTGACTAATGGGTGTCATCACTCCGTAGTAATCAATCATAATTCCATCAAGCATATCGGGGCTTGCTTTTCCAGCCCTGATTTTCTGAAATTCACGCTCCAGGTGGGTAATGGCCTTACTCATGGCATCATTAGCTATATCATATACTATCTGACAGTCTTCAATCATGACGATAAGTTGTTAAGTTCGATTGCAAAAATAAATAAAATACTATTAAAATAAAATGGACTTTTTATCCAAACCATATCACATTTAAAACACTCTATTGTTTAAAAATGAGTTTAAACCATAAATTTCCCTCTGTCAATATATGCTATAATCATGTCGGTATTGAGATAGTAAACATATCTCGCCTTTTGGATGGACGTTCGTCTCCGTCAAGGCGAGATAAGAAAAGCTACATAGTTTGGGCAATCTATTTCAAAATTGTCATTTTCTTTGAATCTGTTGTCTGTCCGTTAATGATGATGGAATAGAAATAAATTCCATTCTTTAGACCGGTTGCATCAAAGTCAACATAATGCGATCCTTTTGTCTTTGTTCCTTCATTAATGGAACTTATCAAATGACCGGTGTAGTTGTACACGTTTAGTTGCACAGCAGCTTCTGTTTCCAGTTTATACCATATCTGCGTTTTACCTTTAAATGGATTAGGAACATTTTGAAGTAACTCCCCTTCGTTCAATGTAGTAATGTTCTCTTTCATTGTTTTACTTAATTGGTCATTAGGTAATTGATCAAGTAGGAAATCTTTCTTTTTATCAAACTGTTCAGCGGATACGGGAATGTGTTCTGCCATAGTCCCACTATATGCGTTTTTATATCCACCCTGTTCCATGAGAAAATATGTATATCCAAGATCAATAATTGCAAAGATGCTATCTTCCAATGATTCTGGATTTTGAATTATATTTTCAAACCATGCAATGGCTGTTGGCCAGTTTTCTAATTTGATTTCACAGAAATTTACCAAGAACCCTGCAAGTTCATCCAGTTCTGGATTATTTATTATATTGGGTTCAGTTAATAAATAGTTTTTAAACACAGCATAATCATTATTTATATAGGATTCTATGGAATATAGCCTTTTCATAGCAGCTTTCGAATACCTTGACTCTGGATAATTGTCAATAAGTTGCATATAACCTGTGTGTGCTAAAATATAATTACTATCTGCTTCTGCCTGGGTTGATGCAAAATACAATGATTCAGGTCCATCTTCGTTGCTATCATCATTCATAAGGGTCCAAACAGGTTCATAAATAAATGAAGTCCAAGGATAAAGATCTTCAACAGGGTCAAAATTATTTCCCCAGTAATTATAACGAACATCATAAACCCCTTCCGTACCAGAAACATAAATCATTGGTTCGGTGTTATCTTCATCTCTTATGGCATTCCACCTGAAAGTGTGAGGAAAGCTTGATCTTGAACAATAAAATTCATAGCTGGAATTATCGGTAAAACGCTGTGTTTCTCCTACATATTCAGCATATTTATTCCCTAAAACACTCACATTGCTTCGATCGTAAACTAATAAACCATAATCATTGTGATTTGATGAATTTTTTTCTAGGTCAACTGTAGAATGATAAATTGTAATTCCAGCACCCGTACAATTGTGGACATAGCTTCCCATTAGCATATGACTACTTGTGCCCGTACCTGAGTTATAAATTTTAATACCTCCAGAATAATCATTTATATAAGTGTTGAAAAAATTGAAGTTTGGGAAGGAATTTAATTTGACAGCAGGTTTAATATTACCATATCCGTAAAAATCATTTTCATAAAAGCTGAAGAACTCATAACCAGAAAAAATTATGCGTAAAATCTGAATATGAATTCGTAAAAATGCAATATGATAAAGAAATATAGGAAGCAGACAGTTGTATTCCTCCATTTGTGAAGTTAACATCATTTAAATTGAGTCTTACTGTATTTCCGGAAGTCATGCAATCTGTAAATGAAGTCTGGCTAAAGTATTGTTTCCTAAAGTGGCAACGTCGTCATCAATAAACCTTTCCTGTTGTGTCAATTCCTTTAGAATTCAATTCCTGTACCACTGGTTTTGGGCTACCCTGAACACAGTTATTTTGTTCAATAAACTATTTCAGCAAAATATCATCATTTGCTCTATATCAACTTTAGACTTCAAATGTTAATTTCTGCCTGTGGATTTACCATATATACTTTGAATTATCTTCAAATTCAAACTTTTGGCCCAAGGGTACTGGCTCAAAAACCAATTCACCTCCAATGATAAAACTACCCTGAATAGTTACCGGTGTTTCGACGGATCCGGCATAGCCCGCCAGGGTCATTACATCATCGTTAAAAGGTAACAAATCCCAACCTACAGGAGTCTCTACAACCCCCATAATCCATGGATTATAATAATAGCCGTCGTCGCTCCATGTATCCATGGCATTGGCATAATAAAAAGCTTCTTCCATTTGTACATAGCCGTCAGCATTGGCATCCGGATCAAAATCTCCAGGGTGGTTTTCCAAGCCTGTAATTTCTGTAAAATCAAAAGTGCCGACATCTGCACCTGTTTCCCATGGAATGTTTTCATTTGGGAATACCCCTCTT
Source organism: Bacteroidales bacterium (assembly GCA_041393255.1). Lineage (GTDB taxonomy): Bacteria > Bacteroidota > Bacteroidia > Bacteroidales > JAADJA01 > JAADJA01. The sequence goes on along the minus strand of JAWKKM010000024.1, from coordinate 72,933 downwards.
GCAGCTGCTGACCAATAATAGAAATATTCGCCATAATTATTTCCAGATATATATTGTTCATAAAGTTTATCTTCCATAACGCTGGCTGCCGCATGTACAAATCTGTTTTCGCAGGCAACCGGGTTGATATAATCCATAAAATATTCACTTGGCCACGAGCACCATATTAATTGAAAGCGTAAGGGTCATTTGGGCACATTCAATACCCGCTACTATTCAGCTATTTCTTCAGGGCCTCAATTTCAACCCTTAGCATTCACCCCACAGGTCATTCCAAATCCCCATAATACTAAATCGGGCATGGGTGCATAAACAACTGCCATCAGTAAAAAATATGGCCAACTGGTCGTCATTGCCCAGGGCTTCAATATTACAGAGTTGTTGTTGGTGTACAGCCATTCGCTAAAAGTGGCATGTACCTCAGTTCCGAAAGCGGAATAGTCTATATCATCAGACAATACTTCAAGTCCATCTAAATCATCTCATACGTAGTACTGCTTGTACCATATTTCCCATAATGGATAATCGTCGTTCTTTTTTATATCCATAAATATCAATGAAATTATATTATCAATAAGTAAACCACAATCATTCCAGTTTCTCTGGTTGTCTTCTAGACAAACAATAACTGCAAAATAGTGGTCGTTTGGCGGCAGGCCATCATTGAAAGTTCTGTTGCATCCGATAAATCAACTTAGTTCATTTATCACGAACTCTGACACCGTCATATCCTGATAATTGATTTTTGGATAAATGTTGCTGTTTACAATGGTATAATCGCCGCTTTGATCATTTACAAAAATACCAAGCGGCAATCGTGGTACCAACCCGAAAATGGTTTGTCGTCGACGAAAAACGCAATTAGCAGATATGGGCAATCAATGATTTCATTGTCGATAGGTGTTATATCACCATTTAAAGAACCGGAAGAAACACACATCCATGCTACTTATCACAGCAAGGATTGTGTTAAGGACAAGGTTGATTACATCGTTTTTAGAGAATTGGGCAAAACAGAAGTTGATAATAAAGCAAAATACTATACAAACAAAATTGAAAATTTAAGTTTTACTTATATTTGATGGTACATGGTGTGCAGGAGTACAGGGGAAGGCTGCTTCTGGCTTGCTATTCAGGTTGCAGCCTTCTTCCATATCACCGACAAATATGATTAAAAAATTATAGGTTAATCATTACATTTATTTTGCAAACACCATCGATTGTGTATAAACATTCCTGCCAGAGCACAGGCGTATGAGGTAAATGCCTGGCTCCAACCTCCTTTCCGTTATAGCCTTTACCTTTCCATATAAATTTATGCACACCCACGACAAAGCGTTTTCATTAGTAAATGTTTTTGATCAAGTGCCTTTTTAAATCATATATTTCTATTTTTATATTTTTCAGTTTTATTTATCGTGGTTTCAATGGTTGTTTTGGTTGTGAACGGATTGGGTAACGAGGTAAAGTTCAAAGTTTGATGTTCGAGGTTTGAAGTTGGGATGGATGTTATGGGGTTTTCGAGAAAATTTCGGCCGTCGTTAAATAAATGTTAACATTTGCAGGTAAAGGTGCCCCCCAGCTACGTATGGTAACAATATCATTAAAACCATTTCCATCGAAATCGGCAAAGGCAGAACTTCGGGTTGTTTCTCCATAATCGGCCATAGGGATGAAGAGTTCATTACTAAAATTGAAATTATTGAAATTATATAAGTATTAGTAATTCCTGATGGTTTGAAGGATAAAAAGTAAATCGGACAGGAATCGGTATTAAATCCGACACCTGGACCCCACTCCGCAAGGTTGAAAAACGATTGAATCTTGTACTGTTATTATTTCATTACCAAAAGAATTTTTATAAAACTTAATTAGGGAATAATCATGAGGATAAAAGTCACATAATAGAATATCTTCTTTCCGTCGCATCAAAATCGATATTTTTTCACCTCCCCTTTAAACCTTATTGGTTTCGAGTGTCGTTAAGAGAGCGTTATAGCTGAAATATACTCATTTTTGACGCAAATATGGCTGTCACGTCCCTTCCATCATCGTTGAGGTCGGCACAGGCAATATCAGATGGGAAATAGTCCTCTATATTATGGTATTGGGGTGCGGAGAAGTTGCCGGTGCCGTCGTTGAACATAACACCCCAAAATTGATTATCATTAGAATAAAGTACAATATCTATAAAGGAATCACCATTTATGTCTCCAATGTTATTTCCAGAAATACCATAATTCATGTAATATAAATTCGTAGTATAACTTCCTTGTTCAATGTTAAGTATAGCCGTATATTGTGTTTCATTTTCTGTATTAGTGACAATTATTTCAGGCAATGAATCAGTATCAGTATTCACAGCATAAGTATGGGTTTGCCATGAATATAAGAAAACCGAATCATTTAAAAAGAAAGTTCCATCTCCGTTGTTTATTAGTAAACTTATTCCACTCCATTGTGTTTGTGGATTGTAATTATGCCCAACAACAATATCAATGTCTCCATCTTTATCTAAATCCCCGGCAGTAACACTATACGCCGACAAGGGAATATTGTACTGGCTTTTATTATCACCGGTGGTAAAGGAAACCAGTAAAAGGGGAACGATAAGAAATAAATAGAGGCTAATATTTTTAAAGGTTTTCATGGTATTATTGTTTTAAGAGTTTTATCGTTTTTGTGGTTTTGTTGTTTTCAGCGGTAGGAAATAAAACACTAAGCCTTATCCAATAAAACAGTCATTTAGGCACTTTACCATCCCATATAAATTTATGCACACCCAAGACAGCATTTTTTCTGTAAATGTTTTGATCAAATTGCCATTCAGATCATATATTTCTATTTTTATATTTTCAGTTTGTTATCCGTGGTTTTCAATGGTTGTTTTGGTTGTGAACGGATTGGGGTAACAGCTTAAGTTCGAGGTTTGAAGTTCGGGGTTTGAAGTGGGGATGGATGTTATGCGGTTTTCGAGAAAATTTCCTGTACGTCGTTAAATAAATGTCACATTTGCGATGGTGCCCCCCAAACCATTGTGACTAACATATCATTAAACCATTTCCATCAGAAATCAGCACGAGGCGAATTACGATGGGCTGCTCCATAATTTTTGTACTGCAAGAACCATTGGTTCAGGAATTGTAAAATCACCATTGTAAAGAAACACAAGCAGATTCTCGTAATCGGCTGTGTATGAAAGAAAGTCGGGCAGGGAATCATTAAAATCTGCAACCTCAAACCCTCGAAACAAAGAGGTTTAGCGAAAAACAATTGGAATCCTGAAATACGATATTGTTGCCCAGGTTTTTATAAAACTTTAAAAGTGTATAATCATAAGGATAAAGGCCTGTTTCAGTGGCAATATCCATGATCCCGTCCATATCATAGTCGGCAATTTTAACACAACCTTTAAAATTATTTTCTTCAAGTGTCAATAGTTGGAAACTGTTAGTATTGCTAAAATACACCTCTGTTTTCGGCCTACGATAACAATGTCGTCCCTTCCGTCATCGTTGAGGTCGGCACAGGCAATATCAGATGGGAAATAGTCCTCTATATTATGGTATTGGGGTGCGGAGAAGTTGCCGGTGCGGGAAATCGTTGAGCCATAACACCCCAAAATTGATTATCATTAGGGCAGAAGTACAATATCTATAAAGGAATCACCATTTATGTCTCCAATATTATTTAGAAATACCCATAATTCATGTAATATAAATTCGTAGTATAACTTCCTTGTTCAATGTTAAGTATAGCCATGTATTGTGTTTCATTTTCATAATGGCGGGCAATTATTTCAGGCAATGAATCAGTATCAGTATTCACAGCATAAGTATGGGTTTGCCATGAATATAAGAAAACCGAATCATTTAAAAAGAAAGTTCCATCTCCGTTGTTTATTAGTAAACTTATTCCACTCCATTGTGTTTGTGGATTGTAATTATGCCCAACAACAATATCAATGTCTCCATCTTTATCTAAATCCCGGCAGTAACATATACGCCAAACAAGGGAATATTATGTAAACTTTATTATCACCATTAGTAGAAACTAGTAAAAGGGAACGATAAGAAATAAATAAGGCTAATATTTTTAAAGGTTTTCGTAATATTATTGTTTTTAAGAGTTTTATCGTTTTTGTGGTTTTGTTGTTTTCAATAAGTGAAATAAAACATAAGCCTTGTCCAATAAAACTGTCATTTAGGCCTTTACCATCCCATATAAATTTATGCACACCCGGAACAGCATTTTTTCTGTAAATGTTTGATCAAATTGCCATTCCAGATCATATGTTTCTATTTTTATCATTTTCAGTTTGTTATCATTAGTTTCAATGGTTGTTTTGGTTGTGAACGGATTGGGGTAACAGCTTAAGTTCGAGGTTTGAAGTTCGGGGTTTGAAGTGGGGATGGATGTTATGGGGTTTTCGAGAAAATTTCCCTGGCCGTCGTTAAATAAAATGTTCACATTTGCAGGTAAAGAAATTCTTTGACTTCGTATGGTAACAATATCAGTGTATTTACCATCGAAATCGGCACAGGCAGAATTACGATACGACTCTCCCATAATTTTGTACTGCAAACCATTGGTTCAGGGTGTAAGATCACCATTATTGTAAAGCACAAGCAATTTTCGTAATCGGCTGTGCCGAAAAGAAAGTCAGGCGAATCTGGTAATGGAAATCTGCAACCTCAAACCCTCCAAAACAAAGAGGTTGAAAAACAGTGGAATCCTGAAATACGATATTGTTGTTGCCCAGGTTTTTATAAAACTTTAAAAGTGTATAATCATAAGGATAAAGGCCTGTTTCAGTGGCAATATCCATGATCCCGTCCATATCATAGTCGGCAATTTTAACACAACCTTTAAAATTGTTTTCTTCAGTATTAATAGTTGGAAACCGTTAGTATTGCTCGTTTACACTTCTGTTTTCTGGCCTACGATAACAATGTCGTCCCTTCCGTCATCATTCAAATCATCGCAGGCTATATCAGTAGGGAAATAACCTTGTACATTACATCTGGGATGAAAAATTGCCGGTGCCGTCGTTGAAAAGTACCCCCAGAACTGGCCCCCCGTTAGAAATAACTACAAGGTCGAAATGGTTGTCCCCATTAATGTCACCGTAGTTAAATGATGAAAAGTTTCGGGGCTGTTAAGGCTAAAGTTGGTGTAGTTATTAAAGTTACCGTTCTCATTATAATAAATTCTAATATACCGTTCTGCTGTGCCTGATGAAAAATCGGAATAAAAGGTAACAAGGTCAGGAAAATTATCAGTATTGATATTTATTGCAAATATATTTTGTTGTGTTCCACAAAATGATTTATTGGTATCAACAATATTTAAATATCAAAACCATCATTTTCTAAAATTGACAATGATTTATTTGATTCGCCCCAAATTGTTTTGTGACCTATAATAATTTCTTCATCAGAATCAAGATCTATGTCCAGAAGTATTTATCGATATTGGCCTAATAGAACATTATATTCACTTTTACTATCGCCTATTGTAAATGAGATTAATAATAAAGGAATTATAAACAAAAAGCAATTGACTGTAAAGGGCATACGTAATGATGTTTCATTGCTATCGTATTTTTTCAGTTTTTGGCTTGATGGAAGAAGCATGTCAATTAATAAATATAAAGGTTTAGGTTGGTCGCAATTTGTCGCAACAAATCAGTTTCAAATATAGGATATAATATGAAGTTGTTTAAAGTTGACGTAATAAAATAACGCAAAAAGTAAACCATATTCCAATGCTTTCCAATGAATTTTGTTTGTTTCAAAACGGATCAATGGCGTAATGCATCCAGCCAAGCATTGGTCCTTTCCACAACAAACCTGCATTTGTAGAGTAAACTGTCAAAAAGGTGTTCACTTTCACTACCGTTTCTTTTATTTTTTTATCAATATTATCTATTATATCATTCCTGTAACAGAAAGCACGAAAGCTCTCTATATCAAACCCTGCATCGGCATTCAGGAATAGCCAGTCTGTCCTTATGTTTGAAGAACGCAGGCTTTCAAACATATTCTCCACGAACTCTTCCAGGTGATACGCATCATTATGTTCTCCTGAAATAGCTTCACTGCAGGCCAGTGGGATACCCTGGCTATCTGTCAACACAAGCATATTTGCTGGTCATACAACCTTTCCTGCCTTGGTAGCCTACTGCCTGTCCGCCCCTTTTTGATGGGAATTGTGTATTGCCATCAAGGTACAGACACTTGATAAATCAAGTAGATCGATGCCTTTCAGAATATGTCGCCAGGCTCTTTCAACTACATCTGCACCACTTCTGAAAGTGATGATAGACACTTGCCCAGCATACTTACTAAAAAAATTGCTTCATTTAGAGAATTTGTCTCCATTGACATCCTGTTTTTAACCATTGCAGAATTGCTTCTTGTGATAACATAACTTTTGTGTTTTGACCGTTTCCAAATTTCAAATGTGAGCCAAATCTCTTTTTTATTGTACTTTTACTTAACACGTTTTTGAACGAATGATCCCAACTTATTGAAATCAATTTTCTGTATCATTCGTTCTTTTAAACATTCGTGTTTTAATATCTCATTTTTAACTTTTAACACTTCTATAATTGATTTTTTTTTTTTTTTTTTTGAAAATACCTGTTATCAACAATAAAATCAGGTTGTTAACTAGGAAGAATTATCCTACTTCATAGCAAATTGAACAAGAGCCATCAATATCAAATATTTTGGAGGATAGGTTGAATAATTACAGGGAACACCTGTTCACATTTCGTTGTCTAATAAGGTTACTTTTGACAACATTACTTCAGAAAGGGTATAAAAAAATCTACCGGACTGTTAACTTAAAAAGGTTGTAAAATTTATTTTGATTACTAAATTACTTTGTTATCAGTGTCCCAATATTATCCTGTGATAATACTTTTATCAGGTTCCCTTTTTCATTCATATCGAAAACAATGACAGGAAGGTTGTTTTCCTTGCACATGGTAAAGGCTGTAAGATCCATGATCTTGAGTTGCTTTGAATAGGCTTCTTCAAAAGAGATGGTTTCGTATTTAACAGCTGTTGGGTCTTTTTCCGGGTCGGCATTGTAAACCCCATCCACACGGGTTCCTTTTAAAAATACATCCGCCTTAATTTCAACACCCCTCAGTACAGAGGCGGTATCGGTTGTGAAAAACGGATTTCCTGTGCCGCCACAAATGATAACAACTTTCCCCTGTTCGAGGTATTCAATGGCCCGTCTTCTGCTCATTAACTCTGAAATGGGCCCAATTTGAAACCCAGATAATAAAGCGACCTTTAAACCCGTCTTTTCCAGTGCGGCCTGCAGTGCCATACTGTTGATAACGGTTGCCAGCATTCCCATATAATCCCCCTGAACGCGATCCATTCCTTCAGCAGAACCTTGCAAGCCTCTGAAGATATTCCCGCCTCCTATAACAATAGCCACCTGCACGTTTAAATCTGCTATGGCTTTAATATCGTTTGCATAATCTTCCAGCCGCTGTGGGTCAATCCCGTATTGTTTGTTTCCCATAAGGGATTCTCCGCTTAACTTTAAAAGTATTCTGTTGTATTTCATTGTGTTATTATTCATGATTCTGATGGTCAAAATTAAATATTAATTGATTATCCTGTGAGGACTGAGTTTCTTTTTATTCACAATCGAATCAAAACTTTTTGTATTTTTAAGCTTTTAAAAGTCAATACAAAGTGAAAGACCTTATCAATAGAATTTCATGGCTTGGGCAAGCCACGGTAAAGATTAAAACTGGCGATAAGGTTTTGTATGTTGATCCCTATATGATTGATAAGGAAGAAAAGGCCGATTATATTTTTATTACCCATTCGCATTACGATCATTTTTCTATAGTTGATATTAAAAGTATTTCGAAAAGCAATACCGTTATTTATGCCTCCTATGATTGTGTTCCCAAGCTTATTGATGCTGGCTTTCAGAAGGTAAAAGGCATCATTCCCGGACAGTCTATTACCGATGAAGGTATCGAATTTGAAACAACAAATGCATATAATATCAGGAAAACAACTTTTCATCCCAGGGGCAACCGATGGATGGGTTATATTTTTGAATTGGAAGGATGCCGGATATATCATGCCGGTGATACGGAACGGATACCCGAAATGAAAGATTTTACATGCGACATTGCTTTGTTGCCTTTGGGTCAAACCTACACCATGAACAGTGTGGAAGATGCTGCCCAGTCGGCCATTGATGTAAAGGCCAAAGTTGCCATTCCAATACATTACGGAATTTATGAAGGAACTGAGGAGGATGCTTTGTTGTTCAGAAAATTACTCAAAAATAAAGTGGAGGTAATTATTAAATGATAAAGGAAAAAATCAATATCACTGATCTGTTTAACGAAAATGCCGATTATCTGTTCAGTTTTGCAATAACGCGTGTGAACGATTCGCATGTTGCAGAAGACCTTGTGCAGGAAACCTCCCTTTCAGCGATAAAAAGTGCTGATACCTTTCAGGGCAAGAGCAAAGCAAGTACATGGTCAACCGCTATCCTGAAAAATAAGATAATTGATCATTATCGAAAAAAAGTCAGGGAGTTGCATAAGGAGAGCATCGATGAACTTCAAATAACTGAATCCTACTTTAGTGCAGATGGTAAATGGCGGAAAAACCAGATGCCAAAAGATTGGGATATCAATTACAAGGATTCCATTGATCAGCAAGAGTTTTATGATATTTTTCAGAAATGCCTGGGCCGGTTAAAGGAAATCCAGCGCATGGCTTTTGTGATGAAGCACATGGAAGACTTGGATACGGATGATATATGTAAGGAGCTAAACATCACTGCGTCCAATTACTGGGTGATCATGCACCGGGCTAAACTGCAATTGAGAAAGTGCATGGAAACAAATTGGTTTAATAGTTAAAAGTATGATGAGCAAGTTAATGTACACCTGCGAACAGGCCACCCAAATGGTCATCAAACGGGGACAGGAAAAGCTGACAAAGGGGCAAAAAATCAAACTGTGGATGCATTTGGCCATGTGTAAGTTTTGCAGGCTCTTTGAAAAACAAAGCAGGTTTCTGGATGAACAAGCAGCCCATTTGGATGAGCACTGTCACGAACATCTTACGAAGGAGTCCAAATCCCGGATACTGGAGTCAATTGAGAAATAGCACTGTAAAGGGTTTACACTTTGTTATTCAAATATACAAGCTAGCACTAAGCAAAAAATCCAAAATCCAAAATCTAAAGTCTAATATCTAACAACTCCCTTCCCTAAATCTTCATCCCCTCCGTACAGTTCTGGCAAATATCAATTTCTTTTCGGTTCGTAAACACTTGCTTTCTGAAATTTTGATAGGCTTCCCCTTTCCATACTTCCTTAAAAGGTGTTTCTTTCAAATCACCCAACTGGTATTTCGCATCCTTATCGAAACAACAAGGAACAATCAATCCATCCCAGGTGATTACACACGACGACCACATCCGGTAGCATTCATTGGGAAGTTTATTCTTGAACTCATAGGTTCCATCGGGCATTTTTTGGTAACGGGAATATTTGTTCAGGGTTGGAATCAGCGGGTTCCCGTTTTTATAATTGTTGAATTGTGCTGTTTTAAATTGCAGTTCATCCACACCCAGATCATCACACATTTTTTGCACATCATCAAGCTGGTGCTCATTTGATCGGAAAACGATGAATTGGACAATAATGTGGGGTGTGTTCGATTTCAATTCCTTTTTCCATTTCACCATGTTCTCAATCCCATCAATCACCCTTTGATAGCGTCCGCCAACCCGGTAGGTGGAATACTCTTCCTGACCGATCCCATCCAGGGAAATGATCAGACGGTCGAGGCCCGATTCAATTGTTTTTCGGCAATTCTCATCCGTCAGAAAATGTGCATTTGTTGAAGTCGCAGAATAGATTTTATTTTCTTTTGCATATTTCACAAACTCAAAAAAGGCCGGGTTCAGGTAGGGTTCGCCCTGGAAATAGAGGATTATATAGAGCAAATGATCTTTCAGTTGTTCGGTAATTTTCATGTAGATATCCAATGATAGCATACCCGTATTCCTCGAAAACTGCCGGAGGCCTGAAGGGCATTCGGGGCAACGCAAATTGCACGAAGTTGTCGGCTCGATGGAGATACTGAAGGGCATTCCCCATTGAACAGGCTTCTTTAATAGTTTGGTAAGGAAATAACTAAGCTGAATCAACAGTATGTTCCAGAGTCGTTTGAAAGTAAGTTTTGATAGTATGTTTAAGGTATCCTTGATGCTCATGTTATATCCTCAATACGCAGAATTTACCGTTTTGTTTGAATAAGTAAACATTATAGGATGCTAAATGTTTGCCGTGATTTTTTGCACCAATTTCGATTGGCTGAAAAACTGTTTCGCAATAATCCTCAAAACAGTATAGCCGGGAATGGCAAGGATCATACCGGGAATCCCAGCCAGGCTGCCGGCCATCAGTATAACCAGGAATATTTCAATGGGATGGGCTTTTACGCTGGTTGAATAAATCAAAGGTTGCAATATCATGTTATCAATAAGGTTTGCCACCAAAAATGTTCCCACGATGATGGTTGAGATGGGAATGATATCTTCATACATTCCTGGCTACCAGGTTACTGGTGGCTCCAATAAGCACACCCATGGCTGTCCCGATTATCGAGCCCAGATAGGGATCACATTCATCAGTCCTCCCAAAAACCCTATAAGGAGGGCACTCTCCTCCAAAAAATGTCAGCCCGATAGTGATCAGAGGTCATCATGGTTAACAGTTCAATACTTAGTCCTACGAAATATCTTGATAACAATCTCCTTGTATCGTTTAAGATTATTGCACCCTTGTCTTCAAACCGTGTTGGCACAAACAACATGATCCCGTTATAAAAAAGCTGATTGTCGCGCAAAAAGAAAAAAGTCATAAAGATCACAGAAAAAATTCCGATAAATAATGAACCTGCAAATCCAACTACATTGCCAAAAATGCTTTTTACCGAAGTCATATTGACAAGGGATTCGAGTTCGAAGCTATGAGCGCCTCCAGCGTTACATCATTTTCAAGCAAATTGTATTTAATCATCATCGCTTCGATTTCATACAGGGGCTTTTCCAATTGTGCACCCAAAAACTGAAAATCTATACTGCTGATAACAATGGCCTGCCGGTTTATAACCGGTACAAAGATGATAAACAGGGTAGTGAAGATCGCTACCAAAACAATGAGTGTCAATATTGCACTTAAAACATGGGGCATTTTGAAATTGCGAATATGAATCTTGTCAAAAAGCCTGACAATGGGATGCCCAATGAATGACATTACGCCTGCAATAAGGACATAAACAAGAATGTCGGCAAAAACCCAGGCCAGATAAAAGCCGAGAATTGTGGCCAGTATTCCTCCAATGACTTTATAATTCAAATTGATATTCATATTTCAATAGATTGAAACAAAGATATGGAATAAAATCAGATTGAATTAAAAATCTAATTTCTATTCAAATCAAACGGAAAGTTCAAAGTTATTCTCCCTGATAGATTTTCCCAACCGTTTTCGAAACTGTAGGGGCCATAACGGTAAAAAACTCCTACCCCGAGTTTATAAAGTCTCAGGTTTAGCAAATTGTTGATCAAAAGGCCCGATTCATAATATCCATGATTCATTGTATTGTAATCAGTATTGTGATGACTTTCTGAAAAATCAAGGAAACCAAAACCAATATTTGTTGCCACTGCAAATTCCGGTTTAAATTTTTCACCCTGGTAAAGCAGCTTTCCAAAATCGTGTGTAAGGTATATTGCCATGTAATTGCTCAAAAGAAATTCGTTCATACGCATGGTGGCGAAACTGTTGGCAGCAAAGATGGTAAATGCCCGGTACGATCCATTACCATTGTAGAGATTGGTGTAGGGTATGTCAGAATCTATGTATCCTGCGGCTAGTTTTAGTGAAGTTTCACCAATGTATTTGGTGTAAAATGATTTTTCGATTTTAATATCGAAACGGTTGTATTCGAACTCACCATCAAGAAATCCATCAATACCCCTGGTATATTGAAACCAAACAATCGGATATTTGGTTCCCAATGAAAGCTTTTTACGCATGTTTTTGATAAACTTCTCGCCATAAGCATAGCGAAAACCAATGATCAATTCTGTAAAATTGAAATTGTTGGTCTGGTCCGTATTTGTTCCGAAGGTGTAGTCATCAGTTACCGTCTTGTGGCTTTTTGACAAGCCCACATTCAAATTCATATAGGTGAGTGTCCTGATCCCTAGTGCGGCTTTATACATTTCCGTATTATCCATTCGCTTGATCAGAAAATTTCTGAAATACTCAGGTTTGAAAAAACCGGGTTTGTCATCAAAATAGTTGATGCCGGAAGTTTCCGTAACGTCTTTCATGTATTCAAGTTGAAGCTCAAGGTCCTGTTCATTGTAAAGTGTGATTCCCAGGTCACCACCATATTTGAAAGTCTTATCACCAAAGCCATAACGAACAAATCCCCCTACCCTGAAAACCTGCGAAACCCTGTCATTGGTATGCAGGCCGGCTCCAACGGCAAATCCTTCCCAGGTATTGTATTTAAAAAAGCGGTTGATATCAAGGTCAACATATCCCCAGGGGATTTTTCCGGTCATAATGCTTTCAAAGGTTTTTGCTTTTTGTTCAAAATTTTCCACTTTACTGATGCTGTCAACAAAGTGGTAGGTGTTGATCTCTTTTTCGGTCAACGTGTCAATTCGGTATCCCATCCAGAAATCCTCCTTGCGATGAGTGGCTTCAGGATCCATTTCAATGGCAATGCTGCTGAAATCCCTGTTTCGCAGATCAGGGTTAAGATTGATGTCTTTTATATAACTCTTTCCAAAACCAAAAGGCACATTCATTACTTTTGAGTTGGCTGTATCTTTAACACTCCCCAATACGATTGAAGATGAAGAATCAGAAATCACCACATTGTTCATAATGGCTATGGTGTTTAGTTGTACCGGAAACCATTGTTTGTCTTCCACAAACTCATACATTTGTTCCACCTTCAGGCTGATCCCTTCCTCCACCCCGGCAGGTTCCGCAATTACATTCTGTATGGCCCAATTGTTATTGTTGATCGAAATTATCCCCTTAAGCCCGTCGAAATTCGTGTTTCTCCCAGGCCTGAACGAAATGATAAAAACGGAATCGTTGTTTTCGGTGAAGACGGTATCCTGCAATAAAAAGAAATATTTATTGGTGCTACCTTTACTAATGGGGTTGATGTAATTTTTGTCGGCAATGGTGATCCGCTCTTTATAAAACGAAGTGGATTGAATTTGTGAAAGCAGGAATACAAAATCGGGTCTTTAATCCAGATACTTTAGTGGCAATAACGCTTTCATGGCTTTTATCCGGAAATTTAAAAGTCTTTTCGGTAACCGTTTCCATAATAAACAAATGATGTTTTTCGAGAAAACTTCTTATATCCTCCGGGAAGTATCAGCCACGATAGTGTCAAGCATCAGCAAAGAATCCATTTCGAAAGTAAAGATCATTTTGTCGTAAGAGGTATATGAAAAAGCAGGAAGTTTTTCAGGGTCGTTATAATCCCGGTATTTTACAGCATTTTTGATGATGCGATGGGCCGGGTTCGCGGTCGGAAAAACTACATATTCCGGAAGTTTGTATTCCGTTTTTATCATCTTTACCGTTACTTCACTGTCACCTGATTTTATCAGGTACTGCTGGGTTTCATAGCCGATATAACTTAATGAAATAGAGACTATGGGATGTTTGCTTCGAAACGAGAACTTTCCGTCTATATCCGTTGTTCCGCCTCTTTTTCCATCATTGATAACGATGTTTACAAAGGGCAGTACTTCCCCCGAAGATGCATCCACCACCTTTCCCGAAATGCTGAATTCCTGTGAAAACAGGCTAAGGCTAAGGATTGCAAATAGTATGGCAAGTAAGCGATGGGTCATCCGTTATTATTTAATTGTACAAAATTACAGATATATGTAACTAAATAGCGACTAAAATTATTTGTTTGAAAAGCTTTATTTTATCGATTATTCATCGTAAGAAAGTAAGGGCCGGCCATCGTTAAAATGTTCAAAACAATGTTGTCATGACGAAAAAGAAGAGGATAAGTAACAATAAGTGCTAAATTTGCAGGGATCATTCGGATTTGATATGACAGAAATAATACAAAATTATTACGATGAACAAAAGGCCATTTTTGATGAGAAATATACAATTGTACTAAGCAGTTTCAATGCTGAGGCAATTCATAAGATGCGCACTACCACAAAGCGACTTCGGGGGTTGTTCCAGTTGATCCAGTTCATGTCAACTGAAGAATTTTCAGCTAAGGAACAGCTTCGAAAAATCCGGGCCCTTTTTAAATATGCCGGCAGGATAAGGGAAATTCAAATCGAACAGTGGTTGCTGTATGGATATGAAGAAAAACTTTCGGAGAATTTTGTGGAATATCATCAATATTTATTGCAACGGGAACACAAAGAGATTTCCCGGTTTTTAAAACACATTCCTGTCTGCGACTCCAGCCGTGTACTGGATGATGATTTGATAAAAGGTGCGATTGGTTCCATTGACGAAATGGAACTGACAAGTAAAGCCTCTAAGTTCATAGCTAAAAAGGAAAAGATAATTTATAAAATTGTTCAGAAACACATTTCAAACCATCGAATCCATGCTTCCCGAACCATTTTGAAGCAACTTTATTATTTGCATGAGATCTTGATCGCCTTATCAGGCAAGGATAAATTGCTGGATATTACCTATGACCGAATGGGGGAAATTGAACAAATGATTGGTAGTTGGCACGATCTCATCAATTCATCTGATTATTTGAATGGTTTTTTGAAGACCGCAGGTGGAAAGAATTTGAAAAAATACAGCGTTTTGAAAAAGTTTATTAAAGAACAGCGGGATACAATGCGGCAGGAAATTGTAAAAGCCTTGCAAGGAATTACACAATTCTAAACAAGAATCATCAACTTTTAATTCCTTTTTCATAAAAACACACCTGGTGAAAGGTTCCACTTGTGCCGACTGCCCTCTTCATCATACTGCAAAATACCTTTCCAATTCTTTCAATGTATTTTCACTGGTTTTGATATCGTGAATTATTTTACCTTTTTCCAAAATGGTGATGCGATCGCATACTTCCGTAACATGTTTAAGGTCGTGACTGGAAATGAGCATGGTCATCCCGTTTTCTTTTTTGAGGGTATTGAGCATGTTTTTCAGACGGATTTGGGTTGAAGGATCGAGGCCGTTAAAAGGTTCATCCAAAATCAGGATTTCGGGTTTGGCCATGAGGGCTGCAGCGATACCGACTTTTTGCCTGTTTCCTTGTGAAAGATCGCGGATGTATTTTTTCTTTCCCAGAATTTCACCGTTGAAAAACTCCTCGAATTCAATATAGAATTGATCCAGGTCACCTTTAGCCAGTCCGTGGATGCTGTTCAGAAATTCAAAGTATTCTTCCGGAGTAAGGAAGTCAATTAAAAATCGTTGATCGAGATAGGAACCTGTGTAATATTTCCAATCACCCGATTTCTTTACATCAGTTTCTTTTGAAATTACCAGTCCGGTGGTAGCCCTGATTAAATCCAGTATCAACCTGAAGAAAGTGGTTTTACCTGCACCGTTATTTCCCACCAGTCCGAGCTTTCGCCTTTGTTGATCTGCATTTCAGGAATATCCAAAACGACGGTATTCCCATATACTTTTGTTAATTTTTGTACTTCTATCATCTTTAACTTTTTTATTAAATTTTAAACTCCCAACTCCGAATTTCATTCTACTCCCTAAATCCTTCTGCCATTGCATATTTCTTATTTAAAAACTGTTTCAAAACAATCTTCAATAAATAATTGTGAAATAGAAGTCCGGTAACTCCCAATGCGCCAATAAACATGAGCCCTGCTTTGGGATATCCCAACCAGCTAAAGGGTGAATAAATGATAACCGGAAGCAGGAAAGCAGGCAGCATTGACAGCCAATGGGATGCCCCCAAACGCAAGTAATTGAATGCCGCACCTTTGCTCAAATCCATACGGTTTTTCGTAAGGTTGAAACATAAAACAGCACAAACGAAAGAAAACCTATGTTATACAGGAATGTCATCGTATTGATGAGCAAAATGTCAGTTCCGTAAAATACATAAGGAATGGTAAGAATATAACAGACTGTTGAAATCATAATCGCAAATAAATATTTGGTGCGGATATACCGTTCGAAATCTTTGTAATTGGCAAGGATATTATCGAAGTAGTTGCTCTCGTAGCCAAAGGAGTAGTTTGCATAATTGAGCATCATTCCACCTGTCATGAATATACCGACAAAAATTAAAAACCCGGACATCTCACGATAAACCGGCATCGGGTAGAAAAAGAATCCATAACCTAAAAATAGAGGAGCCATATAAATAATGCTCCGGGTCCTTTTGTGCCTCCAGATCAAGCGTAAATCCAGAGAAATTAACTGGCCGGTCAGTCCAAGTGTTTTTAAATAGCGCATATTGGAAAGGCCATCAAGCGCTTCTTTCTTACTCTCTGATATTTCTTCTGGATACAGCCTGGATTTCAGGTAAAAGTAATTGAGTGAATAACTAAGGATGAGTAACAATAAAGGTACGGCAAGTAATGTCGGGTTGATAATGAGTTGCCCGAATACATAGGTTGAGAAAGAGGACAATGATATTAGGCTAAAATGATCGAGCAGGATCAAGGAAATGAAAACAATACCAAAAATCCCTACGATTATTGGTTTACCAAGTCATTTGCCGTTTGACAAACATAGTAAAGTATTGTTGAAGACCAACAATATGATTCCAATGATCCAGGTCCAGGCTGCACTTGTTGATATTTCAGGAGCAATGACCTTAAAGGCAAAAGGGAAGAAAACAAGCCAGGGTAAATAATTTCCAATGACCACAATGGATTTTCCGGTTACGAAATGGAGAATAGAGCTTTTCTTTACCGGAAGGTGCAGATAGGCCTCAATATTAAGCGTGGATAATGACTGCATGAAAAAACGCATGAAAAACTCTACGCCAAGATAGTACAGAATTATTCCATTAAACATCTGAACAGGATCATCATCAGGAAAGAGTTTGTCCAGTATAGTATCAATGAAAAGACCAAGCATTAACAAATATAAAAGCATCAGTAACAAAAAGAAGCCTATAACGATATTCATCACCAGGCTTTTTTGCCAGATGGATGATCGCTTCATTTCTTTCCATTGTTGCGATATAAACCATTTAAGTACCATCGATGTTTATTTTGGTGAAAAGCAATTCATTCAACAATAAATATGCAAACAAAGTTACTTCTGTATAAAACAGGAGTTTAAATTTGCAGTAAGACCATTCAATACGAAACATTGTTGTTCTTTCGATCAATAATTGTCCATTAACGGACAATCAATTTATAAATAACTAATGCAATTTTTTGTTTTGCAAATGCCGCCTGGAATCACGCTTGGTTTTTTTCTCCATATTCTTTTTAAAGGCTTCAGTAAGATCAACTCCGGTTTGATTAGCGAGGCAGATCAAAACCCAAAGAACATCAGCAAATTCATCGGCCAGATCAATTCCTTCTTCTTTGTTTTTAAAAGATTGATCACCATATTTACGAGCCATGACCCTGGCTACTTCCCCAACTTCTTCGGTAAGGATAGCCATGTTGGTCAGTTCGCTAAAATACCTGACTCCTTTTGTGTTTATCCAATTATCCACTTGTTCCTGTGCATCTTTGATTGTCATTGGCCACATTTTTAATTTGTTACAAATATGCAAAAATTTCCAATTCCATATTAATTTAGGCAACAATCAAATATTTATACCTTTGCACCTTATTTATTTATGATGAGCAATCGTGCCAATACATTTAAAATGATCGCCAAAACCTTAACAGGCTTCGAAAATGTGCTTGCAGGAGAATTGACCAAACTGGGAGCCGAAAAAATAAGAATTGTAAAAAGAGGGGTGCAGTTTTGGGGAGATAAGGAAATGTTGTACAAGGTTAATTATTTGTGCAGGGCGGCTTTGCGCATCATCATGCCAATTGCTGTTTTTAAGGCACACAATGAAAATCAGTTGTATGAGGAAGTCGGGAAAATTGATTGGACCTCATTCATGGGCCTTGACAATACATTTGCAATTGACGGAATCACGAGTTATTCCAACATTACCCATTCCAAATACCTGGCATTAAAAACCAAAGATGCCATTGTTGATCAATTCAGGGAAAAATATGGTAAACGGCCTAATATTGATAAGGATAACCCTGATTTTGCAATTAATATAAGGGTGTTTAAAGATGAAGCAACAGTGTCATTAGATAGCTCTGGTGAGTCCTTACATAAAAGAGGATATCGGGTTTCAACCGGGCCGGCACCCATGAATGAGGTACTGGCTGCGGGATTGGTGTTGATATCCGGCTATGACGGTAGTACTGATTTTATTGACCCTATGTGCGGTTCCGGAACCCTACCTATCGAAGCTGCTCTGATCGCGAAAAATATCCCATCCGGTTATTTTCGGGAGGATTATAGTTTTAAACGTTGGAAGGATTTTGACAATGAGTTATGGGAAAAGGTAAAAACCGATGCGGAAGCAGAAATAAGGGATATTGATCGTACAATTATTGGCTCCGACTGGTCTGGGCGGATTTTGACCGTTGCAAAAGAAAATGTTGAATCAGCAGGACTGTCAAACAATATCAGCTTACGAACAAGCTTTTTTAATGACCTGGAAAGACCTGGTGGGAATGGAATTATTGTGATGAATCCGCCTTATGGGGAAAGGATAAAAACCAGTGATATCATGCAACTTTATAAAAGTATCGGAGATACACTAAAAAATAGTTACCAGGGATACCAGGCCTGGATTATTAGTTCTAACCTTGATGCATTTAAATACATTGGCCTGAAGCCCTCGAGGAATATGACCATTTTTAATGGGCCGCTTGAATGCCGCTTTGCCTGTTTCGATATGTATGAAGGAAGCAAAAAAACGTTTGCGGAAAAAGAAAAGAAAACGGAAGAACGATTTAAGCCTTCAGGAAAGAGAAGAAGAAAAAGGATTTAAAGGCTTGCAGTGAATTCACATTCGTAAAATCGTATTTATTCCTCAACAAAATCAATTAACGAAGAAAGAATTAATTAGATTATTCAATGAAAAAGATAAAGAAAATTGCAGTATTAACGTCTGGTGGCGATGCCCCGGAATGAATGCCTGTATTAGGGCAGTTGTCAGAACAGGCATGTATCATGGTTTGAAAACTTATGGAATCATGTCAGGTTACTCAGGGCTGATTAACGATGAGATTTTTCCGATGGACAGTAATTCGGTTGCCAATATCATTCAACGGGGAGGAACCATTTTAAAGTCGTCTCGAAGCAAAGAGTTTATGACTGTAGAAGGTAGGGCAAAGGCTTATGAAAATCTGATGAAACATAAAATTGATGCCTTGATTGTGATTGGAGGAAATGGAACATTTACCGGTGCAAGTGTATTTATGAGCGAATTCAATTTCCCGATTTTAGGTGCACCTGGTACAATTGATAATGACCTTTATGGAACGGATATGACCATTGGTTTTGACACCGCATTAAATACGGTAATGGAAGCAGTGGATAAAATCCGGGATACCGCCGACTCGCACAACCGTTTGTTTTTTGTAGAAGTGATGGGCCGCGATGCAGGATTTATTGCACTCAGAAGCGGAATAGCAAGTGGCGCAAAAGAAATACTGATTCCGGAAACAGTGACTTATATTGATGAGTTATGTGAAATCCTAGAAAATTCCATTAAGAGCAAAAAACAATCAGGGATAGTATTGGTAGCTGAAGGTGATGATGCCGGGGGGGCATTTGAGGTTGCAAGAAAAACAAAAGAGAAATTCCCGAATATCGATACCCGGGTAACTGTTTTGGGCCATATTCAAAGGGGTGGTGCACCTTCTTCCTTTGACCGTATTCTGGCCAGCACCATGGGTTACGAAGCGGTAAATGCAATCATGTCTGGCAGACGGGGCGAAATGATTGGTATTATAAATAAAGATGTGGTTTTTATTCCTTTCGATAAAGCCATTAAACAACATAAAATGGTAAGGGGTGAAATGCTCAAAATGGTAAAAATCCTCGCCAATAATTTATGACCCGAATTACCCTTTTTGTCGATGTAATATTGCCACTGCCGGTTCCGGGTTTGTTTACTTACCGGGTACCTTTCGATTTAAATGATGCAGTGGCCCCCTGGAAAAGGGTGGTTGTGCAATTTGGGAGAAAAAAAATTTATACGGCAATAGTTACAAAAGTTCACGATTTGCCACCTAAAAATTATCAGGTTAAGTACATCCTGTCGGTGTTGGATACCCATCCTGTAATGAATGAGATTCAGTATCGGTTCTGGCAATGGATAGCTGATTATTATATGAGCGAACCAGGTGAGGTGATGAATGTTGCTATTCCCTCAGCGCTGAAACTGGCCAGTGAGTCTAAGATTGTTATGAATCCAAACTTTTCCGGTGATTTTGATGCGTTGAACGAGAAGGAATACCTGGTAGCTGAAGCGCTTGATATTCAAAAGAGCCTGACCATTTCCGAAATTGAAAATATTGTTGAACAAAAAAAAGTCATACCGTTGATCAAGGGCCTGATGGAAAAGGAGGTGGTGCTTTCTGAAGAAGAAGTCAAAGACCGGTTTAAACCCAAAACGGAAACCTTTATTTCTCTTTGTAAAGACTACAGAGATGAAGAAAAAATGCGGTCGGTATTTGATGAGCTCGAAAAATCGGCATTCCGACAATTGGAAGCTTTGATGGCCTATGTGCATTTAAGTGGGTTCGACAATGGAGTAGCCGGAGAAGTAAGACTTGCTGATCTTTCGGGGAAGGCAAAGAATATTTCCGGTCCCATAAATGCATTGGTGAAAAAGGGAATATTAATTTCAGAAAAAAAAACCATAAGCAGGCTTGAGAATTTCACAGCCATTTCCGAGGTTAACGATATTGTTTTAAATGAACACCAACTGCAATGCTTTTCTCAGATCAATGAAGCTTTTAAGGATAAAAAAGTTGTTTTGTTGCACGGTGTAACTTCCAGCGGTAAAACGGAAGTTTATATCAAGCTGATTGAGGAAGCTTTGGCTAAAGGAAAGCAGGTATTGTACCTGCTTCCGGAAATTGCCTTAACCACACAGATCATAAATCGTTTGCGAAAGTATTTCGGTGACAGGGTAGGAGTTTATCACTCAAAATACAATGAAAACGAGCGTGTTGAAATCTGGAACAGCGTGTTGAAATTCAATTCCAAAGATACTTCCAAAAACCAGATAATCCTTGGCCCTCGTTCCGCTTTGTTTTTACCCTTTCAAGACCTGGGACTGATCATTGTTGATGAGGAACATGATTATTCGTATAAGCAATTTGATCCTGCACCCCGGTATAATGCAAGGGATGGAGCCGTATTTCTGGCTGGCCTTCACCATGCAGATACCATTCTTGGTTCAGCTACCCCAAGCATTGAAAGTTATTTTAATACCAAAATTCAAAAGTACACCCTTGTTGAGTTGAAGACCCGTTATGGTGACATTCAAATGCCTGAGATCCTTGTTGCTGATGTAAAAAAGGAAACACGGCAAAAATCCATGAAATCGCATTTCTCTTCTTTTTTACTGGAGCATATTACTGAAGCATTGAAGAATAAGGAGCAGGTGATTTTGTTTCAAAACAGAAGGGGATTCTCTCTCCGGTTGGAGTGTGAAACTTGCAACTGGATGCCTGAGTGTAAAAATTGTGATGTGACCCTGATCTATCACAAGCACAACAACCAACTGAAATGCCATTATTGCGGGTATTCAAGGAGGGTACCCGAAAGATGCGATGGCTGTGGAAGTACACATCTTCAAATGAGGGGTTTTGGAACGGAAAAGGTGGAAGATGAACTTGCTATTTTTTATCCGGATGCAAAAATTGCAAGAATGGATCTGGATACTACCCGCACCAAACATGCCTACCAGTTACTTATAAATGATTTCGAGAATCGAAGAATTGATATTTTGGTGGGTACACAAATGGTTACCAAGGGCCTTGATTTCGACAATGTGAGTGTAGTCGGTATTTTGAATGCGGACAACATGATCAGCTTTCCCGATTTTCGATCTTACGAAAGAAGTTTTCAAATGATGGCCCAGGTAAGTGGCAGGGCAGGCCGGAAAAACAACCGTGGCAAAGTGATTATCCAAAGTTGGAATCCTTACCATTCAGTAATTCGGGATGTTATTGCAAACGATTATAATTCCATGTACAGCAGCCAGATTTTGGAACGCAGGAGTTTTAAATACCCGCCTTTTTATCGTTTGATAAACATAAGTTTAAAGCATAAAGATGCGAGGATATTAAATGAGGCTGCCAGGGAGTTTGCTATGATTTTGAGAGAAACACAGGGGAAGAGGGTGTTGGGCCCGGAATATCCGTTGGTGGCGAAAATTAAAAATTTTTATATCAAGGCAGTAATGGTAAAGCTTGAAAAGGATGAGAAACTTTCCGTTCATAAAAAAGAAATTCTGATAGCCATTGATAGGTTTAAAGGAAGTTCTATCCATAAATCCGTAAGGGTTTTTTTAGATGTCGATCCGGTTTAAGGTTTTTATATTCGCAAGGAGATTTGCCAACTGCGCTATATTCGCGAATTTACAAGTCATAAAGTTTGTTAATTTTATAACTAATTAACCTTAATTTCGTAATCTTGTAGAATATTGAAAAATTGAAAGATACTGTTGGTTTTATATATAGTTTAGCATTGTTTAAAGTGTTTCAACGGCTCCGCTATTCATCGGTGAAATAATCAAGACATGAAGGTTGCAATTTTCGGTAAAAACATAAGTGAAGAAAATCTGGGATATTTACAGCATCTGATAGATAAATTGGATAGCCTGGGTATTTCCATGCAGGTTTATGAGCCTTTTTATGGTAGGCATATTGAAGTAATTAAATGGCCGAAAGTGGACGGTTTTTTTAATGGGGCGCATGGAGTGGAAAAGGATGTGGATTTTCTTTTTTCAATTGGAGGCGATGGAACCTTGCTTGATACAATTACCTATGTGCATAATTCAGGTATCCCCATTCTTGGTATCAACCTGGGAAGAATGGGTTTTTTGTCTTCGGTTTCAAAAGATCGAATGGATCAGGCAATAGAGCAGTTGATTCATCAAAAATACCGGCTTGACCGGCGTACTTTGCTTGGGCTTGAAACTTCCGCTAACTTATTTGGGGAGTTCAATTATGCTTTAAATGAGCTGACTGTATACAAGAAAGACCCCTTCTCAATGCTCAAAATAGAAGCAACGATAGATGGAGAGTACCTGAATTCGTATTGGGCCGATGGTTTGATTATTTCAACCCCTACAGGATCAACTGCTTATTCTTTAAGCTCTGGGGGGCCAATTGTTATGCCCCGAAGCAGTAATTTCGTTATCACTCCCATTGCAACGCACAATTTAACGAGTTAGGCCTATCGTTATCCCTGACAGTTGTGAAATCAGGATTAAAGTGCTGGGAAGAATAAGGTTTTGTAAGCCTTGACTCCCGCTCCGAATTAATTGATTCTTCTGTTGAGTTGACAATCAGGAAAGAGCAATTTCAAATAAACCTTGTGCAATTGGAGGATGAGAGTTATTTTAAAACCATACGAAAAAAATTGATGTGGGGCTTGGATATCAGGAATTGAGAGAAAGGATTGACTGAAATTTGGTTTCCAATAAACTTAATTGGCCTTGAAGAAAATATAAATGTTTAACGGCATTTATTTTATGTATCAAATATATGAGTAAATCACCGCGCTATTTAAAATAATTAACGTAAAAATTATAAATTTGCGGCTGTTTATGAAGAAATTAGTTTTAGCATCTCTATTAATAGTTATCACTTTTGGTGTAAAAGCCCAACTCGAAATTGGTGCTTTCGCCGGAGGTTCCTATTACATTGAGTGATATCAACCCTTCTGTACCCTTTATGCAATCAAGCCTTGCTTATGGGTTGATCGGGCGCTATACGTTAAATTCCAGATGGGTTGGGAGAGTTAATTTGTACAAAGGAATCTTGGCAGGAGATGATAAAGTGGCAGGTTATTTGCCTGATCGTTCCTTAGAGTTCAAATCGAATATATGGGAATTGGCCGGTATTATGGAATTTAACTTTTTACCCTATTTTACAGGAAGTAAAAAAAACTTCTGGACTCCTTATCTGTTTGGAGGTGCAGCTCTTTTATATCACCGTCCTAAAGTTGGAAATACGGATTTGAGGGATAAATATACCGAGGGACAAAATAATACGGCATTCCTTAACGGTGAAAGCAGACCCGATTATTCCTATTACACCTTCAGTATTCCATTTGGGATGGGAGTGAAATATAGCTTTTCGAGGAGAATTGCTGCTTCACTGGAATGGGGTATGAGAAAGACCTTTACCGATTATATTGATGACATAAGCACAACTTATTATTTGCCGGCTAATCTATCACCAGGAGACGACAACTATGTTGCGCAGGGATGGTCGGATCCGAACAGGGATCATGATCCCTTGATGCAAAGAGGAAATGCAAAGACGAACGACTGGTATTCATTTTTTGGGCTTACTCTCACGTATAACATCAACTTGACCAACAGAAATAAGTGCTCCGATTTTGAAAACAGATACGAATAAAAGAAATAACCGAAAGAATGAGTTGGAAAGATAAAATAGATTTGTCAAGGCTGCCAAGCCATATTGCCGTTATAATGGATGGCAACGGCAGGTGGGCTAAGCAAAGGGGCAAACTCAGGACTTTTGGCCATAAACAGGGGGTGAAGTCTGTTAGGGAAACTGCTGAATCAGCAGCTGAATTGGGAGTTAACTATTTAACATTGTTTGCTTTTTCAACGGAGAACTGGCAGCGGCCACAATCTGAAGTCAATGCTTTAATGAAGCTTTTGGTTCAAACGATTAATAACGAAATAAAAACACTTCACGATAACAACATCAAACTGATGGCAATAGGGGATATTCAATCCCTTCCCGAAAGAACCCGTGCTGAATTGCAGGAAGCAATTAAAGAAACTGCACATCATACACGGATGACTATGATCCTTGCACTGAGTTACAGTGCCAGGTGGGAGATTGCACAAGCCGCGAAAGAAATCGGATTGAGGGTTGCCAAAGGAGAATTGGATCCTGAAGAAATTGATCAGCAATTGGTAGAGTCTTTTTTAACAACCCGCTCTATTCCCGATCCTGAACTATTGATCAGAACAAGTGGCGAGCGAAGGATCAGTAATTTTTTACTGTGGCAAATTGCCTATTCCGAATTGTATTTTACACCAAAATATTGGCCCGATTTCAGAAAGGAAGATTTGTATGAAGCAATCTATAATTTCCAGAACAGAGAACGAAGATTTGGCAAAACAAGTGAACAAATAATATATTGAGAGGATGAGGAGGAATACGTTAGTTGGATTATTTTGGATAATGTTTCTGGTTCCTATAATTTTGCAAGGACAGATCAGGCTTGGAGAATTGGATAATATCAGTTATGATGACCCTCAAAAATATGAAATAGGTGGAATTACAGTTACCGGTATAAAGTATCTTGATAACAATGTTCTGATCATGTTGTCGGGTTTGTCGGTAGGCGATATTGTTGAGGTTCCTGGTGAAGAAATTTCAAAAGCAATTAAGAATTTATGGGATCAGGGATTGTTTGATAATGTTATTATTTCGGCAACCAACATTCAGGATAATCTTATCTTTCTCAATATTGATTTAAGCGAGCGGCCTCGTATGTCTACCTTTCCTTTGGTGGCGTTAAAAGTCCGAAGCCGATAACCTCCGCGACGAATTGAAACTTGCCAGTGGTGATGTGGTTACGGAAAACCTTCTCATCAAAAGCAACAACACCATAAAGAAGTATTTTGTCGACAAAGGATACCTGGACACGGAAGTTAAAATATCCCAAATTCCTGATACATTAAGGATTAACCACGTAAGGCTTCAGATTGATATTGATAAAAAAGAAAAAATTAAAATTAGAAATATCAACATAGTCGGAAATGAACATTTCGATGATCAAAAAGTAAAGAAATTCCTCAAGGAAACCAAAGAAAGGAAATTTCCAGCCCTTTTATAATTTAGAAAAACTCATCTTTAGCTATGTCAAGAATATCGTCACATTTAAATTTGAAAATACAGTTGAAGATACGCGGGATTATATCAATGAAAACATTAAAGGCTTAGAATATTTAAAGCTTCCAAGTTTATAAAGAGTAATTACGATGGTGACCGGGTTAACCTGATCAGTAAATACAATGAGGTGGGTTATCGTGATGCTTTTATTCTCAGGGATTCCATATACCGCAATTCGGATAATACAGTTAGTATTGATATGGTATTGAATGAGGGGAATCAATATTATTTCAGAAACATCAACTGGGTTGGAAATACTAAATACACTGACGAGTACCTTGACAGGGTTTTACGCATAACCAAAGGCGATATTTATAACTGGGAATTGCTGAATGCGAACCTTACCTTTAATCAAAATGAAGATGATGTGAGCTCGCTGTATATGAACGATGGTTATTTGTTTTTTCAGGCAAATCCCGTTGAGGTTCAGGTTGATAATGACTCGATTGATTTGGAAATAAGGATTTATGAAGGCAAACAGGCTACTATAAATAAAGTTTCGGTTAGGGGAAATACGCGAACCAATGATCATGTAATCGTCCGTGAGCTGAGGACACGGCCCGGACAATTGTTCTCACGTTCGGATATCATCAGGACTACCCGCGAATTGGCACAGTTGAAATACTTCAACCCGGAAGCCATCAATCCTGATATTCGCCCCAATCCTGCAGAAGGCACTGTTGATATTGAATATCAGGTAGAGGAAACATCTTCAGATCAGATTGAACTATCAGGCGGATGGGGATATGGCCGTATCATTGGAACGCTTGGTGTTTCGTTCAATAACTTTTCGTTGAACAAAATTTTAAAGAGAAAAGCCTGGAGGCCTGTTCCAACCGGTGACGGACAAAAATTAAGCTTACGGGTACAATCCTATGGTGCTGGCTACATCAGTTACAGTGCATCTTTTACCGAGCCATGGCTGGGTGGGAAAAAACCCAATTCATTTAGTGTTAGCTATTATCATTCCTTATATTCCAATGGTTTGGCGAAAGATTCTCCCGACAGGCGGTCATTTGTTACCAATGGTATAACTGTGGGTTTAGGAAAGCGTCTGACATGGCCTGATGATTTCTTCCAATTGTACATGGCCGCTAACTTTGTGCGATACGATCTGGACAATTATACACAGGTCTTTACTTTTGGTACAGGTACAGGTTATTACAACAATATAAGCTTTAACGTTACTTTATCCAGAAATTCGATTGACCAGCCCATTTATCCCCGAACAGGATCTTTGGTATCCCTATCACTTGATTTTACGCCACCTTATTCTGCTTTCAGTGATCGGAATTTTGCTACCCTTGAGGACAATGAAAAATATAAATGGATGGAATATCATAAATGGGGTTTTGTAACAACTTATTTTACACCTATCTATAAAAATCTTGTTGTGATGGCTCGTGCTAAGTTCGGATTTCTTGGGCATTATGATCCTACTATCGGGAACACTCCTTTCGAAAGGTATTTCATGGGAGGTGACGGATTGTCAGTATACAACAACCTTGATGGACGTGAAATTATCGGAATGCGTGGCTATGGAAACGAAACCCTGACACCTAATTACTGGAGAAGCAGTAACGTCGGAGGGTCAATATATAGTAAATATACTTTTGAATTGAGGTATCCATTGTCGCTTAATCCGAGTGCGACTATTTATGTTACTTCATGGTTAGAAGCCGGAAAAGCCTGGGCAAATTTTGATGATTTTAACCCCTTTAATGTGTATAAATCTGCAGGCTTCGGTGTGCGTGTTTATCTTCCGATGTTTGGTATCTTAGGACTTGACTGGGGTTATGGTTTTGATGATGTGCCCGGTTTGCCAAATGCCAACCAGGGGCAATTCCACTTTTCTATAAACCAATCAATTGATTAATTTTTAGCAAGTGATATGAAAATGCTTATAATTTGCGTTAGTACCTTAATAATTTAAAAACATTAAATAGAGGAAAAGCATGAAAAAACTAGTTCTATCTTCACTTTTGGTGTTGTTCTCAATTACCTTTTTGTTGGCTCAAAAATATGCTTACGTTGATACTGAATACATTCTTGACAATATTCCCGAATATAAAGATGCACAGAAGCTAATAGATGAATTGGCTGATCAGTATCAAAAAGAAATTGAACGGAAATTTGGTGAGATTGATAAATTGTACCAAAACATACCAGGCTGAAGCTTTATTAATGCCAGAGGATATCAAAAGAAAAAGGGAAGAGGAAATTGTAGCGAAGGAAAAAGAGGTGAAGGATCTGCAGGTCCAGCGTTTCGGAAAGGACGGCGATTTGTTTTTAAAACGTGAAGAGTTGGTAAAGCCCATTCAGGAGAAAATATTCAATTCCATTGAAGAAATTGCAACAGAAAAAAATTATGCATTTGTATTTGATAAAGCAGGTAGTCTGACCATTCTTTACGTAAATACAAAATACGATATCAGCGATGATGTTTTGGATGATGTAGGTGCGGAACTGGAGCACTGTTAGGCGTGAAGACAGGGTGAAGACGGAATACGAGAGTACCCCTCCGGCAACACAGAAGACAGAAAATAAGTCACCACGAGGGCCGGTGGTATGAGTCCAGGGCCAATAAGTAATCCCGGCCGAACAGAGAAAAAATAAAACCAGCGAAAAAATAAATCACAATTCAATTAATTTCTATACATTTGCGCCCTTAAATCAGAAATTTTAACACACAAAATAGTATATGAAAAAATTAGTAACAATCCTTCTATTAGCCTTTGTTCTTTTGCGGATCACTTCAGTCTTTTTCACAAACTAAAATTAAATTAGGACATCTTGACTTCGCTGCTCTCTACAGCCTGATGCCAGGATTAGATTCTGTTAAGAAAGTATTTGAAACGTATAACAAGTCCATTCAGGAGCAATATACCGCTATGCAAACCGAACTGGAAAATAAATTTATGGATTATCAGGCCAATGCAGATGGTATGTCAGTAATTATCAGGCAAACCAAAGAAGCCGAGATAAATGATTTGAAAGAGCGCCTGGATGCTTTCGAACAACAAGCTTCACAGGATCTTCAGGATAAGGAAGTTGAGCTAACTACACCCATCATTGAAAAAGCAAGGAAAGCTGTAGAAAAGGTTGCCAAGAACAATGGTTATACCTATGTTTTCAATAGTACTGAAGGTTTACTCATGTACGCTGAACCTGCTGATAACATTATTGAAATGGTGAAGGCGGAGCTGGGAATTACAGCAGAAACACCAAAAAAATAGAAAATGCCTCGAAAGAGGCTTTTTTTTTGGATTTTATTATCGGACCAGTGTAACAGAACCTGAGTTAGCAGTATCTCCTCCCTCTCCCTCTTGAAAGATCGTCCAAACATAAACCCCCGGATTGCACGGTGTTCCGTTTTTTGTTCCGTCCCATCCTATTTCAGGATTATTTGTTTCAAATACCAATTGCCCCCACCTGTCATAAATGTTCATTCTAAATTGAAAGATGTTGTCATCTGAACTGGCAATAACTTTAAAAACCCTGTTTTCCGGTATTTCACTATCAGGGTTAAAAGCATTTGGAAGAGGAATTACTTTCACATAAATCTCATCGGTAAATGTATGTCCACCACACAGCGATATCTCAACAATATAGGTTGTGCTTTCCACCGGATATACAATGATTGACTGGCTTGTGCTGACAGGGTCGCTCTGGGTGCTGTTCGCGTACCATGCCCAGGTAAGCTTTCCTTCGGGGCCGATCACTTCAGGATTGAAGTCCAATTGCGTTACCGTATAACTTTCAGGCCCATCAGGTTCAAATAACCATGTCTCGGAAGATGCCGTCCAGGAAGTATTGTTCCTTGAATCAACAGCAACTCCAAAATTATCGTTGTTGTTAACTCCCTGGGTTGCCTTATTTTGGTTGTAATTACAATAGGGCTTTGATAAAACATGGTTTGTTACCGAATTATCCTCTTCATTTAAAACAATTTGATACGAGGCTCTTTCCGATTCACATGAGTACATCGGGGCATCACACCAGCCAACAATGAGCCTTCTTGCAGGGGCTTCCCCAACAGTTAAATAATACAAAAATTCACTGTGGGGTTCGATGGGTTTTTTAAACAGGTCCTGGTAAGGGCCCATGATGGTTTTTAAAAGTATACCATTGGGGATGGGCAATGGCTCCTGGACGCTCACATTGATAATATCAGGAACATCAAGGCTGATTATTCCATTGGGGCTGGCAGCAAATTGGCTATGAACTTCTCCAAAATAGGTGAACTCAAATCCAATCTCGAAAGGGCCCACAAAGCTATCATCACCCGCGGTTATGGGCAAGCCGGTATAACCTTCATAAACAGCATTTAATTTTAAAGGTATGCCTGCACTAATGGTAACATCGTCACCTGCATCTACCTGTGAATAACTATTAACATAAGCAGATAATAGCAATAGAGTCAGAAGGTATTTTGTGGCATTCATCATTGACCGGTTAAAGTTAAACGGATTGCTGTTAATAAACAAATTTTAGAATTAATAACTGACCAGATGACTTTCTTATTGTCCAACTTTCAATTCGTACAAGGAAGATATATTCAAGTATTCCCTCGCCAAATCCCGTAATTCCTGAGCACTTGTTTGATGAATTGTTTCAATGAAATCGGAATAGTAATCCATGGTTAATCCATATTCCAGTATGTTTCGAAAGCTTTCAGCGATAGCAAAAGGGCCATCAACATTTCGAAGAAAAGAGCCCATTAAATAATTTCTTACCAAATCCAATTCTTTGGCAGGAATTAAATCGTTATGAATAATTTCAATTTCTTTGTGAATCTCCTTTATAGCTTTTTCCGTAACATTAGTTCCAACCTCTGTGGCAATGAAGAAATATCCTGAATGATGAAGCGGAACAATGGCCGATCCAATTCCATAGGTGTAGCCTTTGTCTTCCCTTATGTTAGTCATCAACCGCGAGCCAAAGTAGCCACCCAAAACGGTATTCAGGATTTTCAGTTTTTGAAAATCAGGATGTGTCCTGCTAATAATGGGCTTGCCAATGCGAAGGGCTGTTTGAACAGTTTTGTCTTTTTTAATGTGTCTAAACTGGCCATTGACATTGTCAATAGCAAAGTTATTTTCAAATGGAATACGATTCTCAGTTCGCTCAATGTTTCCAAAATGATTGTTTAATAACTCAATAATATTCTCCGGAAGTTTACCGGCAACTATGATCTGGAAATTTTCAGAAGTATAATATTTTTCGTGAAACTGATGAAGATCACGGGTATTAATATTCGTAAAATCATCATTGGTGAATGACCTGCCATAAGGATTACTCTTTCCAAAAATAAGTTCCGTAAATTTAATCCTTGCCAGGTATTTTACTTTTTCACTATTGACAATAAATTTTTGTTTTTGGTTTTGGGCATAAGTAATCAATTCATTATCCGGGAAAACAGGGTTTAAAACCACATCACTAAACACGGGTAAAATATTTGGCAGGTGTTTATTCAGGCTGTAGACCGACACCGAAGCAATGTCCATCTCAGGAGATGACTCTAAGTGAGCGCCGTAGAAATCCATCTTCTCTGCAATTTGTTTGGCATCATAGTTCATTGAGCCCCTTTTTAGCATTTTATTTGTAAACCTTGCCAAAAGCGGTTTATCTTCATACCATTTTCCGGCTTTGAACAGGCATTCAATTTTAATTAATTCCTGTGTTCCGGTATCAATCAAGTGTACCGGAATTCCATTATTCAACGAAATGCTTTTGGGTTGGGGCAAATTAATATTCTTCAATAAGTTGATCCCGGGCTCTTTTTTTCTGTTAAGTTCTTCCATCATTTAATTTGCCTGATAATACAGTGTAGAACAATTTGTCTGTTTAAATAAACCGGTTGCTGTTTTTAAAATTCCTTCACGGGAAACGGCATTGTATTTCACTTTCTCCTGGTTGATCAAATCAGCATCACCCAGCAATTCGGAGTATGCCAGGTTCATGGCTTTGTTCATGACATTCATTTCTGAAAACTCCAGGTTCGATTCAATCTTATTTTTTACCTTGTCGAGTTCGCGTTCGGTAACGAGTTGGCTTTTAAGATTCTCCAGTTCGTTCAGCAGGGCCGAATCCGCTTCTTCCATTTCAACTCCTTCGCTGAGCTTACCCGATATAACAAACATTCCCTCATCAATATCGCCACTGATATAGGCATGGATTTCAGAAAACAACTTTTTGTCCTTTACCAAATGCGAATACAAGCGGGATGAATCACCATTTGATAGAATGTCCGAAATCAGGTCGGTGGTGTGATAATTCGGATCATGCCGGTTGCACATGTGATATGCTTTATAAATTGAATCATAGGGCACATCGCGCATTACAGTCAGCTTTCTCTCTTCCGTTTGCTCAGGTTCCGGAGGAATGTTACGAATTGTTTTTTCCCTGCTTTCGATTGGCCCAAACCATTTTTTAGCAAGTTTTTTTATATCATCCGTATCAACATCTCCTGCAACTACCAGAATAGCATTATTGGGATTGTAATACGTATTATAAAAGTCTTTGACATCCTGCATAGTAGCATTCTCAATATGAGAAAGCTCTTTCCCGATGGTTGCCCATTGGTAAGGATGCACTTTATACACCAGCGGCCTTAACAGTAACCAAACATCACCATAGGGCTGATTCAGGTACGATTGTTTGAACTCCTCAACAACCACGTTCCGCTGAACTTCAAGGCTTTTCTTTGAAAATGATAAATTCAGCATCCGATCCGATTCAAGCCAAAAAGCGAGTTCAAGATTTTGTTTGGGAATTGTCAAATAGTAGTTGGTAATGTCGTTGTTGGTGAAGGCATTGTTCTCGCCACCTGCATTTTCAAGAGGAGTATCATATTTGGGAATGTTTACTGACCCTCCATACATTAAATGCTCGAACAAATGAGCAAATCCTGTTTTATCCGGATGTTCATCGCGCGCACCTACATCATACAGAATATTCATCGCTACAATAGGGGTGGATGTATCTTTATGCACTATTACCCTTAATCCGTTGCTCAACTCAAATTTTTCAAATCCAATCATGCTGCAAACATATTAAAAAAACTCAATGTTATGGTATAACATCTTTTTATGGAAATTGTTTTATATCTTCAATAAGCCAAAATAAATTTCCTAACTTTGTGCAATTATCAAATGTTTTATTTGTCAATACTACAGTAAATATTATCGTTAATTCTGAAAAAATTATATACGAATGAAAAGAGATACAGCAGTTTTTGAAATCCTTGAAAAGGAAGCCAAACGACAAAAGTATGGAATTGAATTAATCGCCTCTGAAAATTTTGTAAGCGAACAGGTGTTGCAGGCCATGGGTTCGGTAATGACCAATAAATATGCAGAGGGTTATCCCGGGAAACGTTATTATGGTGGTTGCCAGCATGTGGATGAAACAGAGCAACTGGCCATTGATCGATTGAAAGAGCTATTCGGAGCAGAATGGGCTAATGTACAGCCACACTCAGGGGCTCAGGCCAAAATGGCTGTTTTCCTTACCTTGTTGAAACCGGGTGATACTTTTATGGGACTTGATCTTTCTCATGGTGGCCATTTGTCACATGGCTCATTTGTTAACTCTTCAGGAATTCTTTACAATCCGATTGCTTACAAAGTGAAAGAAGATACCGGAATGGTTGATTATGATGAAATGGAAGAAATTGCCCTTCGCGAAAAACCAAAGCTTCTCCTTGCCGGTGCCTCAGCCTATTCGCGTGATTGGGACTATAAACGCATGCGGGAGATTGCCGATAAGATCGGTGCATTCCTCATGGCTGATATTGCCCATCCAGCCGGATTGATCGCAGTTGGATTGTTAAACGATCCCTTAAAATATTGCCATGTGGTTACTTCCACTACACACAAAACACTTCGTGGCCCCAGGGGTGGTATTATCATGATGGGTAAGGATTTTGACAATCCTTTTGGAAAAACTACTCCAAAAGGTGTTATCCGTTCCATGTCCTCTTTGTTCGACTCCGGGGTTTTTCCTGGCATTCAGGGTGGGCCGCTTGAACATGTAATTGCTGCCAAAGCTGTGGCTTTTGGTGAAGCCCTTACGAAAGATTATAAACATTACATGATACAGGTGAAAAAAAATGCTGATATTATGGCCAATGCTTTTGTTGACAAAGGTTATAATATCATTTCTGACGGAACTGACAATCATTTAATGTTGATTGACCTAAGAAATAAATTCCCCGATATTACTGGCCGTAAGGTTGAAGACACACTGGTTAAAGCGGATATTACGGTAAACAAGAACATGGTTCCTTTCGATAGCCGCTCCCCATTCCAAACATCCGGTTTACGGATTGGTACGCCCGCTATCACAACACGTGGAATGAAAGAGGAGCATATGCCGGTGATCGTTGATTTGATTGATCAGGTGATTTCCGATATTGATAATGAAGACCTGCTTCCAAAGGTTAGAAAACAAGTAAACGAGATGATGGGCGAGTTCCCGATGTTTGCTGAATAAAAAATAATTTCTTTTTTAAAGAGGGATTTTGATGAAGTCAGAATCCCATTTTTTTTATATTCCATAAATTATGTAACATATTTTATGTTCTATATTTTATGGAATTATTGTATGTTTGTAGCAAATTTAATTTGAAGCGATGAATCCATTCACTTTAACTTATCATCCTGATTATTTTTGTGATCGCCAAAAGGAAATGACCCGACTTAAGGATAATCTATCCAATGGGCTTAATTCATTGGTGCACAGCCCAAGAAGGTTAGGGAAGAGCGCGTTGATCAGGCATTTATTCCATTCCATTGAGGATATAAAAGAGTACGACACCATATACATTGACTTGTTTGCTACTAAAAACATGGAGGACCTTATCCGCACTTTTGCCGAAAGTATCCTCGGTAAATATTATAAAAAAAGTATTCTCAACGGAATAAAAGAACTTCTGAAGGGAGTAACACCTACTCTATCTTTTTCTCAGGATGGGACACCTGTGCTAAGTTTAAGCTTAAAAGAAGGCCAGGTGGAAACAAGCCTTGGCCAATTATTCAAGTACCTGGAAGATCGAAATAAAAAAGTGATTGTCGCTTTTGATGAATTTCAGGAAGTAGCAAACTATCCTGAAAAGGCTGAGGCTTTACTACGATCATATATCCAAAAACTTCTTAATGTTAAATTTATTTTCTCGGGAAGTTCGAACCATATTCTTCAAAATATGTTTTATAGTGCTGCCCGTCCATTTTATCAAAGTAGTGAAGTAATCATTCTTGATAAAATAGACTATGACAAATACTTTCAATTTATTGAGTTATGTTTCCTCGAGAATTCAAAACAAATAGATAAAGAGGCTATTGATCATATCCTGGAATTTACAGAAACCTATACCTATTATACACAAGTGATATGCAACCAGGCATTTTTCAGGACAGAAAACAAACTTCAACTGGACGAAGCCATAGAAATAACGACAAGTTATATTGAGAACAGGAAAATAGATTACATGGGCATTTACAACCTACTTCCTGATAATCATAAAAAAGTTGTTGTTGCTGTGGCAAAAGAGGGGATTGTACAAAAACCATCTTCCATCGAACTTTTAATGAAATACAAACTTCCATCTTCCTCATCAACCATTCAATCAATCAATGCGCTTGCAACAAAAGAGATCATCTATCGAAGACAGGAGGGATATGTAGTTTATGATGTGTTTTTTAAACGGTTTCTGGAGAGGTATTTCTAAGATTATCCTTGCTTCTGTTCAGAATATATACTGCTTCTTATTAAAAATGCGAAGTATTTTTCTATTAGAAACAGTTCATGCCAGTAGTTATGTAATCAGCTTTTTGCAAACCTGATTTCCTTCGGTATAAATCATATAACCTCTTGCAAAAGGTTAGAAAACAAGTAAACGAGAAGATGGGTGAGTTCCCGATGTTTGCTTACAAATATTAATGTCCTAATAAATTATAAGAGTTTCCCTATATTTGTGGAAACTCTTTTTTTATGGAAACAAATTATCTTCCTGCCAATATAAAATTCAATTACAAAATATGGCTTTCCACCGATAAAGATGAAGGAATCCTTGGCGATGGGAAATGGCAAATCTTAAAGGCCATTGAACAACACGGTTCCCTGAAAGCGGCTACTAAGGCTCTTGGAATTACCTACCGCAGAACCTGGGGTGACCTGAAAAAAATTGAAGAGGTCTTGGGTTTTGCCATACTTGAAAAAGAGCGTGGTGGAAAGGATGGTGGGAAATCCAGCCTTACCCCTGAAGGAAAAAAATTGGTTCAGGCTTTTGATGAGTTTCATGAAAAAGTGGATGTGCAAATTGAACAGGCTTTTGAGGAGTTCAGGAACAAGTTAAGTCTTTAAATGAGAGCCATGAAGAGGATTGTCAAGGTGTTTCTTTTGTTCGGCATTTTAGTGATCCTCCTTTTTTTATTTATCCGGTTTTATTTACCTTCTTTTCTGATTTATAATCATCCCGTCGACAGTGAAGTAGTTGTTATCGAAAGCTGGATTTCAGCTTATGAGGTTGAAAGAATTGCTGATTATCTGAAGCAAGACCCGGAAGCCCGCTGCATTGTTGTAGGAAAGCACTACATAGCTGAGGTGGAAGAATCTGCAGATATGAACAGTCATAATTACAATAAAAAAGACATAGGTCAAAAAGGTATTTGGCTTTTGACCAATTCATCATTGACTTTTAATTTGTCCGGATTGACTGTTTTGCAATCTGGGGATTCCGTCACAATTTCCGTCACGGCCAAAGGAACAGAAGCAGCGGGATATTTTCCTTATTTCAATATAGTTGTCAATGGCCATTTTGTTAAGGGTTATTTTGTGAAGGAAGAGTTTAACGATTTTTATATTAAGATCCCGACCCCTGAAAAAGGCATAGAATCTTTGTGCTTGCGGTTTACCAACGACATTTTTACAGGCAATGAGGACAGGAACCTGAGCATTCATTCAGTTAAAATCGGAGGTTTTACCATTTTGGCAACACCTGAAAATGTAGCAGAAACAGAAGAGCAGACAAAGGAAACAACAGGTTTCAATTCCCAATCGGAAGAAGTAGCACAATACCTCGTTGGTTTGGGAGTAAATTCGCAGAAAATGACAACACTGGATTTTAAGCCGGTCATATGCAATCAGACCCTGGCATCTGCAAAAGCCTTAAAGGAATATTTTGAAAAAAAACAAATCTCCAACCTGAATGTCCTCTCTTCAGGATTTCACAGCCGGCGTACATGGTTTACCTACCAAAAAGTATTGGGGCCCTCGTTAAAGGTGGGCGTGATTTATTACCCGCCCGTGAATTATTCACAACAAAACTTGCACAAGACTTTCTCAGGCTATCTGTACCTTTTAAATGAATTTGTTTCTTATGTGGTGAATTGGTTATCACTTTCTTCCGAAGATTAATATTTCCAGTCCTTCAATATTAAACAAACCCTGCTGTTCTTTGTTATCTCGTTACAGGTTTTAGCTTTTTTATTAACACATAAAAACATATTCAATGAAAGATTTTGGAATACCTGAAATGTTAAAAACATTGGGTTTAAAAGATATAAATAACGGTGCATCAACAGGAACCGTTTGGTTCGAAACAAATGGTGAATTATTGGAATCCTATTCACCTGCAGATGGGAAATTAATTGGAAAAGTAAAACAGGCTTCCTGGGATGATTACGAACAAATCGTTGCCACAGCTCAGGAAGCATTCAAATACTGGCGGATGGTTCCGGCTCCAAAACGTGGTGAAATTGTCAGACAAATAGGAGAGGAGTTGAGAACGTATAAAGAGCCTCTGGGTAAGCTGGTTTCTTACGAAATGGGTAAGGTTTATCAGGAGGGCCTCGGTGAGGTTCAGGAAATGATTGACATTGCCGATTTTGCAGTTGGGCAATCCCGACAGTTATATGGATCTACAATGCACTCCGAACGTGAGAAACACCGGATGTATGATCAGTACCATCCGCTGGGAATAGTGGGTGTGATCACCTCTTTTAATTTCCCGGTTGCTGTTTGGGCCTGGAATGCAATGATCGCTTTGATAGCCGGTGATGTGGTCATTTTAAAACCTTCATCCAAAACCCCTTTGTGTGCAATAGCCATTCACAATATTATCAAGGATGTACTGGTACGAAATGAGGTTCCGGAAGGTGTTTTGAATGTAGTTGTTGCAAGTTCAAAAGTTTTGGGTGATGATTTCCTGAAAGATAAGAGGGTTCCTCTTATTTCGGTTACCGGTTCTGTTGCTGTCGGTCGCCGAGTTGCCAAGCTCGTTGGTGAACGCCTGGGTAAGACCATCCTCGAATTGGGAGGAAACAATGCCATTATTGTATCTCAATACGGAAACAGGAATATGGCCCTGATGGCAAGTTTGTTTGGAGCTGTTGCAACAGCCGGCCAACGATGTACATCCACCCGAAGGCTGTTTATTCATGATTGTATGTATGATATTTTTAAGGAGAAGCTTGTAGCAGCCTACAAGCAAATCAAAATTGGCCATCCACTTGACGAAAGCAAACTTGTAGGGCCTTTGGTTGACAAATCGGCTGTTGAGGCTTTCAAATATGCCCAGGAGCAAGTGGTAAAAGAAGGTGGTAAAATTGTTTATGGCGGCCAGGTTTTGGAAGGTGAAGGTTATGAGTCGGGGTGTTATGTGGTGCCTTGTATTGCAGAGGCAAGAGAACCATTATGAAATTGTGCAGGACGAGACATTTGCACCCATCCTCTACCTGATGCGCTATAAAACCATTGAAGAGGCCATTGAAATGCATAATGGTGTTCCACAGGGATTGTCTTCAGCTATTTTCTCAAGAAATATTCACGAAACTGAGAGGTTCCTTTCCCACGAAGGGTCAGACTGTGGAATTGCAAATGTCAACATTGCGACTAATGGTGCAGAAATAGGTGGAGCTTTTGGCGGCGAAAAAGATACCGGTGGTGGCCGCGAATCGGGTTCGGATGCCTGGAAAGCATATATGCGCCGGCAAACCAATACCATTAACTTTGGCACAGAGTTGCCATTGGCACAGGGAATTAAATTTGATGTGTTTGATGAATGATGAAAAAGAGTATGGGGCAAAGGGCATGGAGCATGGATGAGGGAGTGGATCATATCGTTCCAATATTCACGCATACCTTTGCCCCATCTAACCTCTAACTACTAAGTACTAACTCCTACTCCTTCACCATCTTCATCACTTCCACCGTATTTTGATTTTGAAGCCGTACGAAATAAACTCCTCGTGGTAGGCTGCTAATGTCGATTTGGGTTTCCTTATTTCTTATCTGCTTTTCGAATACTTTTTTCCCATTAAGATTAAATATTGAAAGTTCTGCATTGCTTTTTATTGCAGAAGACGAAATGGTTAGTCTGTTTTTAGCGGGGTCTGGGTAAAGCAAAAAGTCAGGGTTTTCAATTTGTTGTTCAGTGTCAGTCAAAATAGAGTAACAATTGCTTTGAAACCCATTGCTTGCATTAAAATTATTAAATGAATTTTGCTCCGAAATTGTGAACGAAATCAAACCGATATAAATTGTATCAACTTGTGGATATGGGATATCTGTAAAATAGGTTTTAACATGGTAGGTGCCTGGATTAAGTGAGTCAATTGTTACTGATAAATCAAAATTGCACATACAATAAACAATATCATCGCTTTGCTCCCATTCATACCAAGGTCAAAGTATCTCCCTCAAGTTGTATTATTTCCATCGAATAAACACAGGCACAATTTCGGAATGCTGAGTCATTTTTTAGAATAACAGTGTTGCCATAAACTTCTGCTTTTAGCACTCCATACGGATTCAATTGCCCAAATACAGTAAAAGGGAGGGCTAACAAAATAAAAACAAGTGTTTTCATAATTCAAACAATTAATTTCAATATTTTAAAGG
This sequence comes from Bacteroidales bacterium, assembly GCA_041393255.1. Taxonomy (GTDB): domain Bacteria; phylum Bacteroidota; class Bacteroidia; order Bacteroidales; family JAADJA01; genus JAADJA01. Next base: position 32,784 of record JAWKKM010000024.1, on the reverse strand, counting down.
TTTCAGGTTATAAAACTACAAAAAATCCACTCAAGAAAAGCAATTTCATATATATTTTGATTGATCTATGAATTTGTGGCTATCTGCAAAGCTTTTCGTCCAATGTTAGTAGTGGCCTATTATTAGATAATCGTAATCTTTTTATAAATTTAGATTTTGCCGGACAAAAATTAAAATATATTTGTGGACGATAGTAATCTATAAAATTCATGCGCCTGCTAATCGGAATTGATGATACGGACAACAAGGAATCCAGAGGGACAGGGTTCAAAGCACGTCAGTTAGCGAAACAGATTGAGGAAGCAGGATTTGGCACTGTAAAAGGCATTACACGCCATCAGTTATATGTTCATGATGATATCGCTTATACTTCTCAAAACAGTTCAGCTTGTTTGGATGTGGATTCAGATAAGTTTGATGAAATTAAATTGTTTTGTGCAGAATATCTAAAAAATGAAGCAGCAGAAGGATCGGATGCCGGCCTGTGCATTGCTGAATGGGATACTGTTTCAGTTGAAATACGAAAATGGGGGGAGCGGGCTAAAAAGGAAGTCTTAAACCTTAACGATGCAATTGAAATAGCGAAAAAAAATACTGTTTACCTCGAAGGCTTTACCGGAACTCTAATTGGACAGATCGGCGCACTGGCAGCTGTTGGCTTGCGAAAAGAAGGAAATGATGGCAGGTTTATCTGGCTTCGTGGTGTCAGGGAATTGCGCGATTTTGATGCAGGAGTTTACACCGTTAAGGAATTGAAACAGGATGCGGGGATTGACAAGGTTCAGACCAAGGATGGAATTGAAGTCCCTGAAAATGAACGTGTCAATTGCAATGGATGGACACGCCCGATTTTGTTAAAAAATTCTGCTGTTTTATTGGTCGAAAATTCTAATTTTGCAGATTATGGATGGAAAACAAGTTCAAAAGAGTATATCCGCACCATCTCTTAGCGGAACAGTGCCTGTAGTCGTGGAGTACCTTATCCTTTTCGGAATTGGTATTATAGCAATCATGTTGCATGCACGATTGAGGACACCCCTTAATATTCCCGGCCATCATGGACTGGAATTTATGGCCTTGCTTTTGGCTGGCCGTGTGGCCTCTAATATCAAATGGGCTTCTTCGGTTTCCTCTCTCGGAATTGGCCTTGTACTTTTATTCCCTGCCTTTGGATTTACTGATCCTTTCATGGGCATCAATTTTATGTTTCCCGGAATCATGATTGATTTGCTTTACAACATACGGAGGCAGCATAAATGGCATTTTTTTGAATTGGCCCTGATCGCCGGTGTTGCATATATGGCTATTCCGGTTAGCCGTATGATCATTCACCTGCTTACAGCATATCCCTATTCATCTTTTATTAAACACGGATATCTAATACCGATGATTTTCCATTTCCTTTCCGGAATGGTAGGTGGGTTTGTCGGTGCCGGACTTACATCTTCTGTTATCAAAAAATTCATTAAAAAATGATAAATGGCAATAATCCTTTAAAAGGTTGTTCTATATTTGCCGATATGTTTACTCCTGCATATCGTTTGTTTTTTTACCTGATTGTTTTGGTAGCAATCGTATCTTGTTCCAAAGATGAAGGCCCGGGAGTAAGCCCTTCATTTGAAATGGTAGCTGATTCAGGATACATCAGCGGGCCGGCCACGGTTTCACCCGGACAGCTTATGAGATTTAAAATTGAGGCAAATGAAGGATCGGAAAAGCTAACCAACTTTTTTATTGATGTAGAAAATTCAGAACACCTTAAAACCCGGATTTTTGATACTGCCATCTATTGTTCAGAGTTTAATTGGGAAGGCAGTTTTTATAGGTCTTCAGCGCAGGTTGAATTGTGGTCCTTTAGAATCCGCGACAGAAATGGCAATGGAAATGGCGATGTGTTTTTTATCAATGCTGATACCAATTCCGCATATAGCCCAATTATGTTAATGAGTGGTGTTGATATGGGAGCTCAGAACAATATACAAATCGGGGGCTTTTTTTCATTGACAAATCAAGTAGTATATACGATAGTTGATGCCCAAATCAATCAGGAGCTTATTGACATGGTTTTTTATTATGGTGAGGATCTATCCACAATTGCTTCACCAGGAGCGAATATTGAAAGTGGTATTTATCCGGATAATCTGACTCCGGTAAACTGGGAAATAAGAAATACCACACGTTATATTAAAACTTCATTATCTGAGTCCGATTTTGACAATATCAAAAACGATAGCATTATGATTGCAAACTACATCGATGCTGAGGGAAAAAGAAAGGCGAAGATTCTATCCCAAGGTGATGTTTATGTATTTAAAAACCAGCAGAACAAACTTGGGTTGTTTTTGGTAAATGATGTTTCAACGGGTAATGATGGGAACATCAATATTGATATTAAAATTCAAGACCTGGAAAAATGATAAAGCTGAATTGGACTATTGGTGTAATAACTGCTTTTGTTTTCATTTTTGAAATTGGAATTCTATTTGGCCAAAATGAAATCAGTGGTTATGTTAAGGATGGCAATTCACAGGCACCCCTACCTGGAGCAAATGTATTTTTTGAAGGATCAAAAGGAGGAACTTCAGCTAATGGTGAAGGTTTTTTTCAGTTTCAGTTTAGTCATAAGGTTCCTGAGAAACTTAGAATAAGTCATGTAGGTTACCGCGACACAACGCTATCAATCTCAAATAGTAAATTCCCGATTATTATTTTTCTGGAGCCGGATTCTATACTTATTTCTTCTATTGTGATAACGGCAACCCGGACGAAAACCACTTTACAGGATATTCCCCGTCGTATAAATTTAGTAACCACGGAGCAAATAGCTGAATATCCTGCAACCAATACCGATGATCTATTGAAAATGGTGCCCGGCATCGTTGTCAATCGAAGTTGGGGGATCTTTTCGCGTAATGCAAGTGTAACCATGCGTGGAATGCCGGGTGCATCCAGATCGCTCATTTTGCTTGATGGAGTTCCCCTGAACAAAACAACAGGTGGTTCTGTCAACTGGCATTTGATCAATCCCGATGAAATTGGCCGCATTGAGATAGTAAAAGGCCCAGGATCTGCTCTGTATGGAAACAATGCCATGGGAGGTGTGATCAACCTGATAACTAAAGATCCCGTAAAGAAGCTGTCAGGCCTGGTAAAACTTGGTTATGGTACTTATAATACGTTTTCCTCTCAGGTATATTTGAATGGCCAAAACATCAGGAATTCAAAAGGCATCTATTGGAAGCTTGGTGGGTTTTACCGTCAGGGTGATGGCTATATTTTAATGCCAGAGGAAATCAGGGATACAACAAGCTCAAAAGCTTTTTTGAGGGAAGGAAATGCTTCAGCCTTGTTGGGTTACCGTTTTGGGGCGGCATCGCATATCGAGTTGGACTATAGGTTTTATAAAGATAAACGCAGCCAGGGAATTCAGGTATTTGAAGAGGATGGAAGTTGTGAAAGCTTCATGGACAATAACGTTAGTCTGAATTATAAAGGATACATTAACCGTTTTGAGCTAAATATCAATGGCTTTGTTTTCAGTGAAAAATATACTCAGCAAAATGAAAAAGTAAATAGCTCAGGACAATATAAATTATCTGATATCAATACTGATAAACTTGATATGGGTTTGTGGATGTCCGTTTCAAGAAGTATTAAACAACATAATAGAATAACTGCCGGGCTTGACTTAAAACATGGAACCCTTGACAATCAGGGAATCTATAGGACCTCGACGGATGAAATATATACTGATGGGATGTTGATGTTTGGGGCCTTGTTTGTTCAGGATGAAATCTCCGCATTTAAAAATAAGTTAAAGTTGATTGCTGGTGTGCGTCTTGACTATGCAAATTATTACAACGGCCATATTAAAGTAAACAATCCAACCAGCGAAACGGGTTTCTCCAACCCGCTTAAGGAATCTTTTCCTGAGTCCAACTGGACTCAGTTCAGCCCTAAAATCTCCGCCCGGTATTTTATCAAAAAAGACCTTTCAACATATTTATCTGCGTCCTCAGGTTTTATGCCCCCCCGGCTTGATGATCTTTCCGGCACCCGAAAAATCAGAAAGGGTTTTAAAATTGCAAATCCGGAACTTAAACCCGAAGTGCTCACCAGCTTCGAATGGGGATTTGATTGGCTGTTTCGTGAGAAACTTTCATTGAAACCGTCATTGTTTTATTCCCTCGGAAATGATTTTCAATACCTGGTGGCTACAGGGGATTACATAGATGCAGGATCAGAGGATCCAATTCCCGTTTATCAGCGACAAAATGTTTCAAGAGTACAAGTAATGGGGGCAGAGTTGGGAGTGGAATACCGGATATTGAAAAATTTGAAACTCAATGGCAGTTATGCTTATAATACTTCTAAAATTCTCGACTATCAATCTTCAGATGGTTTGGATCTCACTGGAAAATATTTGAATGAGGTACCGCCAAACCTGGTGTTTTTTGGTTTGAGTTGGAAAAATAGAATTGTTGAGGTTTTTATTGACTATACTTTTACGGATGATCAATGGTACGATGAAGAAAATACGCAAATTATTGATGGATATTCATTGGTCAATTTACGATTGTCAAAAAACTTTCTTAGGCATTTTGTTGCAAATTTTGATGTTCAGGACATATTCGATACACAATTTATTGACCGAAAGGGATACCTTTCGCCTGGCAGGTTTTTTATGGTAGAAATCAAATATATTTTTTAATTCTTAAAACAATGGGTATGAAAAAATTTACTTTATTTTTTGCAATTCTTTTTATTCTATGCAGTGCATCATTTGCACAAGAGGAAGTCCTTGTTGGATGGACTTTCCCTGAAAACTCAGCCATCGCCGATACCGGGATAACTGTAAACCTTGATAAGGAAGTTATTACATTGGGCGGGACTTCAGCCATTGAGTTCAAAAATGGTTTTACAACAAAAGCTGCCCAGGCTTCCGGTTGGAACGATGGGATGGATTTAAAGGCTTGGGCCATTTCATTTTCAACGGAAGGATATTCCGTACTCAGCATCAGCTCAATGCAGACTTCGGGTGGGAATGATCCCGGGCCGAAGGATTTTAAAATTCAATACAGTATTGATAGCGGAGTTAGCTGGATGGATGTTCCAAATGGCGGGGTTGTGGTTGAAAACGACTGGACAACCGGAGTAGTTGTTAATTTGGAATTGCCATCAGAATGTAATGATAAAGCCGAAGTTCAAATACGCTGGGTAATGACTTCAAATGAGGCTTCCGGTTCAGGAGGCGCTGTTTTGGAAAGTGGTAAATCGAAAATTGATGAGATTTATGTCAGAGGTGATAAGATTAGTGGAATTGCTGATAATAGTATTGGGATTGTAATGGAAATTGGACCTAACCCTACATCAAACTTTTTAACAATGAAATCGAATGTAAAAATGCAAAATATTATTTTAAGTGATATTTCTGGAAAGATTCTTTTAAATAGTACTGTTAATTCATGTTTTGAAGTGGTTTATTTACCCCAATTACCAAAAGGATTATACCTTCTTTCGATTGCAATAAAGGATAATGATCATATTTTTAAACGTAAAATTGTTTTACAATAAGAAAGGGAAGTTTTTCAATATTAACCTCTACTTGATAGCAAGTAGAAGGTTTTTTAAACCAACGATTTTATTGAATGACTAATCTTTGGATTGAATACAATCCATTGTTTTCAACCCTTAAGAGATAAATTCCAACAGGAAGACCCCTACATTCAATTGATTCTTGATCAATGTTTAATGTTTGGTTTAATACTTTTTCACCTAATAAATTATAAATTTCCAGATGAGCATTGAAAACTTCTGAATTTAATTCAACCGTGAAATTTTCATTAGCAGGATTTGGATATAGATTAAAATTGGCAGGATTCATATATTGTTTTGGAACCGAAGTAATCAAGCCCAAACTTGTTTTATATAAATACCCAGTTTTTACCATTATAATAGAATCTTTTTCCGGGAAATAAACCCTATTAATATCACTTGTGCTTGGAGAAAGTAATGTATTCCATGAATCTCCTCCGTCTTTTGTAAACAAAATTAGCCCATCTTCACCACCGACAATCCATGTATCCTGATTCATAAAATCAATCGAAAGTAAATTGTTATTCGTGCCGGTCGATATGTTTATCCAAGAATTTCCGGCATCCTGAGTTTGTAAAATGAGCCCCGACTTACCTACTGCAAAACCTAGATTATCGGAGATAAACTTAATCTCAGTAATATTTAGTGATTCAGAAATAAAACAGGTATCCCATGAAAAACCTCCATCTTCCGATTTCAAAATGATATCATATGTGTAACTACCATTTAAATAGGGTTTACACGATATAAATAACAAATTATTGGTGGCAATAATGCTTGGGTTATCTTCAAATTCATCAAATTCATATTGCAAATCACAAACTACTTTCAAAGTGTCATTTTCAAGAATATGTACTTTTGATTCTTCATCAATGGCAAACAAGTGGTCAAAATCTATCATTTCGATATCGAGGTAATGTATGGGTATCTCATTAATACATTCTTCAATTGAAATCAATGAGTTTGAAGTTCTATAGACAGTTGTATATGCATTATTGTGCTGGGCATAAAACCCTGTATCAGATGAAATAAAATCAATTTCCGTCAACCAGGAATTAAACTCATCTCCCTGCTGAACAAGATACCAACCCGTTCCACTATTTGTTGACTTGTAGAGATAAAACTCATGGAATTGTCCCATCCCGCCTGCTGCACAAGCTGCAAAAATACTCCAATAAAAAGTTGAGTTTGAAGCAGGAGTACCCGAATAAACCCAGTCGCAGGAAAAGTTGGGATTATTATAGGTGGGAGTATTGATATATTGCCACTGTGCATGTAACAGGCTTGTCGAAAAGCAAAAGAAAATGATAATAACTACTAGTTTTTTCATAAAATCTAATTTTTTTGTGAAGGAGTATCCCTCAGTTTTTAAGTATTAGATTTGTGGGTCCTTTTTCAGAACTGAATTGACTAATAAAGATAAACAATTTATAGGCGAAATTAATAAATTTTTAAAACAACTATTAGTTGTCAAAAGACGACTTTGGTTTTGGAAGGATAAAGTCTGTATAGTGCCGTTAATTGGATTTAAAAATCGATTTAATCTTTGCAAGATGATATTCAAAAAAAGCGAAAACAAGTATTCATCAATCGTAAAACATCCACGATATACCAAATCTAAATCCGCCATCTTTCATCGGGTAGGAGGGGACAGTGTAATAGCTGAAATCTTTGAATAGAAAGCCTAGGTTATGATATTTCAAAAATAACCTGGCCCTTTTTACCTGAAGGTTTAAAAATACATTTGCGTAAATATAGTCCCCAATTATTTTACCATTTTGAATGTAAAAGCTTTTTGTTGCCGGCATATAAGCGTTTGCATAATAACTTGTATTATACAAGGCATCAATGCCCGTTTGCAATATAGCCGCCTGCTTGAATAAATCTTTGGTGTAATAAATGGATACATCTCCAATAATCTCAGGAATACGCACGGCTTCTGTATTGGATGAATTTTGATAGATGGCACGCAAATCAAAACTCCAATTACCGGCATTAAACAGTTTTCGAATGCTTGCGTTGAAAATACTTGTATTGCCATTAACCTGGCCAGGGTTGGCCAACGTATCAAAATAAACCAAACTTCCAACATTGATAAAGTTAACACTAGCGGTTAACTTTTTGTAATTGTATTCAATGGAATTGATAAAGAAACTCTGTTTACGTAAATCATTATCCCAATAAAAATTATTGGAAGAATAATAGTTATAGAATTTGCCGGGCTCCTGCAATGTGGATGTGATTTTGTATTTCAGGTTACCAAAATCGCTAAAAAAGGATAAGTGTCCAGATAATTTATAATCTCCGCCATTTGAGTTACCAAATACATAATCGGCAATGAAATCAAGTTTTAATCTTTTTGATAGTGTAAACCCAACAGTTCCCGACGGGATCAACTCATTATAAATCCTTTTGTTTGAGTCAACCGACAACTCAATATAATTGTATTTCAGTGAGAAATTAAAGGTCAGCAATTGGTCACGTGCATTATCGGTATTGGTCCATACAAATTGATTTTCGATTTTCAGTATATGGGTCGAATCGTAGGTTGGGTTAATTGAGTCAAATGTATTTTTGTAAAATCCATTGTTGTCTGTAAGTGATTGTCGATAAAGTTGGCTATTGTTGGAATACAAAATTGAATGACTGATTGATCCGGGGTTAATTCTTTTACCTGTAATTTTCCCAGTCGAATCAGCAGAAATTGTCCTTCTGAACCTATTCCTGTTTTGAATACTGAAAAACTGTTTAACAAAAAAACCATTTTCCTTTATATAATTATTGGCTGTGGTTAAATTCACTTCCATGCCCTGCCGCGAATCAATAATGTTTTGCTCAAAGAGCGTATCGTATTTAATGCCTCCATTCTCTTCGAGTTTAAGTTTGTTATGGATGTAATTTGCTAGCACCATGTAACGATAATTTCTCGTCTGGAATCTTGTTTTGATTACAAAGTTTTTGTTGTCAGTTTCCTGATTTTGATAGTACCCCGGAGAGTTGATATATCGGAAACGCATCCCAAAAGTAAACCAGGACGCAATATTTTGTGTGTGATCAATATGAAGGTTTTGTTCCTTCTTCGATCCCATTATATAAAATAATTTTGTATAAGGCACTCCTACCCAATAATATTTGATGCTATCGTTTGTAAACATGTATTTATCCAATGATCGTATTCCAAAATCAAATCCACTTTTAAGATAGGGTTTATACACCATACTTTGGTTTTCTGATCCTGGATTACCCAATGATGCATAATAATTTCCCGGTTTTGTAAGAGGGTCATATTTTTGAACAGAAGTAATTGATGTATCAAGGGTTGTGATAAAATTTGGACCTTGAGTATCGAAATGATTAAAGAAGAAATAAACCTTTGATGAATCGAGAACCGTTACTATTGAATCTTGGGTGAATGCAGGCCTGTTTACCCATAGTATAATGAAAAATAGTACTAAGTCTATGTACCGTGCTGGTTTCATTCAAGCTGTTTGATTATTTTTCAAACCTACATAAAATTTCGATAAGGAGTAAACTTGATAAAAGGAATATTATTTTATAGTACAATATTATCTGAAGTATTATCCGTATAAAAAATGGGCAAAAAAAAACCCTGACGGTTATCCGTCAGGGTTATAAAAGCTGGCGACGACCTACTTTCCCACAAAAACTGCAGTATCATCGGCGCTAGAGGGCTTAACTTCTCTGTTCGGAATGGGAAGAGGTGGACCCCTCTGCAATAGTCACCATAGAATCTTCAATACTTTTAAGACATATAAGAGAAAGAAAATACAGAGTTTTTATTAAGATAAAAAAACGGGTTAGAAGAAAGCTAACGGGTAATTAGTACTGCTCGGCTTTGCCATTACTGACTTTACACCTGCAGCCTATCAACGTCCTAGTCTTGAACGACCCTTAAAAGAAGTCTCATCTTGGGCTGAGTTTCGTGCTTAGATGCTTTCAGCACTTATCTCATCCATACGTAGCTACCCTGCGATGCAGCTGGCGCTACAACAGGTACACTAGAGGTATGTCCAACCCGGTCCTCTCGTACTAGAGTCAGGTGCCCTCAAACTTCTAACGCCCACAACAGATAGGGACCGAACTGTCTCACGACGTTCTGAACCCAGCTCGCGTGCCACTTTAATGGGCGAACAGCCCAACCCTTGGGACCTTCTCCAGCCCCAGGATGTGACGAGCCGACATCGAGGTGCCAAACCACTCCGTCGATGTGAGCTCTTGGGAGTGATCAGCCTGTTATCCCCGGAGTACCTTTTATCCTTTGAGCGACGGCCCTTCCATGCGGAACCGCCGGATCACTATGTCCTACTTTCGTACCTGGTCGACTTGTAGGTCTCACAGTCAAGCACCCTTATGCCATTGCACTCTACGCACGGTTACCAAGCGTGCTGAGGGTACCTTTGAAAGCCTCCGTTACGCTTTTGGAGGCGACCACCCCAGTCAAACTACCCACCAAACACTGTCTCCCTTACGGGATTAGGCATCAAATAAACAAAGGGTGGTATTTCAAGGATGACTCCACGACTCCTAGCGAAGCCGCTTCAAAGTCTCCCACCTATCCTACACATCGTTTATCCAATGTCAATGTTAAGCTATAGTGAAGGTTCACGGGGTCTTTCCGTCCCGTTGCGGGTATCCGGCATCTTCACCGGAACTACAATTTCACCGAGCTCATGGCTGAGACAGTGCCCAGATCGTTACACCATTCGTGCAGGTCGGAACTTACCCGACAAGGAATTTCGCTACCTTAGGACCGTTATAGTTACGGCCGCCGTTTACCGGGGCTTCATTTCAAAGCTTCTCTCCCGAAGGAAATAACATCTCCACTTAACCTTCCGGCACCGGGCAGGTGTCAGGCCTTATACGTCATCTTTAAATTTAGCAAAGCCATGTGTTTTTGATAAACAGTCGCCTGGGCCATTTCTCTGCGGCCACCATTGCTGATGGCACCCTTTATCCCGAAGTTACAGGGTTAATTTGCCTAGTTCCTTAGCCATGATTCACTCGAGCACCTTTGGATTCTCTCCTCGACTACCTGTGTCGGTTTACGGTACGGGCAGCAATAATCTGAAGCTTAGAGGTTTTTCTTGGAAGTATGATTAGGACCACTATCCGCTTGTCCGAAGACTCACGGTACTATCGATTTTCAGCACATTCAACGGATTTTCCTGCCGAATGTATACCTACGATCTTCAACGTACTATTCCGTCAGTACGCGGGTCTTTCACTGCTCCGTCACCCCATCGCAATTATTGCTGGTACTGGAATATTAACCAGTTGTCCATCCACTACCCCTTTCGGGTTTGCGTTAGGACCCGACTAACCCTGATCCGATTAGCGTTGATCAGGAAACCTTAGTCTTTCGGTGTGCAGGTTTCTCGCCTGCATTATCGTTACTTATGCCTACATTTGCTTTTCCAGCCGCTCCAGCATACCTTACGATACACCTTCAGCGCAACTGGAATGCTCCCCTACCAATCATACCTAATGGTATGAGTCTATAGCTTCGGTAATATACTTAATGCCCGATTATCATCCATGCCTGATCGCTCGACTAGTGAGCTGTTACGCACTCTTTAAATGAATGGCTGCTTCCAAGCCAACATCCTAGCTGTCTAAGCAATCAGACCTCGTTTGTTCAACTTAGTATATATTTGGGGACCTTAGCTGATAGTCTGGGTTCTTTCCCTCTCGGCGCCGGACCTTAGCACCCAACGCCTCACTCCCGAGGAACATGTCATAGCATTCGGAGTTTGTCAGGGTTTGGTAGGCGGTGAAGCCCCCTAGCCCTATCAGTAGCTCTACCTCTATGACACTCCACTCGAGGCTGCACCTAAATGCATTTCGGGGAGTACGAGCTATCTCTCAGTTTGATTAGCCTTTCACCCCTACCCACAGTTCATCCAAATACTTTTCAACGTAAACTGGTTCGGTCCTCCATCCCGTGTTACCGGGACTTCAACCTGACCATGGGTAGATCACAAAGTTTCGCGTCTACCCCCGCTAACTAAACGCCCTATTCAGACTTGCTTTCGCTTCGGCTTCTCCCGTCGTCGGAATTAACCTTGCTAGCGAGGAGTAACTCGTAGGCTCATTATGCAAAAGGCACGCCGTCAGCTACTATTAGCAGCAAGCTGCTAAATTGGCCTCCGACCGCTTGTAGGCGCACGGTTTCAGGTTCTATTTCACTCTTCTGTTCGAAGTACTTTTCACCTTTCCCTCACGGTACTAGTTCACTATCGGTCTCTCAGGAGTATTTAGCCTTACCAGATGGTGCTGGCAGATTCACACAGGATTTCTCCGGTCCCGCGTTACTCAGGATACTGCTAGATAGTAAATCGATTTCGCTTACAGGACTATCACCTTCTATGGTCCTTCTTTCCAGAAGTGTTCTGCTATCAATTTAGTTCTCACAGCGCAGTCCTACAACCCCAATATTGCCGTAACAATATTGGTTTAGGCTGTTCCCTGTTCGCTCGCCACTACTTAGGGAATCACTATTGTTTTCTTGTCCTCCAGGTACTTAGATGTTTCAGTTCCCTGGGTTAGCTTCCGCCTAATGGCGGATGACTGGCCTTCAACCAGCCGGGTTGCCCCATTCGGAAATCTCCGGATAAAAGGTTATTTGCACCTACCCGAAGCTTATCGCAGCTTGTCACGTCCTTCTTCGCCTCTGAGAGCCAAGGCATTCACCGTACGCCCTTAATTACTTTCTTTCTAATTATCTCGTATTATATCTTAATATTTTCGCTGTATTTTCTTTCAATATGTCAAAGAACTTTATCCCTTTAATGGATCTCCTTGTAAAGTTAAGGAGTTTGTGGAGAATATCGGATTCGAACCGATGACCCCCTGCGTGCAAGGCAGGTGCTCTAGCCAGCTGAGCTAATTCCCCAAAGAGCTAGTGTAGTCCCGCGCAGACTTGAACTGCGGACCCCTACATTATCAGTGTAGTGCTCTAACCAACTGAGCTACGGGACTGTTTTCCTTCTTATAGGTATAACTAATCGTGTATTCCCGAAGCTCCATAAAACTAATATAGAGTTTCTGAGTTTCCCCATAACTCTAAGGAAGAGCCCTCACAATCACTCGTTTGGGATATAAAAAAAGTAAAGCTTTGTAGCGAATATCATCCGCCAGTTGGCGGACAATAGTAGAATCTCCAGAAAGGAGGTATTCCAGCCACACCTTCCGGTACGGCTACCTTGTTACGACTTAGCCCCAGTCACTAGTTTTACCCTAGGCCGCTCCTTGCGGTGACGGACTTCAGGTACCCCCAGCTTCCATGGCTTGACGGGCGGTGTGTACAAGGCCCGGGAACGTATTCACCGCACCATTGCTGATATGCGATTACTAGCGAATCCAGCTTCACGAAGTCGAGTTGCAGACTTCGATCCGAACTGAGACCGGCTTTTGAGATTAGCACTCTGTCACCAGATAGCGACCCTCTGTACCGGCCATTGTAGCACGTGTGTAGCCCTGGACATAAGGGCCGTGCTGATTTGACGTCATCCCCACCTTCCTCACTACTTGCGTAGGCAGTTTCCTTAGAGTCCCCAGCATTACCTGATGGCAACTAAGAATAGGGGTTGCGCTCGTTATGGGACTTAACCCGACACCTCACGGCACGAGCTGACGACAACCATGCAGCACCTTGTAAAATGCTCCGAAGAGAATCCCGTTTTCACGGGAGGTCATTCTACATTTAAGCCCAGGTAAGGTTCCTCGCGTATCATCGAATTAAACCACATGCTCCTCCGCTTGTGCGGGCCCCCGTCAATTCCTTTGAGTTTCAACCTTGCGATCGTACTTCCCAGGTGGATCACTTAATGCTTTCGTTCAGTCGCTGACGATGTATTGCCAACAACGAGTGATCATCGTTTACGGCGTGGACTACCAGGGTATCTAATCCTGTTTGCTCCCCACGCTTTCGTGCCTGAGCGTCAGTTACAGGTTAGTGAGCTGCCTTCGCTATCGGAGTTCTGTATCATATCTATGCATTTCACCGCTACATGATACATTCCGCCCACTTCAAATGTACTCAAGAATGACAGTATCAACGGCAGTTCTACAGTTGAGCTGTAGGATTTCACCACTGACTTATCATTCCGCCTGCGCACCCTTTAAACCCAATAAATCCGGATAACGCTTGCACCCTCCGTATTACCGCGGCTGCTGGCACGGAGTTAGCCGGTGCTTATTCGTATAGTACCGTCAGCCTTCTACACGTAAAAGGGTTTCTTCCTATACAAAAGCAGTTTACAACCCATAGGGCCGTCATCCTGCACGCGGCATGGCTGGTTCAGGCTTTCGCCCATTGACCAATATTCCTTACTGCTGCCTCCCGTAGGAGTCTGGTCCGTGTCTCAGTACCAGTGTGGGGGAAAATCCTCTCAGAACCCCTAGACATCGTCGCCTTGGTGAGCCGTTACCTCACCAACTAGCTAATGTCACGCATGCCCATCTCTAACCGTCGAAACTTTAATTTATCAAACATGCGAATGATAAATATTATGAGGTATTAATCCCGATTTCTCGGGGCTATTCCCCAGTTAGAGGTAGGTTGCATACGCGTTACGCACCCGTGCGCCGGTCGTCAGCGGAAGCAAGCTTCCCTGTTACCCCTCGACTTGCATGTATTAAGCCTGCCGCTAGCGTTCATCCTGAGCCAGGATCAAACTCTTCATTGTAATATAAGTACTTTAATGTCTCAAGATCTACCATATACTTTTCTTTTTGGAATTGTAGATATTTGCTACTAGGCTTTACTTCAGTTTTTTCAAAGAACTATAATCGTTTTTATAATTTCTTATTTTTGAAACGGGCTGCAAAATTACAACCTTTTTTTTATCATGCAAGTTTTTTTTAAAATATTTTTAAAATATTTTTAAACCTATTTTTTATCCCTGCAAAACGGACCGCAAAATTAGAATTTAATTTCACTTGTCAAAGAAATATTTTCAAAAATTTTAAAGAACATTGTGTTAAAAAGCGGGTGCAAAGATAGAGATTAATAATTTTAAAAAACAAACCTTTTTTTGATTATTTTCATATTATTTTTTAACTCCTTAATTATGAATATGTATGAATTAAAAAATAATAATAATACCATGGTTTTAAATAAATATTTAGTTTTGATGTTATACTATTTGGTTCATTATTCCTTTATAAATTGTAGCGATGAAGTTAAGATTATTTAGAAAACAAATCAGTGTTTTGGTTTTAATCCTCTTGTTTTTTGGCCAGAATGTATCTGCGCAATCTAAAGATAGGAGTGGATATTCCAAAATTCCGTTCAAAGAAAGATTTTCTGTTGGGGGATCTTTAGGTCTTAGTTTTGGAAATTCTTCAACTTTTATTGAGGTTTCTCCTATGTTGGGGGTTGCAATTTCTGAGACTTTTGCTGTTGGAATGGGATTGACTTACAAGTTTTATATGTATAGAGATTATTATAAGCAAATAGATAAGGATGTATTTTACGATCATAAGACAAATATATTTGGAGGAAGTGTTTGGGCCAGGTATTTTTTAACCAAACTGGAAATACCTGTAATTGAGAATACATTTTTACATGCTGAAGTTGAACCTCTGGTGTTTCAAAATAACTTTAAATATGTATCACCTGGTATGGGAGATTATAGAGATGTATATGGAAACTACTATACCCAGGAAAGAAATCAGGTTACTCTTACAGGAGTTTTCTTAGGTGGTGGGTTAAGACAGATGTTAGGAAGCCGATCCTATTTGTATTTGGAAGTACTCTGGAATTTCAATGAGGATCTGTATAGCCCTTATTCAAATCCCAGAGTGCGTGTAGGAATATCTGCCGGATTTTGAAATCCTATTCAGCAGGTATATTTTTCAATACATGAAGGGTTAAATCCCAGAATTTTTGAACCGTATCAATTTTCAACCTTTCATCCGGAGAATGAGCTCCTTTTATTGTTGGCCCAAATGAAATCATATCCATTTCTGGATATACATCTCCAATCAGGCCGCACTCAAGCCCGGCATGAATGGCAAGGACTTTTGGTTTTTCATTGAACAGGTCTTCATAAATCTTACTGGTAATGGCTACAATTTCTGAATTGGGATTCGGTTTCCAACCTGGATACCCATCTGTGTGACTAATTTCTGCATTGCTCAATTTGAAAACACTTGCAACCATATTACAGATATCCTTCTTAGCTGATTCCACCGAACTCCTTTGGCTTGTTGTAATAAGGAAATAATCGTTAAGGGTTTTTACGGAAGCCAGGTTTGTTGAGGTTTCAACGAAATTCGGAATCTCTGCTGACCAGGCAATTACTCCATGAGGGCATGCATAAACCGAATTTAAGAGTTTGTGCTGAGAGTCAAGATCAATAATATAGTCAGGTGAGTTGGCTTCTTCCCAACTGATGGTTAAGTCGGGTTCAGTGATCTTGTATTCGTTTTTGACAATCGAATTAAACTCCTGTAAGTAATTAATAAACTGTTTGTTGTTTTCAGATGGAATGCTAGCTACGGCAAAAGCCTTCGCGAGCTATTGCATTCCTCAGATTCCCACCGTCAAAAGCAGATAGTCTCAATCCGAAGTTTTTGTAGCATTCCAAAAATTCTATTAAGCAATTTATTGGCATTGCCCCTGCCTTTTTGTATATCATCACCTGAATGTCCGCCGAGCAGGCCTGATACATTTATCTTATAGGTATCATAACCTTCTGGCATAGAATCCTTCCCGTAACTCATATTGATTATGGTATCTTGTCCACCAGCACAGCCAATAAATAGTTCCCCATCATCTTCTGAATCCAGGTTTAGTAATATTTTGCTTTTTAAAAAACCGGGTTTCAGGGCGAAAGCCCCTGTTAAACCTGTTTCCTCATCAATAGTAAACAAACACTCGATGGGTCCATGCTCGATGTCTGTTGCCTCAAGTATTGCCAGTTGAGTTTGCTATCCCGATCCCATCGTCAGCTCCCAGGGTTGTCCCTTTAGCCTTAACCCATTCTCCATCAATCCATGCCCGGATGGGATCATTTTCAAAATCAAATTCAATATCGCTGTTTTTTTCGCATACCATATCAATATGGCTTTGCAATACAACCGATTTAAGATTTTGCTTACCCTGAGTTGCCGGTTTTCTGATCAGAATGTTTTGCGTTTCATCCTGCAGGGTTTCCAGATTATGCTTTTGGCCAAAGGCTAATAAATATGCAATTATCTTTTCTTCTTTTTCGAAGGCCTAGGAATTTTCAATATTTCGGAAAAGTAATACCAAAGTCTTTCAGGAGATAGTTTTGTCAATTCATTATTCATTTTGAAAAATTTTATCGTTAACTGATTGACAAAAATAGAATATTATATTACAATTAATAATTGAAAGGATAATTTTAGCGCATTAATCGTTTATAAATGGCCCTTATGCTAAACAATTAAGGTATGACGAAAAGAATAAGAATCAACTTGAAGTTTTCGATTTAAAAGGTTTCCAGACCAAAGTTAATGGGTATCCTCATCCACACTTCTACAGGTTTGCCTTTGTATTTGCCCGGCCTGAATTTGATTTTTTTAACTGCATCCATAGCAGCAGCATCAAGTTCCGGAATGCTTTTAATTACCTCAACAACTTTTACTTCTCCGGTGTTGCTGATTAGAATTTTCATGACTACCTTACCCTGGCTGCCGGCTTTTTTTGCTTCGGGTGGATACTTAAGATTGATACTGGACAGCATCTTTGGTGGTTCATCGTAGGGTGTGAAGTCTGAAGGAACTGCATTTTCCTTTACCGGCATAATCATCGTAGCCGGTACAAACCCCCAGGTATTGTTAAACTTAATGGCCCAGGATGCCTCTTTTGGAAAGTAATTATAGGTTTCCACAATTGTCCCTTGTGGAATTACCTGATCCAAGTGTTCAGCATCGGCTGAGGGTGACTTTCGCATATAAGTGTCTCCAAGTGTTTTGGCTTTTTTGACAACGCCGGTATTTATTTCGAATAGGTCAACAAAATTTACCTCTTCCTTTGTTTCAAGCAAAAGATTGGGTTTCTCAGCATTGTTAATGGCCATGTTTTGGTCATCCGTTGTTTGGGAGAAAATGTTATTGTTCATTAGCGAAATGAGGGAAAGGAATACAATACACGTATTTATTCTTTTCATAACAATAAGATTTTTCAAGTTACTTATACTCGAATAAACTTATTTGGTTCGAAAAAAAATGATTTATTTCAGAAGTATTGCCATTTATGCAACTTGAGAATAATGTAAATGATCGGAGCTGAGTGTTATAGGCCTTTTAATTCCTGAATGGTTTTTTTTGGATCGGAAGAGGAAAAAACTGTATTCCCGGCAACTAAAATGTCGGTTCCTGCCTCAAATAGTTTTTCTGCATTGTTTAAATCAACACCTCCATCTACTTCAATCATTGCTTCAGAATTTGATTTTATGATCAGGTCCTTTAGTTTTTTTACTTTCAAAAATGTGTTGGAAATAAACTTCTGTCCTCCAAAGCCCGGATTAACAGACATAATGAGAACAAGGTCAACGTCTTTAATGATATCTTCGAGAACGGATACATTTGTATGAGGGTTTAACACAACGCCGGCTTTCATTCCAAGGTTTTTAATTGCACCAACCGTTCGGTGAAGGTGGGGGCAGGCTTCGTAATGGACGCTTAGAATATTTGCACCGACCTTATGAAAAGCCTCTAAATAGCGGTCAGGTTCAATGATCATAAGGTGGACATCCAATGGTTTTATTGCATGTTTCTTTATGAATTTAATAACTGGAAAACCAAATGAAATATTCGGAACAAACACACCATCCATAACATCAATATGAAACCAATCGGCATCGCTGCGGTTTATCATTTCAATATCTCTCTGCAGGTTGCCAAAATCGGCAGACAATAAAGAAGGTGCAATCATTCTCATCATGATCTTATTTATTTTAGCAGCTTGCCAGGTTTTTTAATCCATTTTATCATTGGATTAAAATTGTGCCAGGTAAGCTCATAGTATTAAGTTGTAAAAGTAAAAAGAATTTGAATAATAAGATCAGGAACAAAATTTCCATCTGCATCAGCCAAGAAATGTTTTTAGCAGGTTACTTCGTGAGGTTTGTTTAAGTCTTTTAATCGCTTTTTCTTTTATTTGCCTGACCCTCTCACGAGACAAATCGTATTTTTCTGCTATTTCTTCCAAAGACAGAGGGACATTGCTGTTTAATCCAAAGTACAAACGTAAGACGTCGGCTTCCCGTTTGGTGAGTGTAGAAATGGCTCTTTCAATTTCAATTTTAAGAGAATCATAGATCAATTCTTTTTCCGGACTGATGGAATCATCACTGCTTTTAATCACATCATAAAGGCTGTTTTCCTCATCTGAAATCAGCGGAGCATCCATGGATACATGCCTTCCGGCGTTTTTTAAAGAAACTTTTACTTCTTCTTCATCCACTTCAAGTAAGTTGGCGATTTCCAGGGCATTGGGTTCCCTCCCATATTCTTGTTCAAGTTGAGCATAGGCCTTATTGATTTTGTTAATGGAACCAATCCGGTTAAGCGGCAGCCTGACAATCCGGGATTGTTCGGCCAGGGCCTGCATAATGGATTGACGAATCCACCAAACTGCATACGATATAAATTTGAACCCCCTTGTTTCATCAAAACGCCTTGCAGCTTTGATCAGGCCCAGGTTGCCCTCATTGATCAGGTCGGGGAGGCTGAGTCCTTGATTTTGATATTGTTTTGATACCGAAACAACAAAACGCAGATTTGCTTTTGTGAGCTTCTCCAGGGCATTCCGATCTCCGTTTTTTATTTTTTGTGCGAGACTTACTTCTTCATCAGCAGTGATTAGGTCAACCTTTCCAATTTCCTGAAGGTATTTTTCCAGCGATGCAGTCTCCCTATTCGTAACCTGCTTGATAATTTTTAATTGCCTCATATAAGTAAAGTATAGTAATTACTTTAGCTGATAAATGCTTTGCCGGTAGCATCAAACCGGGATTTTTTATTGAACACAATAAAAAATCCCGAAAAGCTAATGCAATTTGTTTTTCGGGAATTTTACGAAATCAATACTATAAAGGTTTCAAAACTATCTTTGTTCGCTGCGATCGTTTTTGTTATTATTCTCTGGTTTGGGTAACAAAACTTTACGGGATAATTTCAATTTCCCGGTCCGGCTGTCAACATCAATTAGTTTAACTTTAACTTTATCACCTGTTTTCAGAACTTCTTCAACAGTTTTAAGGTGTTTCCAATCTATTTCAGATATATGCAAAAGCCCTTCTTTTCCGGGTAATATTTCGATAAACGCACCAAAAGTTGTAATGTTTTTTACGGTACCCAAATATTCTTCCCCAACTTCAGGTATAGCAATTATAGATTTGATTCTGGCTTTTGCCTTTTCAAATGATTCTTGGTCGGTACAGATAATATCTATAATTCCAAATTCGCCAACTTCTTCAATAACAATGGTTGAATTTGTTTCCTTCTGTATTTCCTGTATTACTTTTCCTCCAGGTCCGATAATAGCACCAATGAATTCTTTTGGAATGGTCATCTTCTCAATTCTCGGTACGTGAGGTTTGTAGTCGGCCCTTGGTTGGGCCATGGTTTTTTCTATCTCATTGAGAATGTGTAACCGCCCCGCCTTAGCTTGTTCAAGTGCTTCTTTTAAAATTTCATATGAAAGCCCATCAACTTTAATATCCATTTGGCACGCTGTTATTCCATCTCTTGTTCCGGTAACTTTAAAGTCCATATCACCCAGGTGATCTTCATCACCCAATATGTCGGAAAGAATTGCATGTTTGTTAGAATCCTTATCCGATATTAAACCCATTGCGATTCCAGAAACCGGCTTTCTCATTTTAACACCAGCATCCATCAATGCAAGGGTTCCTGCACAAACAGTCGCCATAGAAGAGGATCCATTCGATTCAAGGATGTCAGACACGATCCTGATGGTGTAGGGGTTTTCTTCACCTGCTGCCGGGATCATTGGTTTTAATGCCCTAAGGGCTAAATTTCCATGACCAATTTCCCTTCGGCCTGTTCCCCTTAGAAATTTTGCTTCCCCAGTTGAAAAGGGTGGGAAATTATAATGCAAAATGAAATTACTTTTTCCTTCGAGAACGGCCCCATCAATGGTTTGTTGGTCCAATTTCGTACCAAGAGTAACCGTGGCCAATGCCTGTGTTTCACCTCTCGTAAATATAGCAGAGCCATGTGCTGCTGGTAGATAATCTACTTCTGACCATATAGGCCTTATTTCATCCATCTTTCGGCCATCCAGTCTGATTCTTTCGTCCAAAATCATTCTACGCATGGCTGCTTTTTCTACATCATGGTAATAACGACTTATCAAATCTGCTTTTTCTATGGCTTCTTCTTCTGGCAGGGATTCGATATACTCCACTTTTATCTGTTCAAAGGCTTCATGCCTTTCATGTTTAGCTGTTCCTTTTTTTGCAACGGCATAAACTTTATCATAAGTTTCGTCCCAAATTTTCTGCTTTAATTCCTCATCATTCAATTCATGGCAATACTCCCTTTTTGTTTTGGCTTTTTCAACTTGCGCTGCAAGGTCGATTTGAGCTTTACATTGTATTTTGATGGATTCATGAGCAAACTTTAAAGCTTTAAGCATATCATCTTCTGATATTTCTTTCATTTCGCCTTCAACCATCATGATGTTATCCATGGTAGCTGCTACTATGATATCAATATCGGCTTTTTCAATATCAGCAACGGATGGATTAATCGCGAATTCACCCTCAATCCTGGCTACCCTAACTTCAGATATAGGTCCGTTGAAGGGAATATCAGAAACAGCAATAGCAGAAGATGCGGCAAGTGCTGCCAAAGCATCCGGCATAGTGTTTTTATCGCCCGAAATGAGCGTGATTAACACCTGGGTTTCAGCATGGTAATCATCTGGGAACAGCGGGCGTAAGGCGCGGTCAACCAAACGCGCAATCAATATTTCATATTCTGAAGGTCTGGCCTCACGTTTAAAGAAACCTCCCGGAAACCTTCCGGTGGCTGCATATTTTTCCTGGTAATCTACTGACAATGGGAGAAAGTCAACATTTTCCTTGGCTTCTTTGTTCGATACCACTGTAGCTAATAGCATGGTATCGCCCATTTTAACAACAACAGAACCATCGGCTTGTGTGGCAAGTTTTCCGGTTTCTATTGTAATTTCCCTTCCATCATTCAATTGGAAGGATTTTTTAATTCCTTTATTATTCATTATTATTCATGTATTTGTAAAAAAAAAGGCAATTTTAAATTGCCTTTTAAATCTTTGCGTTTTTTATTTTCTTATACCCAATTTCTTAATAATTGACCTGTATCTTTCAATGTCTTTGCTTTTTAAATAATCAAGCAGTTTTCGCCTTTTTCCAACCAACCTGATCAATGAACGTTCAGTATGGAGGTCTTTTTTGTTTACTTTCAGGTGCCCGGTAAGGTGCTGAATCCTGTATGTAAACAGTGCAATTTGTCCTTCTGCTGATCCTGTATCGAATTCAGACTTGCCGTATTCTTTGAAAAACTCTTTTTTCTTTTCTAATGTCAGATACATATAATTTACTTTATTTTAAACTTCTTATTGTCTCCTTTATGACGGTAAAATTTTAGGGCTGCAAAATTAGTATAATCTTTTTAATTAGCAAATAATTGTAAATAAATTTTATTAGAGATTGAGCATAAACCAGGATTGAAAAGTTTTGAAATGCTATGATATTAAACGGGCAAAGCTTGACAGTAAGATGCCTTTCCCTTTTTTTATTCAGCTTAGGCATGGCTGCTCATGAATTAATACTGCATAATAGAAAGTATTGTATAAATAAAGAACCCCGAACAATTCAGGGTTCTTTACGCACTGAGTATGAAATTATTTGTTTATAAACTTATCGCTACAGTGTACATAAATGATTGGTATAAACCACTGGATACTTCATTTAATTTTAGCCTTCTTACATATTCCGGAAGGAGTACATCCTGGTCCAATATGTTTTTAGCAGAAATCGTATGCTTGATTTTTGTTCCTGCCAGTTCATGTCTATAATAGAGGTTTAGGTCAAGATAATATTGAGCATCTATTTTTAGGAAGTCGCCATTTTGGTCTTTGATCGAACCATTTGTTCCTGACCAATAATTGAGTAGTCCGGAGAAACCAAATTGCTTATAGATATTTTTTGTTAACCCAAATGAAATTGAAGCTTCCGGCACATAATTAAAATTGAAGCTTCCATTTTCATCAATGTCTCCATCACTTCCTGCGAGATAGTTAAAATTTAAGAAAATATCGTTTAAAATCTTAGGGTTAGAATACCTAACTTCAAGTTCTACGCCGGTAGCAGAAAACTCATTTCCATTTTGATAAATATTGATGTTTTCAACTTCAAATCCTTCAAAAGGCATTGCATCTCCTTTTTGCCTGACAATTTTGTTTTTATAAATTCCATAATAGCCAAGAACCTGGAAGAAAAAGTCACCCACTCCTGTCATGTATGTAAGTTCAATTGTCTGGCTTTTTTCAGGTTTCAGGTCTTTGTTGCCAAGCACGGTTGTATAGGCAAAATATTGTTCGAAAAATGAGGGCGAACGAAACGATTCACCATAAATCAATTTCAAGCTGTTTCTATCGCTAAACGCATAAGATAGGGTTACCCTTGACGACACATCATCCCCAAAGAGTTCGTTGTTTGTGTACCTGGCTCCGGCAAGTGCCCTGAATTTGTTCTTTACGAAGCCCAATTGAGCAAATACTGAAAATTCATAAAGTGATTTATCATTCATGCCATTGTTTCCATCCAGGAAAACTGTTTGTGAAGTATCCACATTTGATGTCCATGAAGCCGGTACAAGAGTATCCTGAAGTGTGTTGTAATTCTTATATTCAATTGATTTTCGATAGTCGTATGTTGCTCCGACCTCTAAGTTTATGGCATTGGAAATCTGGTATCCTCCTCTGGCAAAGGCAGTGACTCTATAGCCTTCAATATTGGCCCGGGTAATATCGTCCAGTGTCCGTGATAAGTTTCGCTGTCCATAATCGTAGTTGGCTCCCAATTTAAGATTGAATTTGTCTGAAATATCCTTATCGAAGGTGTAATTTAAAAGGTATCCTTTCACAAGGTGGCCATTTCCTGCGCCACCGGCAAATTTTGGTGTTACACCCAGATAGCTTTCTGTGCTTTGAAAACCATTAAAAAAGAATCGGCTTGACTTATAATTTGCTTGAAGCGTAAAATTATCGGTTGACATATATTCCCTGAGCAGGGCTTCATAGCCATCCTCTCCTTTGAACTTCGATTCGTTCTGAATAAGGTTTGAGGTGTTTGCAGAAACAAAATAGGATAGGTCTCCCGATGTTGCAGAGTAATTTGCTCCGGCCTGGTAGGAGCCGTTTGTGCCCACTCCCATAAGGGAGTTCAATTGTCCTTCGGTTGATTCCTTTAATACTATGTTAACAGCACCTGAATATGCGTTCGTGCCATAGAGTACTGAAGCGGGCCCCTTAAGTACTTCAATACGTTCAACATCATTGATGTTGATCCGGTCAAGATTTCCTTCTCCTGTTACGGCATTCCAACTTGGAATTCCGTTTATCAGAATCAAGACTTTATTTGCATAATGATCTTGCAAAATTCCTCTTGATGTTGGAAGATTTCGTTTTAGGTGAGTTCTTAAAACCGACATTCCGGATACTGTTTGAATTGCTTCGGCAACCGATGTGAAATTGTAGTTTTGAATCATCTCCTGATTTACAATTGATACTGAAGAAGGCGCATTGAAAATGTTTTCGCTCTTTGATGATGCAACCTGTACATCAATCTCCCAGAAAAAATCTTCTTCCTGAGCAATTCCATTTATTGCCATAAGCAGTATTATGGCCCCCATTAACAAAATGTGTAATGATTTTTTCATCTTAATAATGTTTATTTAAATATGATTGAATAGTTAACTGATACTTTCCATCAGAGTTTAAAATTAATTCGCATAGGTACCCAGACACCTACTTTTTTACCATCTTTAACAGCCGGTTCGAACCTGGCTTTGTTTATGGCATTGATGGCGGCATCGTTCAGGCCTTCAATTCCATTCATAATGATCGTTTCTGTAACATTCCCTTTTTCGTCAATGAATATTTTTACCTCAACATTTCCTTCTTTCCTGATTCCCGGGACTTCATCCGGATATACAGGGCTTATTTTTGTTTTAATGGCCGGGGGTTTATCCCATTGGTCTTTATACGAAAATGATGCGTCTTCTTTGATGGCCATAATCAGGTAATCTTCAATAAAGCCCCAGTACTCCTGATAATTTACCAACCAGCATCGTTGCTCCGGCATATACTTTATTGCATATACAATTTCATTGGCAGGGATTTCAAAATTCATCCTTGATGCATCTGATTCAGGCCCAAAACGTAAACTACCCGCACCCAGCATTTTTGCCGTGATCTTGTTTTTGCCGGTTATGTTGTATTTCCTGAAAATTTTCTGTTTCTGAATGTTTTCTTCGGAATTAAGTTCATTCGGCTGTTCTGTTGCAATTTGGTTTTCAGAATTTTGTGTCGTAGCAGAATCCAAATTTTGTGAAAACAATTTTGTGCTGAAGCTCAGGAGGAGAAGGGTCAGAATTTTGTATTTCATAATCAATGATTTTTTAGTAAATAATAAATATTGGGGAAAGTAACTGTACTTTGGCAGTAAAACTTATTAATTGAACCTCTTTGTAGTTGCACTCTTATTTGCAAAAACTTCCTATAGATTTGAAATTGCCGAAAGAATATATACTTCCCTTTTTATAGCAATTTATACGAGTTGAAATGATGTAGGTTACACCTATTTAGTTATTTATATTAGTTTTGTTTTAATGCGGAATTTCGCAGTATGGTTAGCTTATAGAAGTCTTGGGGAATGGTTCGCCACATAGTGGACTAATAGTTACGTTAAATTTCGATAGAATTTGTTTAAATGTGATTTGAAGTATTTTGATGATTTTTCGAAACATTACCATCTATCTGTTCTGATCAGCAAAAAGAGGCTGCAATTATTTGCAACCTCTGTAATTACATGATAGAACTCTTTTTAGAATTTAAAAGTAACCTTTCCATAAACGGTTCTTCCCGCATGCAAAGGAGCGCTATTAACTGTTTGGCGCACAAATTCAGGGAACCAAATGTCTTCGCCCAACAGATTATCTCCATAAACGGAAAGCAACAATGCTTTGTTGGCGTCAGGATTGATCGCCTTCAAAAGGTTGAAGGATACATTTGCAGAAAGCAGATTGTACGAAGTGGCTTCTGGATTTGTTGTAACCACCGGATTGGGTATTTGTTCAGTTTTGCCAAAGTAGCTGTTGAAAATTCCGGCATTTACTAATCTGCTACTATATAATACACCTACTTTTACAATTGTACCTGGCCAGTATGCTCTTCCCTTGTTGCCATTATCATCTTCATTTTCCTGATAAATAAATGAACTGTTTATGCTGAAGTTCTGAGATAGTTTGAAATTCCCTTCAAATTCAATACCCTGAAAGTCAAATTCGCCTATATTCTGAAATTGATAACTTGTAGAATCAAAAGGAACTGTTCTGATCAGGTCATTCATGTGGCTCTTGTAATAAGTAAGGGATGTCTGAATTTTTTCCGATTGATAAAATACCTGGACATCAATTGTGGAGATCAACTCAGGCTTAAGGAAGATATTTCCCTCATAGCTGGGATGGTTTACGTATGATTCGATGGGGTATGCATCGCGGAACGCCGTGCTGTATAGTACTTTTGCTCCCCAGTTATCAGTAATGTTTGCTACCGCT
Organism: Bacteroidales bacterium; assembly: GCA_041393255.1. GTDB lineage: Bacteria > Bacteroidota > Bacteroidia > Bacteroidales > JAADJA01 > JAADJA01. The sequence continues at coordinate 6,342 of JAWKKM010000024.1, read as the reverse complement.
CCAATGCGGGGTGAAATGTGTGCATCAACATGCTCCGGTTTGTTCAATTGTGCCCCTGCAATTAATTTTAGCCAGTTTAATACCCGATAATCTGCCTGTAGATATGCATTGATTTTATTGATGCTGTTATCTTTCATTTGTGCACCTCCAAAGTTGTTATAGTCAATCAAACCTCCAACAATTACATTCAGGTTTTCAATCGGATTTGCTTTGAAAGCCGCCTCTACTAATGTTACCTTGCTAAGCCCTTTCAACGCATCCGGATCGGTATCTCCATCAACATGGCCGTTGGCCCTGAAGTAATTATATGTGAGGTTAGCATCAATGGAGTATTTGTCATTAAATGCATGTGTATATCCCATGTCACCAAAGAAGCGATAGTACTTCGTAATTTCTTCTCCAGCTTTTTTGCTGCCCAATTGCCAGTTGAAAGGCAATGTAAGCGTATAAGGATTGGCATCGTTGTAGAAACCATTGAAATGAAAATCCTTGTAATTTACATTGAGCAGTATACTCTTATTTTCTTTTGTGAATTTTCCTTTACCCGATTGCGATGGAATTCCGTAAGCAGGGTAAGGGCTGTCTGAGAACTCAAATTCAGGGCCCTCATCCATATAGTTCTGTAAGGCAAAGTTCAAATCCAGATCGTCATTGAAAAAAACATTTCCACTTACGGCCTGTGTGAATGTATTTAATGAGCCATACTGGATATTTGCATTGTATTTCGATTCTCCATCTTTTGGTTTAGAAGTAATAATGTTAATAACTCCTGAAAATGCATTTGTTCCGTAAAGCACCGAACCGGGTCCCCTTATCACCTCTATGTGGTCAACGATATCGAGCGGGAAGCCGTTGTAAACAATGCTGTTGAAACCACCCGACATACCATCCCTGACAGGCCGGCCATTGATCAGAATGAGTACATGGTTGTCAAAATCACTGGTGTATTGGCCCCTGATTGAACCAAGGTTCCAAATAAAAATTCCACCATGCATAAAGTACATACTGGATACCTTGTTAATCACATCTCCGAGAGTTACTGCACCATAGCCATCAATTTCTTGTTTGCTGACTACAGAAATGATACCCGGGGCATCACTGATTTTTTCTTCCTGCTTCGAAGCGGTTGTTACTTCAATGTCCCACAATGTTTCAAAATCCTGGGCGTAGGATATTGGAACAATAAAGACTATTATACAGACCAGAAGGAGTTTTTTAAGTAAAGTTTTCATAAAGCTTTTTTTAATTTAGTTATTTTTATCTGTCCGACATTATTGTATCTCACAGCTTAATATTTTAAATTCTTCAAATTTTGTTGGGAAGTTTAATTCCTTTTCTCCTTCCATTTTGCATGCATCGCTGTTACATGTTTGTACGTAACTTTATATAGTGATTGTATTATTCAATTGACCAAAGTGAATAATGGAGATCTGGAGACAGCTATTCACAAAGAACGAGAGATGTATGTTAAACTTGTATGGTGGTATTTCTATTTATGGATTGAATTATCTTAATCTTTAATTTTAAACACCGCAACATATAAGATCATTTCTTTTGGTGTTGATTCTATTTTTTTTTAGTTAACAGTATTTTTAAAGAGATTATAATGATTTTATGAATCTATTTATAATACTGAACTCTTTACGATTTTATTTTTAATAGGTTACAACACGATTTGTTTAATAATGGCATGAATAAAAAAACCGCCTTCTTATGAAGACGGTTCGCTCAATTTTCTATTTCTTTTGATACTATAGTTTAAATGTCAGTTTTCCATAGATGCTCCTTCCGGCGTGTAGTGGCAAGGAATTCAATTCATATCTTGCAAATTCTGGGAACCATATTTCTTCATCCAACAAATTGTCTGCATTTAGCGATACAAGTATTTTATATTTTGTATCTTTTTTAACCAGGCTGAAAATGTCAAGTGTTACATTTAACGAAAGCAAATTATAGGATGTGGCTTCAGGGTTGTAGCTTGCAATTGTAGGTTTGCCAGTTTGTTCCAACATGTAATTTACCTGCGTAGGTTCACCAAAGAAGCAATTAAAAAGTCCTGCAATTAGATAATCATTGGTGTAGCTTATACCGCCTTTCATTATAGTATTAGGCCAGATTGCAGCATTTTTAATATTCGCATCGTTTTCATTTTCCTGGTAAGTCAGGTTTGCAAACAATGAAAAATGGTCGGTTAAGTGAAATTTGCCTTCAAATTCAATTCCCCAAAAGTCAAATTCACCATCATTATAGAATGTTGCATAGGTTGGATTGCCGTTGAATTCACCAACACTGTCTGCCCCTTTAATTTTATTGATCAAATCATACATGTGGCTTTTATAAAATGTAGCGGATGCCTGAACGTTTTCATTTTTATAGAATACCTGGGTTTCTAATGTGTTGATTAGCTCCGGTTTCAAATCAGGGTTTCCACTATACAGCGAATGGTAAACATTTGTTTCTTGAGGGTACGGACTCCTGAAGGCTGTGCTGTAAAGGGCTTTAAAGCCCAGATTGTCGGTAAAATTTAAAATCGCCCCGATTCGTGGGGAAATATTTGCATCAATATTTTGGGCTTTATTAATCTGAGCCCCGGCAATAAGTTTTACAATACTGAATCTATAGTCAGCTTGTACGAAAGCATTATATTTTGAAAGTTTACCTGATTCATTAAACAAAGGCCCTTCAAAACTATTAACATCGTACAGGCCACCTATAATAAAGTTTAAATTGTCAATGGGGTTGCCATGGAATGTCAATTCAAGTAGAGTATTGTTTGAAATGGCTTTTTCACCATTCAAATCCCCGTTAACATATCCTTGCCATTTTTGAGTATTCTGAGTAATATTTCCGCCAAGTGAATATTTGTCATTAAATTCATGTGTATATCCCAGTTCGGCGAAAAAATGTTTCATCTTTGTAATCTCTTCACCTGCCTTTTGAGTACCCCATTCCCACTTAATCGGGGGTGTAAAACTAAACGGATTCATATCTCCGTAACCCACCATTAAAGATAGTTTCTTGTAATTGAGGTCAAGGTATAAGGATTTGTTGTCCCTCGTCCAGTTTCCATCGCCATATGTTGATGAATCTTTAATAGACCCATCAGGTGCCAATATGCTTCCATCATAAACACCACCGAAATCGGGTCCTTGATCATCATAAAAACGGCCTCCGAAATTAATGTTCAGATCGTCATTAACATGCACGCCTCCCCTACATTAACAATGGCTGTGTTAAATGAACCATAGGTAACCGAGGCATCTAAGCTTGTCTTCTCTTTAGCTTTTTTAGTAATGATATTGATCACCCCTGAATAGGCATTGGTTCCATATAATACAGATCCTGGCCCCCTGATGATTTCAAGGTGATCAATGCCTTCAAGCGGAAATGAATTGTAAAAAACACTGTTCAATCCTCCTGAAATACCATCCCGCAATGGCCGGCCATTGAGAAGAATTAATACATGGTTGTCAAATACGCTTACATTTTGCCCCCTTACTGATCCAATATTCCACATATATGTTCCGGCATGGATCATATACATACTGGTTACCCTGTTTAAAACATCCCATAAAGAGTTGCCTCCAAAACTTGCAATTTCATCTTTAGTAACCACAGTAATGATACCCGGTGCATCACTCATTTTTTCTTCTTGTTTTGAAGCAGTTGTAACCTCAATATCCCATAGCGTTTCTATCTCCTGGGATTGTATGTAGGGACTGATTAAAACAACCAGTAACCCCAACAACATCAGTTTTTGTTTTAAATTCTTCATAATTAATTGTTTTATTATTTTGGATAAAAAGATTTAATTGCTGAATGTGATTGAAAGGTTCACCCAAACGCCAACTTCTTTTCCTTCCAGTTTTGCCGGTTTGTATTTGACTGCTTTTACTGCATCAATAGCAGCCTGGTTCAACTCATCAATTCCCCTCAGGATTATGGCATCTGTTGCAACACCGGTTTCGTCGATATAAATCTTTACATATACTTTACCGGAGATCCCTTTTTTCTTAGCTTCAGGAGGGTATTTGGGTTTGATTTGACCTTTTGGTTGCGGGGGTTCATCATATTTATTGGCTTGTTTTTCGTTCGTGTTTTCAAAAACCGGAAAAACAAGTTCATCCTTGACGAAACCCCAGTTGGTGTTATATTTAACAGCCCAGCACCGTTCTTCATTAAAGTATTTATAAGCAAATACAATCGAGTCTTTTGGGATTGTAATGCCTGTATTTTCAGCAGTACATGAAGGGCCAGACCGCATTTCAAATTCGTCGAGCATTTTCGATCGAATTCCTTTCATATTGCCAATTTCATATTTTTCCATGAATTCCTTTTCTTGAGCAAGAATGTAATTATTGTCTTGATGTGTTGAATCTTGCTGGGCCGTTAAACTTTGGGTGTTATTCGTCTGGGAAATGCATATTGTAAATGATATGCTTAATAGAAATAAGACAATGTTTTTTTTCATTATTTTCATTAGGTATGTCTTAAGGTATTATTTCTTCTTGTTTATATTTCTTTACGCTTGTTTTTACGACCTAATATTTATAAAGTTACATGAGTACGATTGTGGGTGAGTTCACCAACTTTTTTAATGAAAATATTTCATCCTTAAGATTTTATCCGGATTTGGTTTGTTGGTGGAGATGATTATTTATTGGTAGTTGTTACAAACAATCAGCTTCTGCCTGAATGATGGGGCAGGTTGAAGAAGTATTAAGGAGATTTTGTCGACTATGCTGTTTTTAACCAAGGAAGTACTTCCTTTAGCTCGCAGTTGAAATAAATGGTATCCAAGTATAAACTGGCAAGAAAATTAATCAGTGTATTGCTCCACCCTAAAATAATCAATTAAGACATTGGCGTTACCAATTCCAAAACCAACCCAACTATTTCGAAATCGGGTCATATCGTTTTCGAAATGGACGTATTTGTCGTTGATGAAATATTTGATTTGTGAATCTTTTTTAACAACTTTTAATGAATTGAATCCGTTTTCTACATAATTGTCTGTTTTGATCCACGAATCGGAAGTTACACTGTAACCATCCCAGTTTGAATACCCATAAGGATTATCAGTTCCTAAAGCCGACCCTTGTATCCCATAATTATACCGACCGTCATTAGTAATAAAATAAAATTTTACTTTGGTTTCTTCTCCCCATAAAACACCGACATAGGGACGTCTGTATGAAACAATGGCATCGGTTATCCTGAATTTAATCTCGATTTCAAAATTGCTGTTCAAATCCATAATTACCTTCTGGATGTTTTGAAACTGGCTGCTTTTAACAGAGCATTTCAGCGTGTTGTTTAAAATTTCAGATTTGTTTTCATTGGTGCTGAACGCCCAGGTAGAACTGGATTTTGTAAAGAGCTCTGAAACAATGCTTTTTGAGTGTCCCCTTAACTCTATATTGATTTTTTGTTCAGGTTTATCTGAAACGATATGGGTCAGTAATTCCGGTTTGAAATCCGGGTTGTTAATGGAAAGTATCAAGTTTGTGCCTTCAATAACCTTTAAAGAACCTGGAGTTTTAACCTTCTTCCATGTACTGTCATTGGCATCTTTAATGGTTACTTCCTGTCCTCCCGGGTTCGTTTCCAACATCAATGTTTTTACATATTTGGATCTCGGAAACCGATTAAGGAATGCATTGAAAGCATCTGAATTGTTTTCGTTAACAGCGGTTTTGTAAAAAACAGATATAAAGGTTGTATCCATTGCCGTGCGAAAAATTCCAGCAGGGAAAAGGCTTATGTATTCATCATAAGAATCCGTATTCCTTGACTTTATGGAAGTAAAATACATCAAGCTGTCAATTGATGATAAATACTCGCTATTGGGAAACCTGGATACAAATTCGCTATAGGTTAATGTGGATGTACCTTTCTTGATTCCATCAAAGATGCTTAATTCAAATTCTGAAAGGTATTTGCCTTCAGGGAAGCGCTTCACATATTCCTCAAAAAGTTCAGTCGAATCTTGCTTCGAAATGTATTCATAAACGTAGGGTTCAAAAGCAGATTTGTTTTTACCTTGAGGAAAACGAGCAACATATTTGTCAAACATTTCAATGGAATTGCCAGTTTTGGCTTCATCAAATAATATGCGCGTTATTTCGGTATTTGCCTTGGAGGTAAATTCTCCTTCAGGAAATTTACTAACAAAGTTATCATATGCTTCAATCGTATTTTCTTCTTGTGCTTTTTCCCATGCTGCATTTTCATTTGGGGCTGAGTTTGATTGACAGCCTGAAAGAAATACTAAACCAAAAATACTTAAATACAAGAATCCGTTCCTGGATAAACGATTTGCTAGTTTTGTAAGGTTAACAG
>JAWKKM010000023.1:0-96269 GCA_041393255.1 Bacteroidales bacterium | reverse complement strand
TGGTTTTTGCAATTTTTTCCGAAAGGTCATTCCCCGTTTTTTCTAATCTAACTCCCGGCAGGTAGGGCTCTAAACTATATTTTACATCATCTTCAGAAGGGATGTGCCAGCACCTCATTGTCCGGCTCCAGCGGCTGCCCGGTATTTTCTTCACCAGACCGATAAGATCTTCATCATAATCAAAAATAAGCTTTATCCTTGGCTCATCTCTAAAAACAGTCTTTTCTATAACAATGGTTTTCATCCTTAATTTTGGCTCCCTAAAAGTAATGATTTTTTTACTGCCGGACATAAATTTTTTATTAATGCCCCAGGTTAATCGCTTAATAAATTTATTTCTGCAATATTTTTTTGATTTCCTAGATTCTTCTGAACAATGATACTCAATTATACCATCCTGTTCGAAGGACTCCTCTGCAGAAAAGGGAAACAGGGGTAGGTTAAATACAGAATCCAATCATTTTTCAGTATTTAGTATTCGTTGAACATCGTTTAAACAGTTTTAGCTATTAGGCAATTGCAATGGGTGAAACTGCCGTCTGGTTGAAATGCTTGCAAATAATTTTGCTTTTACCTATGGGGGATAAGCCAATTATCCTTTATTTTGTTAACAGGATAGGAGAAATGATTTTGCCTGTCCAAAATGAATGATATAAATTAAACACACATAACGGTGAGATCTTATATTTCCATTTTGGTATTGCTGGCTTTCACAGCTTGTAATTCAAGCAAAGAAAATGATTCAGTGCCCTACGTAATTATGCTTTCGGTGGATGGCTTTCGGTGGGACTATACCGATAAAGTTGAGACTCCCAACCTCGATCGAATTGCCAAAATGGGGGTAAAGGCGGAATCGCTGAAATCTTCTTTTCCTACCAAAACATTCCCTAATCATTACAGCATTGCAACCGGATTGTATCCTGATCATCACGGTATCGTTCTCAATTCTTTCTACGACCCATCAGAGGATCGGTATTACTCCATTATGGACAGGGAAGCGGTGGAGGATGGTTCGTTTTATGGCGGTGAACCCATCTGGGTTACGGCTGAACAACAGGGAATTGTTTCAGGCTCCTTTTTTTGGGTAGGCTCTGAAGCAGAAATAAAAGGCACGCGGCCTACTTATTGGAAAAAATATGATCATGATTTTCCTTATGTACAACGCATTGATTCTGTTATTTCGTGGCTTGAAAAGCCGGAAGCTCTGAGGCCTCATTTGATCCTATGGTATTTCGACGAACCGGATCATACCGGCCATAAAAGCGGTCCTGACAGTAAGGAGTTGAAAAGCAAGATTGAGGAGCTGGACAGCCTGATCGGATATTTCTTGAAGTGCGTTGATGAACTGTTGATTAAGGATGAGATCAATATTATTGTAACTTCCGATCATGGAATGGCAAGCATCTCAGATGACCGCAAAATAGCTTTGCAAGAGCAGATTACCATGGACTGGGTGGAGGAGATGCAAGGGTACAATCCCAATTACAATATAAAAGTCAAAGAGGGTTATATCGACAGTGTTTGCAATGAATTGCTCCTGGTTGAACACATTTCCTTTTGGAAATCTACAAACATACCTGCACGTTTGCATTATGGTTCCAACGACCGGACGCTGGATATTGTGGTTGTTGCTGACAGCAATTGGGTTGGTGGCTGACGCCGATAAAACGGTTGGCTTTGGTGCGCATGGTTATGATCATGCAAACAGGGATATGGATGCCATTTTTTATGCCTGCGGACCTGCTTTTAAGGAGAATTACATTTCTCCCACTTTTAATAATGTTGACATTTATCCTTTGATTGCTCAAATTCTCGGGCTTCAGCCTGCCGAAGTTGATGGGTCGTTTGAAAATGTGAAAGGGCTTTTAAAAGAATAGCGGAAACTGGTGTTGATATTTGAACAGTCTTGTTTGAAATACAAGCATGATAATAAAATCTAAATTCTAACATCTACACAACCCAATCTAGTGTTTTTCCCCAAAAGTCTTCTCCCCGGCTTCTATTTTTATTGATAGTCTGTTTTCCTCGGGAGGGATTACACAGGAGTATTTTGGGTTGTAGGCACAATAAGGATTGTAGGCCATGTTGAAATCGATTATAACGATGTTTCCGCTTTCGGGGATTTGACAGTCAATATACCTTCCGCCGCCATACGTTTCGTGCCCGGATGTTTCATCCCGGAAGGGGATAAAAAGGCGGGTTGTGTCAGCAGATAAATCCAGCATCTTTTTATTCTGGAAGGCGGCAAGTTTATACTCTTTGTTATTCAGGATAAATTGCAATTCTCCGTACCTTACATACATTGGTGTTCGGTCGGTGGATGTTTTCATAATGATGTCTTCAGGCTGATCATCTTTCATCAGGGTGGCTTCGACCCGGTAGGCTTCATTTGCCGGAAAATAGATCAGCCCTTTAAAGGATTTTTTTTGTGATTCATCCAATGGGCTGCTTTCGGTGTACATCAGTTTGATGTTTTTTCCTTTCCGGAATTTATCAATTTCCTCCTGGTATGAGTTGACTTCCAGTGATTGACTGTAGCCGAAGATACAAAGGCAAAACAGAATAATGGAGGTGACAATGCTTTTTTTGTTCATGTTATTATGTTACTTGGATAAAGGCCTGCTTTTATTTTATCTCTGAAAACAGAAGATACTTTTATGGGCTCAAATCTATAAAAATCAGGAATGTCCTCCCACAACAATTTTCAAAATTTTTATGTTCAGGACGACGAATCGCCAGGCCTGCCAGGGTATAAATCTTCTCCAGAACAGGGTGGAACCCGTGGGCATGGGTGCATAAGATTCTTGCGTGTAGCCTCTTCTTTTTACGTCTTTCATTTTATTTTTTATTTAGATTGTTGTTAATGGTTCTAAATTCTTAGTTGTAGGTTCTTAGTTCTTGCAATGCAATCACACTAACATCTCATAACCTGCAACTGATATTTGATTAATATACCTATTTTATTCCGGTAACAAATACCAGAACGGATATCCTTTTGCTTTGTGCAAAAACATATAATGCATAAACCATTTCATCCAGTGACCGGCAAGCCCGGGTTCACCAACAGTATTTTTAATGTCACGGCCATAATCGGGGTATTTATCCCAGTCGGGAACAATGGGTGATACGGTCATGGTGGCGGCAGCCCCTTTGGTTAATCCATATCCAGCTGATACAATACACGCTGCGCCCATACGGCCCATGGATGCTTTGTGCTTAAATAAAGGTTTGCCTTTTTTAATCCAATCCGAAATGTTTTGGGCTACCACTTTCCCTGTTACTCCCGATGGCATTCCGGTGCGGGAGGCGCCGGAAAATGGCTGTACCATTGGGACTTTTCATAGGCTTTGAAATGGAGTGAGGGGGTCAAATGCGATTCCCACGGCAAAAATGTTATGATAGTCCGGATTTTGATAAGTCGAGGGCCAGTCGTTCACACTCCATTCCTCATAGGGTTTTGGAGTATAATCAGCATCTACCTTCATAAAACCATTGGGTGCAAAAATTTTAGAAGTGATATCTGCATCGCTTTTGTTGAATGCTTTGATGCCATGGCCCGAAAAGCCGGGGATGAGCATGGCAAAATCAAATTCCTGCTCCCTGGTTTCTCCCTGCAAGGTTTCATATATTGCTTTGTTTGGTTCGACTTTCACGACACCGGCTTGCTTGATCCAGTGAATGCCCCGCTGAACGAAGAAAGATTCGGTGAAAACCTTGGTAGATGTTACATAGCCTCCTTTCTTTATAAAAGCACCACCCATGCCAAAGTCACCCAGTTCAAATTCATTGGATATCCATGTGATCTCAGCCATGTCCTGAAGCTTGCGTTTCCGGATTTCGTAATCAACATTCAGGATGTATTCAAAAGCAGCTCCCTGGCAGGTAGCACTGGGATGGCCGGTGCCGATTAGAAATCTTTGAACCTGGCCATTTTTCATTTTTTCAATTGATTCCTGAAGCTTTTCCCAGGCCTCAGCGGCATGGGAGTATGAACAAACAGAAACTGTATTGTTGCCCGGCCCGAGCCCTTCGGTTGCTTCAAAATTTAATTTGGGCCCTGTTGCATTTATAAGGAAATCGTATTCGAAATTCTCTGTTTGCCCTTGTTTTTCCTCGGAAGTGTATTCAACCGTTACAAATGCATTTTCATGTTTTGTATCTCCTTCGGGATGAATGGAAACAGCTTTTGCCTGAATGTATTCAATTCCCCATTTTTTATACAAGGGTGCCAGCTTAAACCGAACCTGGTCGATTGTCATCCTGCCCACTCCAACCCAGATATTCGATGGGATCCACTGATAATAGATATTGGGGGTAACAACGGTGACTTCATGTTTTTTGGGTAACCATTTTCTGAGGTAGGCTGCAGCCGTATGTCCGGATATGCCTGCGCCTAAAACCACAATTTTTGCCATATGTTTTCTGTCAAATTATGAATTGAATAGTACAAAAATAGTAAAAGTGATGAGAATTTTGGGTAGAAATTGGATTTATTACAGGGATGCATAAAAATGACTTGAATATAAAAGAGTGATAAAAAATTGAATGGCTTTAATAAAGATATGGATTGAATCGATGAAACAAAACGAACTTTTTGTATTATTGCATGTGTTTTAAATTTTGATACTTTCCGTTATGGCAGTTAATTTTATCCGATCGATTTTACAAACGTTTATTGTATTTCTGTTTTTTTTTATTTCTAATACAAATTCTTTTTCACAAATTTCGCAAGACACTTTAAAGGCTGCCCCGGAAAAAGGTATAATTTCTGATAAAGGCTTTCAATGAGGAAATGACCCTTAGTGAACGGATTGATAGTAAGTTTGCTCCGGTGGTAGACGTAATGGGTGATTTTTTATTTTGGGATCCTTTTGCAGCCAGCGGCCTATATGACCCTCAGGTATATGATGATAAAGAGTACCCCTGAAGAATGATATGGGGGGTGATGTTACGGCACCCATACCTTTTGTTGTCGTCTGGCTGATACATGGGTGCTGTCATCTTTACCGTATTTATGCGGTTTGTCAATATCAGGGGGTTTTAAACATGCTATTATTATAAGAGGAAGGTATGATAATCCCAATAACAAAGCGGATTTCGCATTTTCAAGCGCTGACAACATGCTTTGTCTGCCACGGTAGCCCCTTGGCAATATAGCTTGGTGTTGCTATTGCCATTTCCATTGGCGAACCCGGAGCAACGTTTTGGATGATCGTTGCAGGAATTTTGGGAATGTCATCGAAGTTTTACTGAATGCACATTGGGAGTTAAGTACCGTAAAATTGATGAGAATGGAGTGGTATTCGGGCGGAGCCATGTATTATTAGAGACGGCCTGAAGAAGAAGGGGATGAAATGGCTGGGAGCGGCATTGGCTTTATATTTGCTATACTTGTCATCGGAGGCTCATTTGGCGGAGGAAGTATGTTCCAGGCCAACCAGGCGTTTTCAACTGGCTTATGTTCTTCCAACTGTTTCAAATCATGGTTTTTGGTTTGGCGTGTTGGTTTTTAGTGGGTTTCGTTATTATTGGAGGCATTAAGAGCATCGCCAGTGTTACAGATAAAATTGTTCCATTCATGGCTGCTATTTACGTGGGTGCTGCTTTTATCATCATCATTCTGAACATTAGCCATACAGGTGAAGCTTTCCGGTTGATTTGGGAAGGGGCCTTAGGCACCGATGCTATGAAAGGGGGCCTGATTGGAGTGCTGATCATGGGTTTCCGACGTGCGGCTTTCTCCAATGAGGCAGGTGTGGGTTCTGCCGCCATAGCACATGCTGCTGTGAAAACTAATACTCCGGTTACAGAGGGATTTGTTGCACTCCTGGAACCCTTTGTTGATACGGTTGTTATTTGTACCATGACTGCGTTGGTTTTGATTTTTACAGGCACTTATGAAAACCCCGAAGGACTTGAAGGCGCTCAGTTAACCTCACAGGCTTTCTCTTCAGTTATTTCATGGTTCCCGTATATTTTGGTGGTCGCCATTTTCTTATTTGCTTTTTCTACAATGATCTCCTGGTCGTATTATGGATTGAAGGGTTTTGATTATCTTTTCGGCGACCTTTCTGAAAAATATTTAAAAAGCAGGAATGTTGCCAAGTATATTTATTTCGCTTTGTTCCTGATCTTTATTGTAATCGGGTCTTCATCCAATTTGGGATCGGTAATGGATTTCTCTGATATGATGATCCTTTCCATGGCTTTTCCAAATATCCTTGGTTTACTGATCTTAGCTCCGGAGGTGCGACGCGATTTATCTGACTATATGCGAAAATTGAAAAGCGGAAAAATCAAAAGGTATAAGTAGTTGTATCGTTGTATCAGCTTTGTTTTGCCTGAGGGGTATTGTTTTAGAATGGTTATGATCTTGTTAATGCAGCATGTTATTTAATTCACTGGCATTTGTATATTTTCTTCCGGCAGTTATCATTTTTTATTACCTGTTGCCATACCGTTTTCGATGGGGTATGTTGTTGCTTGCCAGCTACTATTTTTATATGTGCTGGAAAGTTGAGTACATCCTGCTGATTGTTGCCTCTACACTGGTAGACTATTTTGCGGGCTTAATGATGGGGAGACAGACTGAAAAAGGGAAGCGGCTCCTTTTTTTAATTATAAGCCTGGTAACCAACCTTGGATTGCTGTTTGCTTTCAAATATTACAACTTTTTTTCAGAAAGCATGAACGATCTGTTTTCCAATGTCAGTATTGTATATCGCTTTCCCGACTTGAATGTGCTGCTTCCGGTGGGCATTTCATTCTATACCTTTCAAACACTAAGCTACACCATTGATGTTTATTATGGGAAATTAAAACCGGAAAAACACCTTGGCTATTTTGCGTTGTATGTGGCCTTTTTCCCTCAGGCTTGTAGCTGGCCCCATTGAGCGGTTTTCAAGGCTTACGCCCCAATTAAAAGCCAACCACCCTTTTCAATATGAAAACATAGTAAACGGGTTGAGGCTTATTTTGTATGGCCTCTTTATCAAGATGGTAATAGCCGATAACCTGTCTGTTTATGTTGATGAAATTTATTCGGAGCCTTTACGCTATAACTCACTGAGTGTATTACAGGGCGTATTTTTTTATTCATTTCAGATCTATAGTGATTTTTACGGCTATTCCCTTATTGCAATTGGTAGTGCCAGGATGATGGGAGTTCGGATAATGGATAATTTTAATACCCCTTACATGGCAAGAAGTATATCCGAATTCTGGCAACGCTGGCACATTTCGCTTTCAACCCGGTTCCGCGATTATGTATACTTTCCAATGGGTGGCAACCGCGTAGAAAAATCGAGGTGGGTATTTAACATCCTTGTGGTTTTTTTAGTAAGTGGCTTATGGCATGGAGCTAACTGGACATTTGTTATTTGGGGTGGGATGTTCGGTGCATTGTACATAGCAGAGTATATTATTAATAAGTTTTTAAGGGTATACAGAACCGAAAAGTCTTTTAAGTCTACACACGTTTTCCTTGCAATAAAGACATTTGTTTTGGTTACGCTTTTGTGGGTGTTGTTTAGGAGCAGCAATTTCCACCAGGCAACGGATGTTTTAAGCAGTATGTTTAACAATTGGTTCGTTGAAGATGGTTTTATTGTGGAACCCGAGGTGTGGTTCTTCTTAATTCTTTTCATTCTATCCGATATCGCTTTTTACAATTCACGTTTTGATAAATGGATCGATAAAAAGCCCCTGTTCCTCAGGTGGCCGGTGTATGCCTTACTGATCTTTAGCATTATTGTGTTTGCGGGCGTTGAAAACTTTCCGTTTATTTATTTTCAGTTTTAAGCTATGGAAGGGTTAAAAAAAAACAGGCATTAAGTTGGCAGCCCTTATCCTGCTTATGATCGCTCTGAATTATGTTTATCAATATTTTTTTCTGGAAGCAGACCTTCAGGAACATTCGAATATTATCCGGAATGTTAGAAATGCGGTGAAAGGAAGTGATGTAATTTATTTCGGCGAATCATCCAATTCGAATGTAAATGCAAATGATACCGATAGCAGGCACATCAGTACAATGATATCGGATTATTTCCCGGAAGTTCACTTTGGAGTTATAGAACAGGCAGCTTATCATGCTGAAATGTATAAAGTCCTGATGCCCCATATCCCTTCAAACTCCAATGTAAAAACCATCATTGTAACAATGAACCTTCGCTCGTTCAATGCCGGATGGATATATTCTGACCTGGAAACAAGTTTGCAAAAAAGCATGGTGTTGCTTCGGGATAGGCCAGCCCTGCTAAACCGTTTTCTGTTATCCTTTAAGGGTTACGAAATAAAAAGCATGGAGGAGCGACATCAGCAAATATACAGCAAATGGGAACGTGATTCATTGCGTTTTCCATATCCTTTTGAGTATAAAACAGTAAAAGAATGGGATAAAGCTGTGGCGTGGGGCCGATGGAAAATGATCGACAGTACATGGTCAAAGAAAAAAATAGAATTAGCAACTCATTATATCAAAGCCTATGCTTTTCAAATTGATACGTTGACCAATCCACGAATTGCTGATTTTGATGAGATTGTTAGGATTGCTGAAAAACGAAACTGGAACCTGGTTTTTAACCTGTTGGCTGAAAATGTTGAAAAAGCCAATATTCTGCTTGGAGATGATATTTTATTCCTCCTGCATTCAAACAGGGATTTACTTGTCAATCGATATCAGAGAAAGGGAGCAGTGGTGGTAGATAATCTTGAATCTGTCCCGGATAAATCTTTTTCTGATAGGAATGGACTACAGAGCATTATGACCAGATCGGGCGGGCCATTGTTGCAAAGAATGTAGCTGACAGCCTGAATCATCATTCCTTTCTGAGATAAATGGTTCTGTTCTGATTTTTTTAATCTGCAACAATTCGATATACTTCTGGAAAGCAAGGGTAATCACATTTTAGCCTAAAGGTGCTGAGACAAAAGGATGTGTCAATTTTATCCTGAGGAATGAGAAGCGAATAAAAAGGTGGATCATAGTCAAGTGTCTTCTTTTCAATACCATTTTGCCCTTCAATTTCATAGATATCGCCATCCGATATAGTGGCGATGCAATCAAATACTGAATATTCTTCTTCACTTTCGGTTTCCAGCAAAAAACTCAGGATGTAAATCTGGATACCCTGCAACGACAGATCGTTTGCAATCTCGCAAGTATTCCCTTCACCACAGGAATTCAAACCATCGGTAAAAAGAAGAATGGCTTTCTGTTCTGCAGAATCAGAAAACAGAAGATTGGATGTTTCCAGTATTTTATTCAATGGAGTTAGTCCATTTGGATGAAGGCCGGTAATTTGGTTGAGCAGGCCAAGCCTGCTTATGCTGCCCGGCTCAACTGATAATTCAGGAAGTGTGTCGCAGCCACTTCCAACGCTAATTGCACCAATGCGGGCATCTGCCGATAATTGTGTGGTCAGGTATTTGGCAAGGTCAACCATAACTTGAAATCGTGTACCTTTTTTATTTTTGATTTCAATTTCCTCTTCCATGGAGGCTGAAATGTCCATCACATAAAGTACTTCATCAAAGTGGTTAAGTGTGTTGATGATTGTCTCAATTTTGTTGGGCAGGTATTGATAAACAAAATGGGGGAGATTAGGTGCCGTGCTGTTTTCTGATTTTACTTTTCCGGGTTTGTCCAAATTGTCAATGATAATCGTGTGATCAAGGGCAGCCTGTTGTTTTTCGATTTTACATTCACAATATTTTTGAATAAAGGCGATGTTTTGAAGCACTGCTTCATTATGCGGATCGAATTTGAGGGCTTCAATAAAGTAGGGCCAGGCTTTAGGAAAAGCATGGGGGCTGATGGACAGGTGTGGTTTGTCCTCCATCTTTTGGTTCCAGTCAATGGGCTGGTTCAGAAATTTTTCACACCCAAGGTTGTTGTATAAGTGGCTCAGCATCGTACTGTCGCTAATGCTTATCTGGTGTGCGAGTTTTTCGGTTTGTTCAAAAACAAGAAGGGCTTTGTCGTGTTGTCCATTCAGGGCAAACGCCAACCCTTTCACAAAACCAAAGGTGAACCTATCCTCCGGACTCGAAAAATTGCTTTTGTGATTTTCCAGTGTTTTCATTGCCTTATCGAATTCAGACGCCTCAAAACAAGCTTGAGCCTTAGCCAGAATGTACCGGATATTTGAGGGTTCATATTTTATTGCCTGGCTGAAATGATGTATTGCAGATTTGTACCTGCCTTCATTTATTGCTGTCTTGCCTTTATAAAAATAGAAATATGCCTTTTCATTATCGAACTGATCGGCAGGATTGTAAAAAACCGGAAGAATAATTAAAAGGATAAATATTTTCTTTACGATCATATGGATTGAATTGAAGGTTGTAAAAACATTACGAATACTGTGCCAGGCTATTCAATACCTGATCTGACTTTTGAATGTTCAAAATTGCAAGGATTAACTGTCAGATACCAGGCTGCATTTTTACGGTTAAAATGAATAGCATTTCACAATTACTATTTACATTTGCACAAAATCTTAATCAATGCACAATCCCGACCTTAAAAATAAAGTATTGAATGCCTGCATTAAACAGCAACTGGAGACGATTGAAAATTTGAAATCGGTTATGGAAGAAGCGCAGAGGGCCGCAAATGATTATGGCTTGCCCAAGGATCGTTACGATTCTTTTCGGTCGCAGTTGCTGCGAAAGCGGGATATGTTTGCTCAGCAACTGGCCAGGGCTAATGAGCAACTGGATTTATTGAGGCGGATACCAATTGATAAAGATTTTCAGAAAGTTGAATTCGGGGCTTTGGTAATTACCAATAAACAAAGGCTCCTTATTTCCATTGGAATTGGAAAGTTACAAGTGGACGGGGAAGATTATTTTGCCATTTCCCCTGGTGTACCCATTTATAAAGCCATGGAGGGCAAACAAGAAGGGGAGGAGTTGGCCCTGAATAACAATGTTTTCGAAATTTTAAAAATCCTTTGAAAGGAAATGATTACAGTATCACAAACCATCCCCAGCATTTATTTACTTAACCATGAGGTCTACTGGTACCTGGCTCTTTTTCCCAATGTTATTCTGAAGAATTTCATTTTTGTCAAGGTTGTTGACTTCTCCATCCATACTAAAATCTCCTGACAAATAACCTTTGTTTCCAGAACTTCAGGTGTCCAAATATATACTTTGTCAGAAATACTGATCTCACTATCACGATATCCATTTCCGGCAACCATTGCCCATGTGTTTTCATCTATCTTTTTATATCCCAACTCCCCGCCATATACCTTATTGCCATTGGTTGTATAATCGTATATCCATGAATCTTCACCTTCATTAATAGGCTGTGACGACATTATCGCTAAATGATTCCTGTGCGAAATAACCACGTACAGTTGTTCTTCTATAGAATTGTAAAAATAAATTTTTGATTCACCATCCAAATCAACAATGCTCCCGTCATCTAATAGAAAGGCGGCCTGCCGGCTTACAACACTTCCCGGTTTTGCTGATTCAGCAGTCGCTGCATCCCTTACATCAACCAATATCCAATCAACGATGCGTTCATTTGGAATTTCTTTTACCTTTTCTATTCCAGAATAATTCCATGGTGAGCAATTGAAGGGCTGGGACAGGCTAATGAGATTCTGTTTGTTTAATACTGTATTCATTTCTGGATTTTTTAGGGACCTTCCAGATAGACTTTAAATTCCATTTCAGCAAGTGTATCATATGAAACAAAGCAATTGCCGGGCAATGGATTCAGTTCAATGGGATCGCCCGGAATTAGCTCAATCCCATCAAAACCGGCAAAATCAGGCATGAATCTCTGAATTCTAAAAGCAATATTCTGAAATGGAATTTCTCCATGGTTAACCGGCCCATTTAAACCTACAGGATTTTTATAGAGCCATAAGGGCTTTTTTGTCTATGCTTATTTCAAGAAATTTGCCCGATATACCTGAGCAAATTAATACGTTCCCGTTGGGGAGTTTTTGAGCGCTTGAAACTGCACCTGAGAATATTTCAGGTGAGGCATAAATCCAATCGTATATTTCAGGCCCGTAACCTGATTCCTGTGGGGGTAAATAATGCTACAGGTTCACTTACTGGCGGTGTGATTATTATAACCGCAGAAGTGTCCACCCGGTGCAGGTTACTAAATACCATAATTTGCCAATCATTATTATATTCTTTTTTGATCCAGTGAGGGTTGTGTTGAAAAGATAATTGACGAATGTTGTTTATTCCATGCTTATAGGCTTTGGGGTTCCCATATCTGTATAGAATGTCTCCACCTTTATTGTAGGTTCCTCCTGAGTGTCCTGCTGCTTCTTCTGTTGTGGTGCTGTGATCAATGATATAAAATTCACTCAGGTTTCTCGAACTCAAAATGATCTGGTCAAGCTCCTCGTTATAATCAATGGCATTACCATGGATCCAATCAAATAGAGAGTTCGTTCCTGTCTCGGCCGAAAAGTTGATGTCAATTAATTCTGGATGTTCAGAAACAATCCCAAAGTTATCTCGTTCAGCATTGAAATCCTGGATAAGGTGATCCCATAACTTCCATTCCCAAACTATTTCAGCCTCATTGTTGGGAAGTGGTTTGATTTCAACAATTTTTTCTGACCAAAATGAATCAAGTAAATTTGCAGGAATTCTACCGGCCTGAACAGCTTCATTTGGGGTATAGGCGTCCCAAACCAGTAAAAGAATATTCCCGTTAGGCAAGGGCTCAATATCATGGTGTTGCTGGTAATTAATAGCATGATATTCATAATGCCAAACTAGGTTTCCGTCCCAATCATATTCTTCAACCCGGCCACCAAGACCTGCAATATTTGTAAACGTTGGAGATTCAATTAAACATGTTCTCAGCAAATGTCCATTTTCTAATAAGTATACCGAGCAACTAGGTAAGTACTCACTTTCCCATGAATTAACTACTCTGCCACAATTATCAATCAGGTAAGTTGTTGTTGATCGAAAGGGTGCAAAAAGGCTGTATCCGTTAAACGAAGGGTTTTGGTTGTAAAACAACCCTACGGTTTGATCCTGAGAATGAATAGTTGAGATCATGAATATCCCAAATAATAACAAAAAAAAGTTCTTCATTTTGTATTGTGAATTATTATTGGCTAGAATTGACAATGATACACTGGAGCCAATTTTACCCGGATTTACAATTGATTAATTTATAAACTAATTGTTCAACTCAGATTAAATGACTGCATCCTAATTAAATTGGTTGCAGCATGACAGCGATTATAACATTTAAAAGTCTGAGCAATGTTTTATCCTGATTTTCAATAATGCCATAAGAGAACAAGAAAGTTATTATTTATGTTCAATTGATATTTTTTTTAAAGCCTGCTAATAGTGCTTTGAATCCAGGCATATTTTTATCTAAACAAGGTTGAAGAGATTATGAGTAATACATTAGTCTAAGTATTTTTCTCGAAGTGTTTCTCCATCCTCAAAGGTGGCCATCGAAGTACAAATGCCTTTTGAGTTGAATGCTTTGCGATCATCCCTTTTATTAATGGTTTGTATCCACTGATATCCGTTTGGCAAGGAGTAATCATTCCATGCCAATTCAATGCAGCCTGCTCAACAGGCTGGTTGCTCAATTAAATGGTGATCAATCATGATATCTCCTGCCTGTTACAACCACCATTGATGCAAACCCAATCTTCTAAGGTTTTTGTCAACGGCCCCATATCAATAATATACATAGTTCTGAAAAGACATTCGGTCCGATTGCCTCACCTTCTCCTGCTTTTTTTTTGAATATAGCAATTTTGATAATAAGGTAGCAATTCAGAGTAATTATTAATGCCCGTGATTTAGATGTTTCCAATTATATCAACATCTACTGCTGCTTTAGTGCAATTTGAAGTTTTATAAGATTTAGCCTACAGAAATTCCTGAAATTGATTTCGAATGGAAAAAGTAAAAAATGGGTTAATTGCACCCATTGAATTAATCGAATGGTTCAAAAAACAGAAGAACTTTAGAATTAGACAATAGGCGCTTTAGTTTGAGGGCCGCTTGCTTGAATAAGATTTACGCTGTTTCCATTGTTTTTGGCTGCCCCGGCTATTTTCCGAATTGTTCGGCCGCTTGTGATGTTTTGGCCTTGAATGTTGAACTTGTTTCGAAGGAACTTCTTCGGTGTCATCATCAATAAAAGGATGTTCTTCTACAATGGGGATCGTTTGATCAATTAATTTCTGGATATCCTTTAAATAGGCTTTTTCTTCCTGATCGCAAAAGGATAAAGCAATCCCGCTGAAGCCTGCCCGTCCGGTCCGCCTAATACGATGGACATAGGTTTCGGGGATGTTGGGTAAGTCGTAATTGATCACATGCGACAATTCATCAATATCAATGCCCCGCGCAGCAATATCCGTTGCGATGAGGACATTGGTTTGTCCGGTTTTGAAATTATTCAAAGCCAGTTGACGCGCCCCATAAGGATTTATTGCCATGAATGGCCGCGGCATTTATATTTGCTTTGCCAAGTATCTTAACAATTTTATTGGCTCCATGCTTCGTCCTCGAAAAAACCAGGGTTGCCGAGTTCACCGCTTCTGTTTGAAGCAGATGAACCAGCAGTTTAGATTTTCCTTTCTTACTTACAAAGTAGATGGATTGATCAACTTTTTCAGCAGTGGTTTGTTCGGGTGTTACACTTACTTTCTCCGGATTGCCCAATATTTTCCTTGATAGCTTCACAATGTCGGGGGGCATGGTGGCCGAAAAGAAAAGGGATTGTCTCCGTACAGGAAGTTTCTCAATAAGCTTTCGAATATCATGAATAAAGCCCATATCAAGCATCCTGTCTGCTTCATCCAGCACAAAGTACTTTATATCTTTTAAACTGATAAAACCTTGTTGCATCAGGTCGAGCAATCGTCCGGGTGTGGCAACCAGAACATCCACTCCATTTTCTAAGGCGGTGGTTTGAGCACCCTGTTTTACACCACCGAAAATCACCGTGTTTCTTATCCCTGTATACTTTCCGTAAGCTGTAAAACTATCTGCTATTTGAATGGCCAGTTCTCTTGTGGGTGTAACGATGAGTGCCCTTATTTTTCGGGGTCCTTGGTTTCGTTGCCGGTCATAATATAAGTGTTGTAGTATAGGCACAGCAAAAGCAGCTGTTTTTCCAGTTCCTGTTTGTGCACATCCAAGCAAGTCCTTGCCTTTTAAAAGGATGGGAATGGATTGTTCCTGGATGGGGGTTGGGTTGGTATAGCCTTCTGCCCTAAGGGCATTCAATATGGGCTCTATTATTTCTAAATCTTTGAAATTCATGTATTTTGGATAAAATCGGCAAAGGTAGACTTGTTGTGCGGATAAATGTGCTTTAAAAATTTTTATATCAGGGGCAACCTTTCACTTAACTATTTATTTTGCCGTTATTAAGTCTATAAACAAACCAATTCCATTTTTGTTTTAACCAATGGCAGGGTTGTTAATATTATTTGTATTGATTTTCAGCTCGGATCAGTAATACAAAAATTATGAAAATGTAGAAATAGAGTACGGTATTACTCTGCCAAGGCCCACTCAACAGCTTTCTCAGCATGAATGGTGGTTGTGTCGAATGTGGGAATATTTACGTCCGAACTTTTAATTAACAAAGGGATTTCAGTACAACCGAGGATTACACCTTCTGCACCTCTTTGTTCAAGGTTTCCAATGATCTCCTTATAAATTTTTCTGGAGTTATCATTAAATTTCCCATGAACAAGTTCCTGATAGATTATTTTATGCACCTGTTCCCTTTCTTTCAGAGGAGGTATGATAACTTCAATGCCAAAGTTTTTAACTATGTAGTCTTTGTAAAACTCTTTCTCCATTGTAAATTTAGTCCCTAATAAGCTAACCTTCATAAGTTTATTTTTGCGATCTCCATGCCTGTAGCCTCTGCAATATGCAGAAAAGGAATTGAAATGTTGTCAATAATTGCAGGGCTGCACAAATGCATGGTGTTGGTGCAAAGTACAACGATATCAGCCCCTGCCGCCTCCAATTGCTTTGCTGAGGCAACCATCATTATATCCAGGGCTCTCCACTCATCTTTATGCTGCAAAACCTCAATTTCTGCAAAGTCAACGGTAACCATGATGCTTTTGCAGGAATGGAATCCGCCGAGCATTTCCCTGACTTTCTTGTTGATTAATTCATAATATACGGCTGATGATTCCCAACTCATTCCGCCGATTAGTCAATTGTCTTCATTAATGTATGAATTGATTATCAAAAATCCTGGATACCTGCACAGCGCATTGGTTTTAATAACCTGCGAGCCAGTTAAGACGATCTACATTGCCAAAAGTTTTGAAAGAATGATGTCGGTCTTAATTATCACTTTTGAAAGTGATTATTGTTTATTGGCCTTCTTTTCCCTTTTCGCTGCCTTCTTTTCCTTTGCTGATTTTTGGGGCTTTTTTTTACCTCCTTTTTTACATCTTTTGATTTTCCCATGATCGTTTGCTTTATAAATTGTTATTTGTCTACTTGAATTCCCTGTTTGTAAAAGTCAAATAAAAGTATAAAATTAACTATAAAGTTCGAAAGTATCTAGTTAAGTATTTTTTTTAGCACGTTTGTGTAAATCCTATTGTCCAAGTTAATATTTTTGCGCCTCAAAATCCATTTTAGTTTATTGTAAATCTATCATAATATGGGACGAGCATTTGAATATCGCAGGGCTGCTAAAGAAAAACGCTGGGATAAAATGTCGAAAATTTTTCCAAAGCTTTCAAAAACCATTACCCTTGCTGCACGCGAAGGGGGAATTGACCCTGACATGAATCCCCGGCTGAGAACGGCGATCCAAAATGCCAAGGCTCAGAATATGCCCAAGGACAATATTGATTCTGCAATTAAAAGATCGTTGGGAAAGGAAGCGGAAGCTTATACAGAAATTAATTATGAGGGTAAGGGACCGCATGGGGTTCTTGTTTTTGTTGAGTGTGCCACAGATAATACAACCAGGACAGTGGCCAATGTTAAATCTTACTTTAACAAAGCCGGCGGATCGCTTGTGCCAACAGGTTCGCTTGAGTTTATGTTTTCGCGGAAAGTTTGTTTTTGAATTTGAAAAGACCGATGAGGTTGATATTGATGAGCTGGAATTGGAACTTATTGATTTTGGGCTTGACGAGATTGTAGCAGAAGATGATACGATTTATGCTTATGCAGATTATACTGACTTTGGTGTTCTCTCTAAGGCTTTTGAGGAGAAAGGGATCAAAATCACCAAGGCTAATTTGCAACGGATTCCCACTTCGCCGGTTGAATTTACAGAAGAACAATTGGTTGATATCGAAAAGATGCTGGATAAAATTGAGGATGATGATGATGTTCAGGCAACTTATACCAATATTGCCTGATTCTGTAATTGTTTGAATAACTAGTTCTTTATTGCTAAAAAGTATAACCCACTTTAATCCCCAATTTCGGGAAGTAAGGATGGAAAGAAGTTTCCTTCAATTGCTGTTCAACAGCAGGGTTTAGCATATCTCCTTTAGGGTCTTCGAATCTCCAGCTAACTCCAAATCCTAGATGGCTTTCCAGATTAAAATTGCTGTTGGGAAAATTAAATTGA
Source organism: Bacteroidales bacterium (assembly GCA_041393255.1). GTDB lineage: Bacteria > Bacteroidota > Bacteroidia > Bacteroidales > JAADJA01 > JAADJA01. The sequence goes on along the minus strand of JAWKKM010000023.1, from coordinate 78,670 downwards.
AACGGGATCAACGACAGGTCGGTATCAATATGTTGCAAATGGGTTTGATAGATTACAATTTGCTGGTACATACCATTCTCCATACTAAGGGTTTCCGAACGTTCCATGTTAATGTATCGATAGCCAAAATAAACAGATGCCCCAAAGCGGAAAAACCCGGTGTTAATCCAGAAAAACTTAACATCGTTTCCGGCAAAGAATCCAGTTTGACTATGTATGAGCATTAACCCAAGCTTGGGTTCTATGGAAATTATTTTCCCGCTTGTGTATTCAATGGCATGTTCGAAAGCTCCATAAAAATAACCTCCCGGTTCTGTGCTTCTGTAACGGGTGTAATAATCATAATCGTAATGATCGTAGGAGTAATAAAAATCATTCTGAAAAAAAGTCCCGAGTTTAATGCCACTGGTTTTTTTGGTCTCCGAAGTATCCTGCCCAAATGCACTAACAACCAAAAACAGGAATCCGCATAAAAAGATGAATTTCTTCATAGCAGCTAAAATAAAATATTGGACAACAGTTGGATTTGGTGAATATTGTCATAGTTGTACTGAAACAAACCATCCCTTCCAATTAAATAAAGAATCTTATTGTCAAGGATAATATCGTAAGCGTCAATTCCACTGATACCACTGATTAAATCCAGTTGGTAAGGATTGCTAAAGTCAAAAATTCTGACTCCCATTTCTCCATCGCAAACAAATAAATAAGAACTGTCAATAGCTAATCCTTTTGGGTTTGTCATGTTTAGGCTTGATATTAAATTGGGGTAAACGATGTTTTTAATATTAATTACATCCAATTGATTTATTCCTTGTTGCCATCTGCATCCCGACTGGCTATTGAGGGTTGCAAAGGCCAGGGTATCGTTGGCAACCACCGGGTCGCAACTGGTTATGTGCTGGTAGCGGGAGAGGTATAATATGTTTTGCGGATTGGAGATGTCATAAATATAAACGCCATCTATCGAACCGATAAACAATTTTCCATTTAGTGTAAAAACCGTTTCAATACCAAAGTCAACTTCCAGAGTATTTATTTCTGTTGGATTTGTGGTTGTGGAAATATTATAAACTTTCAAATCTTTCTCATTAATGATGAACAGGTTATCGCCACTGATCGAGAATTTTGCCATAGATCCTGATTTTCCGCTACCGGGTTGTAAAGAATCTCCGGAAGCAGAATCGCTGCTTGATTTTTCACAAGATGAAAAAATCAGGATCAATAAAATGAATAATATACATTGTGTTTTCATAATTATCCAGTTTGGGATTTTAATACGATGTCCAGCATTCAGGGTCCTCTATTTGTGCAGGAGTCCAGCCCACAACAATTCCCCGGTCAGGATCGGTGCATTCGAAATAGGTGCCATAGGCAACATTTTCAGGATAGGTTTGGCTGGGAAGTTGATACACCCCTTCAATCCGTTTGCTGATCTGTATGTTTTGCAAATCAGTAATATCCAGTGCAACCAAATCATCAAGGTTGTCAGCATACAATATGTTTTCCTTGATAGCAATATCATGGTTGCCATAAATTTGGATAAACGCAATTTTTTGAGGATTTGTAGAATCCGAATTATCAATAATGTGAACACCCCGTTCAACATCTCCAATATAAATGTATTGATCCTTAATGTAAATCTTGCCCTGGTTCTCAACTTCGCGGGGCTCCATAACTTTAATGGTTTTTGCCTCGGAAGCCGGAACATAAATGGGTTTGTATCCATCCACTATATAGCCTGTGGATCCACTGAAAAACAGCAGGAATACAACACTTAATAGCAATAGGTTTTTTAGCATGATGTCAGAATTATTAAAATATCAATAGTTTGTATAAGATGAATTGACCATGCAAAATTATTCTTTATTTTGAATGGTTATACTGCATTTGCAAATATTGGCCACCGAAAATAAACAAACAATAGTGGAGAATAAATACCTGAATGAATTTCGCTATACAGCAAAAACAAGAGACTGTACGACAAGTCATATTTTTTCACAATAGGACCAATGCTATGACTTTTCGAACAGTCTCCAACCGATCTGTTTATTTCGGGCTAAGGTTTAATAATTTGTTTCTTTGATCTCAAAATAGGATTGGGGGTGGAGGCAAGCCGGGCATTTGTTAGGAGCCTTTACCCCTTCATGCAGGTACCCACAATTTCTGCACTTCCAAACGATCTTTCCATCCTTTTCAAATACTTTCCCCTCTTCCAGGTTTTTGTATAATTTTCTGTATCTTTCTTCGTGCGCTTTTTCCACTCTTGCAATCATCCTGAAAGCAGTGGCAACTTCTTTAAATCCTTCTTCTTCGGCGATGTCAGCAAATTGGGGATACAGCTCTGTCCATTCCTCATTTTCACCTTCTGCCGATGCCTTAAGGTTTTCCATTGTAGTGCCAATTTTTCCAGCTGGATAGGTGGCCGTAATTTCCACCATGTTTCCTTCAAGGAATTTAAAAAAGCGTTTTGCATGTTCTTTTTCATTCAAAGCCGTTTCATCAAAGATGGCAGCGATTTGCTCCAGCCCTTCCTTTTTGGCCTGCTTGGCAAAATAGTCATACCGCATTCTTGCCTGCGATTCGCCTGCAAATGCTTTTAATAAGTTTTGTTCTGTTTTTGATCCTGATAATGATTCCATATTTAATATATATTTTAATTGAACTTGTTTTTCTTTTTGTTATATCTAGATAAGCAATTAATATTAAATAGCTGCTGTTAGAAGCATGTAAATTTAGAAAAAATCTCAACAGTGACTTCAAAAACGAATAATTTTGTCGAATAAATCTTTTAGTGATGGAACGAAGTTCAATGAAGGCGAAATGGGTAGAATCATTTGAAGTTGGCTGGCTCGATAGTGATATAAAAGGAAGGGCGAAATTATCGGCCCTGTTCAATTATTTGCAGGAAACGGCTTTGAAGCATGCTGAGAATATGGGATTCGGTTATGATGACGTAAAGAAAAACGGCCAATTGTGGGTGGTTGCCCGGATTCTTTTGAAAATGAACCGTTATCCCCGATGGAGGGAGCAGATAACTGTGGAAACCTGGCCACGGGGAGTTGAAGGGATGTGGGCCTTTCGTGAGTATCGCTTAATTGATTCTGAGGGAAATGAATTGGGGGGAGCCTCATCATCATGGTTGGTGCTGGATATGAGTGACCGAAAACCTGTGGCCCCGGAATTGGTTTTTCATGCACTTCCTTATGTGAACCCACAGTCAGCAACGGGAGAAGTGCCTGGCAGGATCAACGCAAAGAAAGATTTGAATGACGGGGTTATGCACCTGGTTACCTATAGCGAAGTGGATTTTTATCAGCATGTTAATAATACACGCTATATTGATTGGGTGTTGGATGCCATCCATCAGTTGAAATTGAAAATTGACATCAAAAAGATAAACATCAATTATATGTCGGAGGCAAAGCTTGATGACATCATTGTATTAAAATACAATCAAACCGAAAACAGGTTAGTGTTTAAGGGTGAACTTGAAAATGGATCTACGACTATATTCCTTGCTGAGATAAATTAAGTACTGTAATGTTTTATTCGTACTGGGTTTAAATTTTAATGACCATCTTATAATAACTCATTAAAATCAACCATGATGGGCATTTTTGTTTTGAAGTCGAAAAGAGTCATTTTTCGGATCTCATAAAAATATCTCCAATAGCTTCCCAAAGCGTTATAATAACTCTGTTTGGAGTTGTCAGCTTCTGTTTGTGCAATGTTCAGGTCTGTAATACTGATCTTTCCGATGAGGTACCGTGCCTTGGTAATGTCGTAACCTTTTTGGGCAACTGTGTCCGATTTGGCGGCGATCACTACCTGGTTGTATTGCATGTTAAACCGGGCAACTTTCAGGAAAATTTCCTGGTTAAAGTCCAGTTGCTCCTGCTCAACAGCGGTTCTGACGATTTCCTGGTTTGATTGGGCCATTTTGATTTTTCCACGAGCCACTCCCCAGTCGAGTATGGGCAATGTGATGCCTAATTGCACTTGCTGATTATCGGATGGGTTGGTGGTTAAATCCTGGAACTGGTTTGTATTATTGGATAAGCCATAAACGGCAAAAAGGGAAGCGTCAAAGCGTTCATCAAGCTTGGCTCGGCTTACTTCACTTTCAGCTTCTATAAGCCTCCTGTCGAATGATAATGCTGTCGAACTGTTCTCACGGGCTTCTCCCAGGGCCTCCACCGCATTAACAAAAAAAGGTGTAATATCGGAAGGGGAGACCAGCTGTATGGGCCTGTCATCTTTTATCCTCAAATAGGATTTGAATTTAACCAATTGGTTTTCTATTTCAAGTCCGGCCTCTTCCAGTGCAGCGCCTGCTCTGAGATATTGCAATTCGAGTTGCAGCAATTCATTTTCTGCAATTTTGCCAAGGTTATATCTTCCCTGAGCAATTTTATACAAAGTATCGTAGTTGGCTTCATTAATTTCAGCTATTTTAATTCTAATCTGTGCTTCCAGTAAATTAAAGAAATGATTGGTTGTAGTCAGAGCTACATCTTCCATCTCTTCCAGGTATTTCTTCTTTGCTTCGGTATACTTAATGGGCTCCAGTTTTCTTTCCCATTTGTATTCATTGTACTGGAAAAGGGGCTGGCTGTAAGTAACATTCAATATATTTGAACTGTAAGAAGAGGAATCGTCAATTAAATAATCTACCCTGCTCAAATCAGCATTCAATGAAAGGGTTCCACCTGTTGGCCCTATTTTCTGCCGTATTGATAAACCGGCAGATAACCAGTTTTCTGATTTGTAATAAAACTGGGTGCCTTGATCGGACGGATATGTTTGAATGGATTTGTTAAAGTCAGGGATAGATCCTGATAATATTAAAGAAGGAAGGTATGAAGCCCTGTAAGACTTGAATTGCCAATAACTGACTCTAAACCGATGTTTGGCTGTCAAAGCATCTGGTGATTGCTGCCTTGCGATCGCTATGGCATCATCAAGAGTAAGTGTTCTGAGTGTGGTATCTTGCGAGCAGAGTGAAGCGGGCAGAAATATTGTAAACACGATCGCCAAATAGCTTAACCTTGCCCAAATCATTACTTTCATAAATTTTTTTTCTAGGAGTTATTTTAAATCTATTCTTTAAATTTTCTCGTTTTCACTCATTTGTATTCATTTCAGTTAGTCATGACGTAGCGATTCAACAGGGTCTTGTTCAGCGGCCCTTTTAGCAGGCATATACCCAAACAATATACCAACAGCTACCGATACCCCAAAACTCACAAAAATGGAAAAAGGAGAAACGATGGTTAAAATATCTGTGACCTGCATAATTATTTTTGATAAGGTAAGCCCCAGAATAATTCCAATCAACCCACCTGAAATACTGATGAGGGTAGCTTCCGTCAGAAACTGAAAAACGATGTCTTTTTTCGTAGCCCCGGTTGCCCGTCTTACACCAATTTCCCTGATCCGTTCCATAACAGAGGCTAACATAATATTCATAATTCCAATTCCACCGACCAGTAACGAAATACTGGCAATAGCCCCCAGAACAATGTTGAAAATGTCTTTTGTCCGTTGCTCTTGTTTGAGCAACAATTCAGGAACTTTTATTTCAAAATCTTCAACGTTGATGTGCCTGCGTTTTAAAATTTGCCTGATTACTTTTACACTGGAGTTCAAATGAATACTTTCCCTAACCTGAACAACGATTTTGTCTATTTGGTGATAATTCTGCGATTCATCCCCACCACTACTTGATCCGAAGGATGCAAAGTCGCCACCACCAAAAAATACAAAAGATTCAGAACCGCCTCTCAGGGAAGCTGCATTGATGGTTGAACGGTCTTTATATCTTAACAAAAGCGTTTGAATGGGTGCATAAATATTTACATTGTAATCGCTGATTCCCAAATCTTCTGTATTTGTTCCGGAAATTGTTCTCCCTTCCAGCACACCAATTACTTTTAGCCATAAGTTTCCACACTTGAGGTATTTTCCGATGGGCTCCTCTTGAGGGAAAAATTTTGATGCGATATTGGGTCCGATTATGCAAACAGCGCTTCCGTTTTCCATTTGTGACTCTGTAAACATGTAACCATTCAAAAGGGTAAGATTAAAAACCTTAAAAAAATCAGGAGTAACACCAGTCAGTGTAGCGGAGCTTCTGATGCCCTCATTGATAATAAAGGTTTCGTAAATTACTTCTGGGCTTACCCTTTCAATAGTTGGAAGAATGTCCTTTATGCTTTGGGCATCTTTTAAGGTTAGTCCGGGTGAGAATTTTTTCGTTTCTGATTTGCCTTCACCTTCCTGGTCACCGGATGAATTGCCTTTTTCGAGAATAGGTGAGATGATGATGTTATTCACACCAACAAGTTTCATTTGGTCCAGAATTTCCTGTTGTGCACCGCTGCCAATAGCCATCATAGCAATAACCGCAGCTACACCGAAAATAATACCCAATGCTGTAAGTATGGAACGGAATCTGTTTGCAAAAACCGCTTCAAGTGCTATGTTGATAATTTGAAGATACCTTTCCAATTTTATCCCTTCCCTTTGTTGGTTTTTCCTTTTTTATGATGACTGTTGTTTTCCGGCCTTGTTGAGCCTTCATCAATTTCCGGTTCCGATGGGGGTGTTTTCCCATCTATACCATTTGATTCAATATTTTTAAAGTGCTGAATAATATCATCGGATAAAGTTGATAATTTGAAATCCTTAAACCCTTCAGGGGGCAATAGATAAACATCATCACCTTCCTCCAGGCCGGCTTTAATTATAATTTCATTTTCGTTTGTAATGCCTACAATTACTTGTTGCCTGTGATTTCCTGTAACTACATAAGAAACACTGTCGGTAGTATAAACACATTCGATAGGTAAGTACAAAGCGCTATCGATAATGTTAGTAACAATTACATTTTTGGTGGTCATAGCAGGCCTCATAACGGAGTCAAATTCATTGACAATGATGGTCACTTCAAAAACCTTGGCATTGGTATTCTGCATTTGTTCACCAATATTTGCGACCTCCGTTACCTCTCCTGTAAATTTCTTTTCGGGGAAAGCATCGATCCCAATTTCTACATGCTGTCTGGTTTTAACTTTGCTGATATCGATTTCATTAACATAGGTTTTCGAGATCATCTCAGTCAGGTTGGGCAGGGTTGCAACAACATTTTCCCAGGTGCTCAGCTGTGCTCCGATGCCCACTTTTTTGCCATCCCAGTCACGCTTATAGATGACCATTCCAGCTTTTGGAGCAAATACCGTGAATTGGCTTAGCACTTTGGCCATGTCATCGTATTTGCGCTGGGCTTTTGCCAGTTGTGCACTAACCTCCTGCATATTGGCCTCTGCCTTTTCGAGTCTGAGTTTGTAGTTTTTTTCGGCCTGGCTAAACGTTCGTTCCGCTTTTTCGAGTTCGATTTCGACCTGACGGATGGTGGCGGGTGGCTCAAATTTGGATTGCTCAAGCTGTATCTTCTTTTCTTCCAGTCCATATTCAAGATTAATGAGTTCGTCACGAAGGCTTCTCATTTCAAGGGTAGTATCTAATGTTGTTTTAAGATATTGCGTTTCCAACTGGTCAATTTCAAGTTCCTGGTCTTTTAATTTGTTGGCCAATTCGGTACGGTCTAAAGACGCTACATAATCGCCTGAATCCACGACTGTTCCATCGGGAACAATATCTTCAATTTTCACTTGCCAAATCCTGACGTCGCGTAAATTATCCGGGCCATATATTTTTTCCGAACTCTTTGCTTCAAGTTCACCTGTTGTCGTAACAGCGATTTTAAATTCACCTGACTTGACTTTTACTTCTATGGTCTCAGTAGTGCTGGTTTTACTTCCTAAAATGAAATAGAGGAAAATAATTATTAGGACAACAACTGCAATTGAAATGTATAATTGTTTTTTCATGGTGTTTAACGTTCCTTTATTCAGTTAACCTAAAATGAATTTAGTTTTTCAAAATTAGCAATATATTTGGATTCAATAGTGCACGATTAATAATTTGCCAATAGCCAATTGTTTATCAAATGTTTTAATACAACGCAACATGAATATAATTTCATATTTTTGCAGCCAGAAATTTATGTTAAGTAATTTTCGGTTCTTCAATTAAAACGATTAAAAACGGAGCCTTAGTTTGAAGGTAGATAAAATGGTGCGTAAATTATATTTGATCAGGAACAGGTTTTTAATGTGTAATTGTTCATTCTATTTGCGAATGATTGCTGCTATGGTTGTACTCTTTTTGATGTTTTCCTGTGATAGTAACAGATCCGGGAATATTCCCACAGATGTTGTAACCAATCCAAATACAGCTAATGGAGAGTCTAATATGAATGATCTTCCTGTAATTGAATTTGAGAAAGACTTTCATGACTTTGGGAAAGTAGTACAGGGAGAGATTGTAACTTATGGTTTCAAATTTAAAAATACCGGGAAGTCCGATTTAATCATTTCTCAGGTCAATACAACCTGTGGCTGCACTGTTCCGGAATTTCCCAAAACACCAATAAAACCGGGCGAAGAAAAATATGTTAAAGTGAAATTTGACAGTGGCGGCAGAAAAGGCGTACAGAATAAATCCGCCACCGTGGTTACTAATTGTCAGCCATCCTCATCTGTAATACGCATCAGGGCTCAGGTTATTGCCCTTTAGCTTTTTGTCTCGAATGATTTAAAAAAAACTTAAATATATCAAAATGAAAATAATGAATTTTTTACTTTTAATGCAACCCCAGGAAGGACAAGAGAGTGGGGGTGTTTCCTTTTTCCTTATGATCGGTGCAATGATCCTTGTTTTTTATTTGTTTTTTATCCGCCCGCAAATGAAAAAAACGAAGGAACAGAAGAAGTTTAGGGAAGCATTAAAAAAAGGAGACAAGATTATAACAATTGGTGGAATTCACGGTAAAATAGTTGAAGTTCAGGAAAAAACTTTTACGATTGAAGTAGAAGGCCAAAATAAACTTAGGATCGAAAAGTCTGCAGTGGCTATGGATAGCTCCTCGCAAATTCCTGAAGCTAAATAATGTTTATATTTGACACCGGATTATGGTTCACTGGTGTTTTGATTGATTGCTTCGTAATTTCAGATAATTTAAAGCCGATGATTTGAAAACAAGTCTGGAAGAATCCCTGAAAGCTTTTTTTAGTAAAAAAGGTGAGAATTCAAGAAACCAGTTTTATGTTTTTGTTATCTGTTTATTGATTTCAATTTTTATCTGGTTTCTTGTTGTTATTTCAAAAGAAACTTACAGTACGGTTGATTACCCCGTTAAATTTGAAAATACACCTGATAATTTTATTTTGGTCAACAGGCCTGATAGTGTATTGTCATTTCGGATTGCATCAGCCGGTTTCGAACTCATTACCTTGAAGTTTCTAACCCGAAAAAAGCCCGTTGTTATTGATTTGTCGAATTTGAATCTGATACGTGAGGGGAACTATTATACCTCTAACTATTCGACTTCCCAGATTGCTGATCGTTTTATTAAAGATTTGAATATTTCAGAAGAATATGTTTCCATTTCACCTGCGAATATTTTTTTTCGGTTCGAGGCCTTATCGGGGAAAATGATGAAGGTTATACCTAACTTAAAAATGAATTTCAAAAAGCAATTTCAGTTGAGTGACAGCTTGCAGGTATACCCTGATAGCGTGATGGTATTGGGGCCAAAGAAAACCCTTGAAAAAATGCAATTTGTACAAACGAAGGAAAAGCTGTTGTCGGAAGTAGATAAATCCCAAACGGTATCAGTTGAGCTTAATATACCAGAGTCTTTTGGCGACATTTCTATGGTGCCGGATCATGTTAAGGTTTCATTGTCGGTAGAACAATACACGGAATCAACCCTAAAATTGCCGGTAATTTTCCAGGATGAAAATGTTGAATTGAAAACATTTCCCGATCATATTAATGTTACTTATTTGGTGCCACTTAAGGATTATAGTAGAGTGGATGAGGAAATGTTTCTGTTGTCGGTTAAAATCCCGGATGATTTGAATGTGCCAAAAACCAAAGTATTGCTAATCCGAAAACCATCATTTGTAAAGGTTACTAAACTGGAGCCTGATGAAGTTGAATTTATTCTGATAAAAAATTGATAAAGTAGGATTGACCGGTAATATTGGTGCGGTAAAGCACTGCTGCCAGGTATTCGAAACCCTGGGCATCCCGGTACCATGCCGATGCAGAAGGAAAAGTTTTTTGGATTTCCTTCCGTGAAAAAGAGCCTGATATCCCAATTTGGGCATGGAATATTTTTCGAAGGAAGGGCTGACCGGAAAGTGCTTGCAAAACTGGTTTTTACGAATCCAACTTTATTGGGAAAGTCAATGCTATTATCCATCCAATGGTAAAGAGTGACTTAACGGATTGGATCAAAAAATGATTCCCATCATTATGTTATTCAGGAGGCAGCCATTTTATTTGAAAGTGGCTTTGTATAAGGACGGATAAGGTTATTCTTGTGCATTCCCTTGAATTGGCGGTTCAGCGTGTCATGAACTGGGATCATATGGACTTTGATGAAATAGAACGAAGAAAATAATCAGTGAGCTTGTGAAACGAAGAGGGAACTTTCCGATTTTATAATTTATAATGATGAGAATCAACTTGTCATTCCACAAGTTTTAAGCATTCATAAATGTATTTTAGAAAAATAAAAAAGGCCGATAATGTTTCCGGACCTTCTTTTCCATATATTAATACTCATATTTAAGCAAATGACTTTTTGTTTAATACTGCTTTATTTTCAATAATTACAGTTAAGAAATAAACTCCTTCCTCCAAATTGTTCACAACCAATATAATTTGATGAGAAGCGGGAATAAGAAGCAAAAAAACCAATGCGCTCCGGTAATACCATACACTTTTTGACCCAGGCATCCTGAAACACCATTGATGTATACTTTTCCTGTTGTTGGGTTAGGAAATATACGGTATGTGCCTTCAATTGCATTTTCAACTGAACTGGCCCATTAATCGAAATTAACAGTATAGGTGTTGTGTACGGCTAAATCTTCAGCATATACATCAATTGTGGTACTTCCTAATTTCTGTAGCAGGAACAATGATGCTCGTTGCTTTACCGATCATTGGCTGTAGCACCGACAGCAGGGACCTCAACAACTCCCCACCACAGGCTTACATTGTATTCAAAATATCAGGAGAAAAGCCTCAATAGTGACTCCATCAACAGTCAAATCAGAAAGCATTGGCATCGGTTGCAAATTCACCATTTTCAACAGAACACTCGATTAAAACATCTCTTGATGCATAATCCTGAACAATAACAACAACTCCTAAATCATCCCATTCTTCCACATTTGTTCCTGCTATGCAGCCAACTGTTTCTGTGATGGTAAGCGGTAACCCTGTCGGTAAGATCAACAGTTGTTCCATTGGCATCTGAACCATTTTCATCATTACATGTTCAAATTCCGTTTCTCCATTAGAAGAAACATTTTCTGTAGTCAGATATTCAAATACAACCATGATCCTAAATGGAAAAAAATGATGTTAAAAGGCAGAACACTTGTGTTTATTGTCATCACGGCCCATCAAGTGTATAAGAAGAAGAGATATCTATAGCTTCCATGGGGCTCGTGCAGCAGCATCCAGAACTGCCTGAGCATCGCTAGTGGCGGTATTCACAAACGTCCCACCAACCAGCCAAGTACCCATGAAACACCATAATAATTTCGCTCAGCACCTCCTTCAGTATAATAAGGATCACCAACTCCTGGCCAGTTCATTTGATATTTTACAAGTGTCATTTCATCGGCATGGGATGTTGTTCACACCATGGGAACAAATGTTGTATGAAACTAGCACATGGCCCACAGGTTGAACTTGTAAATTCTTCAAGGCAAGGCGTTTTTATTATGCTGGGAAACAACACTTATCATTTTCATCAATTCATCGTTTGGAAGGATTCATCACTGCCATTCACTGAATTTAACCAAACCTTTAAATTGTATTCTCCCATTGGAAAGTTAAACAAATCTTCAAATGAAAATTCGTAGGTTTCCAAGAAAGTCCAGGCTTAGACCAGTTAATGAGGTATTGATCATCCTTCATCAACTCCGCCTTAATTCAGCAGAGTTAATTTGGTTTGCACCAAAATTTCGGATAATGCCTTCCACTTCTGCAGGCCCGCTAACATATGATGTAGTTGTAATTGCAGAAATACCGCAATCGCGTACCAATTGAATAAAGAGCCAAATGTCATCAATATACCACGAATTCAAATTATACATATTACCATCAACATAAAAAACAATTGGAAATCAATTTGACCTATATCACTATTAGTACCTAAAATTAATGTTTCAGGACCAACATTGGATGTTGGATTAATTTCCCATACACCGGTCCAATCTCCACCTCCTGAACGTGTTGCTACCCCAACTGCTGGCCCTGCCCCAGAATAATCATAAAAGTGATTGAATTAAACATAATAGAAGTTGTCCACTAAGGTCAATTAGGAGAACAGCTCCAAATACTCGTTTGTTGAATCCAAGTGAACATGCCCTCCGGAGAAGATCCTCCTGCATTACTTGTGGTGCTGATTGACCATTGGTCGGATAAATTGTCAATTGACCAATCTTCCGGAGGCATTTGATTTGCATTAAAATCTTCTATTAAATAGGTTTGTGCTAAATGCCAATTTTGTTAAGCCCAATAAGAATAGAAATAAGCAAAATTTTCGCTAACTGTTTTGTTTAGTTATTAATTATGTAAATTACATCGAAATCAAAAAATAAAATATAATATAATATTTACCTAAATATGTATAAGGCATTTTTTGATATCGTATAGACAAAACCAGATAAAAATTAGTTGCTTGATATGGAAATTTACCAAGAAGGGGGTATTAAAGTTTGCGACAAATTTATCTTTAATAAATGGTTAATTAGTATTGTGAAATATTGAAGAAGCGAAACTTCATCGAAATTAATTGAATTTTGTGGTCGATTTATTTAACCAAGCATATTTTCTCAATCCATTTCGTTATCGATCCATACAAACAGAAATGAAGTAAATCCCATCCTCCAGAAATGATAAATCAAGACCTGAACCTGAGGAATATAATAATTTAATGATCAATTCTCCCTTAGCACTGCGAATTTCCAGCTTGCAATTTTCACTATCATTTATAAAAACTTTCCCCGGAAGTTGGGTTGGGATAAATATGAATGCTTGGCAGGGATTTGCTTTCAATACCGTTTCAAATTCGAAATGAATTGCATAGGTGTTGTGTGATTAAATCCTCAGCAAAAACATCAATTAAAGCCGCAAGCAGGATTTTCTAAATGCAGGAAGAAGAATTACTGCTGCTGCTGGATTTTGCTGAGATTGCCTCTATTTCTGGGTATTTCAACTGTGCCTTTGGGGTAGTTTATTGTGTATTGAAAAACATTCGGATCAAAAAATTGAAAGCGATTTAACAAGAGTAATTGATGAAAGCAAAGCATTATTGGAAAAAACTGCATTTTCAATCGCGTAGGAAGATTGAAAAATTGCACTTGTATTATTATCCTGAACAAAAACCAGTACACCTATATCGTCCTATTCTTTCTACATTTGTCTCTGATAAATCCATTGTTTCAAAGATTGCGCAACAGGTTCCTGTCTGCAAGGCTGGCAGCAGTGCCTTCAGCATCCGGAACCATTTTCATCATTACATTTACAAATTCTGTTTCGCCATTGGATCCAATATTTCCGGTTGTAAGATTTTCAAAAACAACCATGTGGATAATGGCATCGGGAACACCGGCAAAAGGAAGGACTGCTACTTCGATGTCAATTACTGTTCCGTTAAGGAGGTATGAAGAAGCAATACTCATTATTCCGGGATGCATAATAGCTGCATCATAGGCAGATTGTACTTCTGGCATCAGTGGAACCAAGCCGGGTGTCCCGACAAACGAACCATTGATAAAGAGTGAGGGAATACCCGTAACATCGTATAATGCCCTGCGGAAACCACCCTCTTCCGTATAGTAAATATCACCCGGTGGAGGCCAGTTCATTTGATATTTTATTAAGGTAATGTCGTTTGAATGGTTTTCAAACCAGGGGTTGAATTGATCATTAAACCCTGCACAAGTAAGGCAGGTGGAACTGGTAAATCCTTCAACGCATGGTTTTTTAGCAACCGTATTGCTGATCATGCATAGGGATCGAATCACTTCATTGTTTTCAGGATTATCATCGGGGATTCCATTTACGGAAACAATTCTCAGTTTCAATTCGTAACTACCTATTGGAAAATTAAAAAGATCATCACAGGTAAAATTGTGGGTATCGCCAAAATTCAGGGTTAGTCCGGAAATAGTTGTTGGGTATGTATTTCCATTGGCTTCCCACTCTATATCTACAGATGATATTTGGGTTGTTCCATAACTTTTAAAGGATCCTGTTATTTCTGTTGGGCCTGCTAAATAACATGGTGTCGTTATCGATAGCATCTCAGCATCAAGCTCAAGTGGATTAAAAACCATTAAATTGTCAACAAACCAGTAATTAATATTATACATATCTCCGTTAAGAAATAAACAAAACTGGAAATCTGAATTTCCGACGTCTTCGTTTGAAACTTCAATATAAATTATTTCAGGGCCTAAATCTTCTGTTGGTGTAATCATCCACACATTGCTCCAGTCGCCACCACCCGATCTTGTAGCTACACCAGCTATGGGCGCCGGATTGGCAAACCAGTCATACATTTGGTTGAACTGAATCATTACTGCTGTGAAGCCACTCAGGTCAATTTCCGGAGAAATGAGCCGGGTGTGATGTATCCCATTCGTCGTAGTAAACTTCCTTCTGAGCCTTCTGCCCCGGAATTTGAACCGTTGTTTGTTGACCATTGGCTTGATAGATTATCGATAACCCAGCCATTGGGTGGCATTTGATTTTGCTGAAATCCTCTCAACCATAAGGTTTGAGTAAAAATGCAATTGTTGCTAAGGCAATCACAATGCCTGTAAGATAGGTTTTTCATCTTTTTAAGTATTTGGTTGTAAATCTTATTCTCGAATCAAAGATAGTAAATTAAAAAGATTATAGCAAATTATCAGCTTATAAATGAATATGCAGATTCACAAAGAAATGAAGCACTATTAAAGGTCTCAATTTGGTAATAAAAATAACCTTGGTTTGATAAAGTGTAGTCTTTTATAATGTTTTTTTATTTTAGAATTGAAATTTACCGTGCTTGCAAGTTTGATAATACTTATTGTATGGTTTTCTCATGAATAATAAGTTTTTTGTTTTGGAATTATTTTCATAAATTCGTGCCAATAAATATTAACCTGTTTTATAGTGGGCCGTTGGCAGGATAAATTGACTTAAATCATCAGTATTGCAAGTATTCGTAGGTAATGTTAATGTGTTTTTGTCAAATTCCTCGAACATAGAATACCGTAAAACTTTATATTGATTTTGAGAGCTTGGGATAAAATACAACGACTACGATTAAATAAATTGAAAATACTTCAAAAGATATGAAGGCTGGATTGCTCATTACCAATGATTTTTTAACAATTGCCTACCAGGGGGAAAATGGCGAATTAAGCCATGCTGACTACAATGGTGATAAAGAGGTGTTCTTGTATTTTCGGTATGAAGATAGTCAGAATCCACCGGTGGTTTTGGATAAGGAAGCCAGGGATGAGTATTTCCCGGGTAATGAAGAGGTTTTAGGCGATTTTCTTAAATTCCTCGATAGTGAAAATGATACGTATGAAAAATCAACCTTAAGTTTCAAAAGTGAGGATATATTAAATAGTATCTTCGATAAAATTACCGAACAAAACAGTACTATTTTTGCTTCCAAAAGCAACGATCAAATTAATCCATTTTATTTAATTCTTCCGCCTTATATTGGGAAAATAGCTAAGAAGAAAGTAATACAGGCCTTTCAGAAGCGGGTTTCAAACGGACGTATCGCAGATCAGCTTTTTCCATATATATCCCATTTGCTGGATGAAGGAAAAGTTCCTGCTTCCGCGAATGTTCTTTTTGCAGAAATGTGTTTTTCGGATTTCTATTTTTATTCTCTTCGGATTTCAACAGAAACCGGGAAGCAAAAAATTGAAATTGTCAATGAAGAACGAATTGAAGATACCGATGTTCTGTACCAATTTCTGAGGGCTATCTCAAAAGAGTTAGTAAGCCTTGTGCTGGCAAATTATTCTGCTTCTGATAGTTATTCAGAATCCCAACTTGAAGAAGAAGTTATTTACAATTTATCAGACGCTGGGATATAATGATGGGATTGTCGGAGATAAAAGAATGGTCGGAGATTGAAATTGAAGCCGAGTTGTCTGATGGCACAGGAGGCCCTGTAACCTTGAAAAAGAGAATGTTCAAAAACGTTTTGTCGAAATCATTGAAAAAAGTGGATTAAAAAACTAAGTTGATACCCTCATTAATGAGTTAAACCCTGCCGCCATTGTTTTTGTTGGCGAAAATTTTAATAATTGGGGGATAAGCGAATTTTTTCAAAGCTATAAAAATATAGCCTTCATTGCTCACGACAATAATTATTATGAACACATCTTCAAAACGGTTTTTAACCAGGATGAAGCTTGTGAAGAGCTTGACCTTGATAAATTAGCAATTGGCCAATTGGTGACATTGTATAATCATAACAACGATAAGCAAAAGGGGTCAATCGGGGCTTCCGAACATGATTTGAAATATCTGGGCAATATGGAATTTGCAGTAGAGCGAAGCACAAGAAGCCTTCAATTTGGTATGACCATTAAAAGCCTTGATAAATTGTGGAAAAAGGATATGAGACTGGGATTTAGTATTCTGAAAGCAGAAGGTTTCAGTTCCTCAGAATTGAATGGTAAATCACTTAAGTTTATAATGCGACCAAACAAAAGCATTTCATTGAGAAAATGGCTTAATTAGAAAAGATAATGTCAAATTCGGAAAACATAGATACATTAAAATCCTATATCATAGCTTGCTGTGCCGATGGCAAGATCAGTGAACAGGAATATGACTACCTGAAGGAAGAATCCAAGCGGTTTAGGCTGAGTGAAAACAAATTGAAAAAGGAAATCCACATGGCTCTATTGAATATGGGAATAGAGAGAAAAGCAAAAAAGGATTTTAAGTCATGCGTTATTTATGTGAAAGAAGCGTTGAAATACGACCCAAAAAGCGAAAAAACACTAAGTATACTTAATGAGGCTTTTGATTTATTAACCGAAGACGATTTGCTGGATTTAGCCAAATCAACGATTGATGGATTTGAGATTTATAAGGAAATTCTTTTAAAAAAGATTAAAGACAAAGGGAATTATTATAAATCTAAACCTGCTGAAAAGAAAGAAGATATTGAGGCCAATATTGAAAAAGCCGTTAAATTTTATACAGCAGCCACCGAACTCAGCCCACAAGAACAACAATCGCTAACTAAGCTTAATGAGTTTTTGGGCTATTCAGGGTTTGTGCTTGTGGATGAATACTCTGAAGGGTTGACCCAGTCGCACACATTTCAGGATGTGAAGTTGTACAAGCGGGGTGGTATGGCTTTGATTTATTCTGCCATATTGTATGACGCCGATAGCCGTTGGCACGAACGGAAGATAATTATCAAACAGATCAGGCCGGAAAAGAAGGACCAGGCAATATATGAGAAACTCTTTTTTAAGGAATATAACATCCTCAGGGATTTAGAGCATGAAAACATTTTGCATGTCATCCGTAAAGGCGAAAATGAAAACGGACAGTATTATATAACCGAGTTCATTAACGGAAAAAACCTGAATGAATTAATCGAAGAACATGTTGGCCTTACCAAAAAAGATGGCAAAAGGACCCGTTTGCTACAAATTCTAAATGAGTTGTTGCAAGGAATTCAGGGGATACATGAAGAAAGCATTATCCACAGGGATATTAAACCTGCCAACATAATGATCACCAATTCGGCCAATAAAGTTAAAATTATTGATTTTGGGTTGGCGAAAACAGATGTTTATAGTGATAAATTGAAAGAAGCTGGGACCCGGCCCTATAATTCCCCTGAGCAAAGATTGCATGCATATGATGCTGACAACCGAACCGATATTTATTCTTTTGGCATTGTCATGTTGGAAATGATTACAGGATGGCGCGAGTTGCAAACCATTGACCGGTTGCCGGAAAGATTGACAAACCTGAAGAGAATAATTGTAAAATGCACACAGGACAACCCTGCTGCAAGGTATAATTACATTTCTGAAATTATTGAAGAGTTCAACAAGAAGGAGGTTATTGCTGAATTTGCTATTTGTGCTCAACAAACCATTGAAGAAATTGAAAAGGAGAAAGCAACCAAAAAGAGACAGGAGCCTGCAAAGGAAACTATAGAGCAAAAGCCCATTGCTGAGAAAGCAAAAGGCAGATCCGGTTTAATTCTGAAAGTTTTAGCAGCAGTTGTACTTATCGCAATAATTGGTTTTGCAGCATACAAATTTATTCCTTTCGGGGCTGATGGGGTAAGCCCTAAATATTTATCATTTGAATCACAGATTGGAGATGAGAAAATAGTCGATATCAATACGTCAGGCGAATGGCAGATTCAAACCGACATAGACTGGTTGGAAATTGAAGAAATGCATGAAGAAGGGGAAAATAAATTAAGGATTAAAACAAATGTGAATAATGCTTCTTTTGATGAACGTACCGGAACGATACATGTTCTATTCGAGGACAATAAGTCCAAAACGATCAATGTTGCACAATTGGGTTTAGAAGCAGATTTACTTGTAAATACTGATGAAATTGTTTTGAGCAACGATTTAAATGAAAGTCGTTCGTTTGAGGTGAAAAGCAATATTTCGTGGACGGTTGAAAGCCAGGATGAATGGATTCAGCTTGATGTGAGAGAAGGAGTTAATGATGGCATTGTTCATATTAAAGCATCCCCTAATACCGGACAAAAATCCAGAAATGGTGAAATTGTATTAAAAGGAATAGAAAAAGATATTCAGCATACAATTGTTGCCAGCCAGCCAGGATTTTTATTTTTGCATATTGACCCGCAGGCTGTTTCACTTAGTGGTGCGGAAGGTGATACTAAAAATTTTACAATTGAATCCAATGTCGCCTGGGAGGTTACTGGTATTCCTGAATGGTTGGATGTAAAGCCAACTAAAGGTAACACGGGTGAAACGGTTACCCTCTCCATTTCGAATGAAAGCCTTGCCAGGGAAAAAGTTACATTGAAAATTGAAGCCCGGAAAGAACCTGAATTGAATAAAGAATTGGTGATAAACATTGTGGCTAATACTCCCAAATGGACTTTTGAGGAATTAAATACTTTCGTTGAAAAAATAAATGGAAGTTCAGAAATTGTTAACTTTGATGAATTGTATGAATTTGTTGATAAATCGTGCAATGTGTATTTTTTGATCAACAATGAAAAAATGAGCCCGGAGAATATTGAAACCTTTATTAACAGAGTGAAATTTGGTACTACGGATAAAGTTGTTAAAGGAAGTATTAAATACAATGAGCAGGGAAAAATAATTGAATTTTGTCAAGAATAAACTAAAAAAATATGAAGAGGATACTACTATTATTCGGATTGATAACCAGCTTCGTTATTGGTTATGGGCAAGGATCATCGTTGAGCGAGCCAAACCTGGAAAATTTCAAAATACTTGCTGAAAAAAGAGCCAATCAATTTGGTGTTTATATCTCAAAAATTGCTGATAAATCAGTAAGTCTTGAGAACAAGGAGATTGCCATCAAACAAGCATGTGATTTGTTTATTAGTGATACGGTGCGCATCCAGATTTCTTATTGCCCTGCCAGCGGAGGCAGTTCCGTGTATTCAAGGACACTTATCAAGTACCTTCGAAGGTTGAGCATGCTCAATTATGATAAGGTGAAGATTGAATGGGTAGAGTGTGTGATGGTTGGCGATTTGAAAAAAGGCGATGATGGAAATTATTACGGCATTATTTCCTTTATTCAGCGATTTACCGGGGTAAAGGGTGAATACACCTACGTGGATGAGACAACAAAACATACCGAAGTCGTTCTCAAGCCTTATATGAAGCATAATTCACAAGGTGAAGAGAATTGGGGATGGGATGTTTATTTATCAAATGTTAACATCAAGGAGCCCTGTTCATGAGAATCGCTGTTTGTTTTTTTTCCTTTCTTCTTGTCCAATCAGGCTTGATTGCTCAGGTGGATAACAATGATGCTCTTCGTGAAAAGTTCTACTTTGAAGTCATTCAAATCGAAGAATTTATTGAACGGTTTAACTTTGAAGCGGATAATAGGCGGTAGTTTATTTAAGGACTCAGAATCCCGATATGGAAATCACAAGGCGAAAAACAATCTCCAGTCTTTTCAACACGATGGATACTACTTTCAATGCACCGCTTGCCAATTCATTCATCGATTTTGTTGATGATTCACTAAATCCTCATTTTCTCGATTTTTATGATAACAATTGGTATGCTGAAGTCAATTGTGTTTTTAAAAGTGCAAAATGCCATCGATACGGGACAACTGATACTTTTGAACCAACATAAAGAGAATCTGTCATCAAAATGGGTAATCTAACTTCGGTTAAAACTGAGCCTGCTTGAAAAAAATGCCTGTAAATGAGATTCATTAAGAATATTTATCTCCTGTTAGCCACGGAACAGATTTCATAGGTTTATATGATATTTTTAATGATGGAGAAAATATTAATAATTACATTTATAAAGATTTTAAAAAATTGATACTTTGACCTATTTTATTGCACTCTTAAATTCGAAAAAATTGAACTAAAGGAAATACTAACTGTGAAATACCATTTTTTACAAATTCCAAAATGGATTTTTACAGTTGAATATTTCCAATCGAAAAGAATTGAATTCAGGTTGGTTGATCTCTAAATTGAGAAGAATTAATAACGGAGATAAAGAAGACTATAAGGCACAGGTATTACAAATTAAAAATTACTAAATTCCGGGTTTTTGTAATTAAAAAACGCATGAAGGGATTCATTCAAAATATCAGTAAAAAAATAGATATTACAAATTCCTTGCTTCCATTTATTGCTGCCCTTGTATTTGTTGGGGTTTTTGTTGTTTCATTGTCCTTCAGGTTTTACATAAATGATTTAACTTATTTTACGAAAACATTCTTGTTGAAGCCCATGGAATGTTGCTTGATATCATCATTTTGGCTTGTTGTTTACCTATATTAATCTTTCCCGAACGAAAAGGCTGGAGATCAGAAGATACAAGGAGGAAATTGATGATTTCAGGCATTGGACGGAGGCTTGTAGCTAGTTACAGGATAACAGGAATAATCAGAAGGCTTGACAAATATAAAATTGATAAACTTGATTTGTCCGACTGTAATCTAAAGGATGCACAGCTGGAAAAGATTTACCTGAAATCAGCTATTCTTGAAAAAGCAAACCTGGATGGTGCTGCCCTTGGATATGCCAATCTGAAAGGTGCTAATCTTCGAATTTCAAGTATGAAGAATGCCGATCTTCGTATTTCTAATCTTCAGGGAGCCGATCTTAAGTTAGCAGATCTGGAAGGAGCTAATTTACGTATTGTAAATCTTCAGAATGCGAATCTTTTTAGCACTAATCTTCAGGGTGCAGACCTTAAAAGTGCTAATCTTCAGGATGCGAATTTAAGCAGTGCCAATTTGAAAAATGCTGACTAAGCAGCGCTAATTTGCAAGGAGCCGATTTAAGGAGTGCAAACCTGCAAGGAGCCGATTTAAGAAGTGCAAAACTGAAAGGAGCAGACTTGAGAGGTGCAAACCTTACAAGTATTAAACTGGGGTCTGGAAGTTCTTTGTTGGATGTTTCTTCAAAAACACGATTTGATGATGGTGATGCTGATTATAGTCAGTTTCAAAACGTTTTTCGTTGGAGGATGCCATTATGCCAAATAGAGGAATTATTTAATGAAGAGTGGTCGTTGAAAATTAATAAGGTTAGATAAATTAGTTGAATTTAGTAACAAAAGTAAGGAGAAAACAAATGAAAGGAAAACTTGCATCAATAGGAGTTCTTATATTCATGGTATGCTTCATTTGCTGACCCAACTCGAAGAATGAAATTGCAATGATTCGAGACAGGCTGTATCCTGGTGAAAAATTTCAGTAGTTTTAAACGCTGCGGGCGATCCATCCCTTTCCAATTCAACCATTAGCGATTTGATTTACAATAGCTATGCTGGGAGCAACAAGCTATTCGATGACAATAATGTGATTATTGAAAGTGACCTGAACCCTGAAGTCGATAACGATTACAACCGCGGATTTATGGAAGATTTCAACATCGCAAAATACCTCACTGATTTCAATTTGTTCATTGGGAAAAACATTGAAGGGGTTGTTTCTTTTTCTGATATTATCGTAAGTCCTGTTATTGTTAAAAAAGAACATTTTTGTAAATGTCTTTTATTTAAGTGAAATACACTATCGGCCCATACGGAATCTGACAAACCCTTTAAACAAATTAAGAGAGTTGCCATTCAGGCAAAAAAGGTAAATAACTGGAGGTGTTATATTATTGGCCTGAAATTCTGTGAGCCAAATGTTCGGATTTATGAAGACAGGGTTGAGAAAGAATATAGTGTCTTCTCTGAAATTGTATATCCTGACCGGTATGAACTTGAGTTTGCAGATCGGACCGAAAAACTATATTATGACCGGACAGAGATATATTTCAAACATAATTTGCTGACATTAACCAATAATAAGTAACCATTCACGATCTCGAAAAGGATTTTTTCTCAGTTGATTTTCCCGACCGCTTTACAATTACCAAACCCGATAAGCTCAAGGTTACGGTAAACAAATTAACAGAAGAATTGGAATATATCGGTGAAAACAGGTCTGGCATTTATTGATGGTGCAAAGAAGTTCATGTTGTATATGATGAGGATAAATCCGGAAACTTCAGTATATAACAACAAAACTGAAACAAAATACAAAGGGTAGTATGAGAACTACCTATTATTCATTCCTGAGGATAATATGGTTCATATTGATGGGGGTGTTTATGATGGTCAGTAGGGGATGAATTGAATAATAACAAACCACATCAGGTTAAATTAAGTAATTTTTACATTGATAAATACGAAGTTACCTATGCTGATTTTAAAAAGTTTGTTGAGGAAACAGGCTATATAACTGATGCTGAAAGGGATGGCTGGAGTTATATTTTCAACAAGAAGGGCGAAATGGAGAAGATGGAAAACATTAACTGGCAGTTCACAGCATCTGGAGTAAAACCTACACTTTCCGATTATAACAAGCCGGTTGTTCATGTTACCTGGAATGATGCAAATGCTTATGCCGATTGGATAGGAAAGAGATTGCCAACAGAAGCAGAATGGGAATATGCAGCGAGGGGAGCAGCATTTAGTCAAAACCTTACATTTAGTGGAAGTAAAAAAGCATCGGATGTTGCCTGGTATAAGAACAATTCAGACCAATCAACCCATACAGTTGGACAAAGGCTTAAAAATGAATTGAATATTTATGATATGTCGGGTAACGTGAAGGAATGGTGTAGCGATTGGTATGATGAGAACTTTTATATCAATAGCCCGGAGGAAAATCCAATAGGCCCCGGGGTTGGCGAAAAAAGGGTTGTAAGAGGTGGTGGATGGAACGATACTGACGATCGCTGTGCTGTTTCTTTCAGAGATGCTGAACTACCCGGTTACAGAGGTGCTAATGTTGGATTTAGATGTGTAGTTGATGCGGCTAATAAATAATGAATTAGGTTGATTAAGAAGAAGTATGCAAAGATGCTTGATAAAGCACTTGATGAAATTTGAAAACTGGTTTTGTTTGAATAAAAGTTGTCAAAAGTTAAAAGTAAATGACTAAATTCTGAAAAATGATTTCCAATTCTCCCCTCTCTGAGAGGGGAAACAGGGGTGTGTCAATATAAAATTTAATCATTTTTCAGAAACTAAGTGTTTCAATGTTTTAACTTTTGACAACTTAATAAATAAAGTTTTATTTTTACATAATAGAATAAATAATTAAAACTTAAAATGTATGGCAAGGTTTAACTACAAACAAGTAATTTATGCTGGGATGGTAGACATCGCAGCAGTTGATAATCAAGTTACAAAATTTGAGAAAAAGTATATTAATGACGTATTTGACAGGTACATGAAACTGTCTTCCAAAGAGAAAAATGAAGTCATTCATATTTGGGAGCAAAATAGTACCAACTTCACTGATATTGTTATTGAGGAATTGTTACTGCATTCGAAAAGAGACCAGATCGAAGCTTTTACGTATATTATGAAATTCATCAGTTGGTCAAAAACGAAATATAACCTCAACAATAAAGCCATTCAAAAGGGTGTGGACCCGGAGCGAGCAGAAATTAATATGTACTACGATAAAGCGGCAGTAATTCGTCAGGCTCTTGATTTTTCGGATGCTGAATATGCTCAGGCTACCCGCACAAGAATTTAATTACACTCTTTCAATAATTCTTTCATCTTGGTACTGTATATTTCATTGCTAACATCAATGTCGCCTGCATTTTGATAATTGAGTTTGGCATTTTCACAATCTTTCAATGCAAAGTAAATGTCGCCAAGTAAAATATATTGATCGAAATTGTTTTCATTAAAAGGGAGGCAGTTATTATTAATAACCTCAAGGGCTTCCTTTTGCTTCCCTTTTAAAGACAGGATCTTAGCCTTCAAATAGTAAATATACCAGATGGATAAGCTTGAGATGTTCAGCATTGCTTCAATCTCATTCAAGGCATTATCATATAACTCGTTTTGAATCTGGATTTCCAGATTGTAAATTCTGGCAAGGGCAAAGCCAGGATAAATATTGATTGCATCATTGAGATACCGTTCTGCAACAAAAACTTCTTTTTCCCAATCAAGTTTAATTCGGCCCATTAAAAATGAAGGCAATGCAATATTACTACGCATTCTTTTGGCCATTTCATACTGGGTAATGGCATCTTTAGGAAGATACTTCTGCTCAAAATCCAAGCCGCTATTGACTTTCTCAAGATAACTGTCTTCAATTTTGAGGTTTCTGAATTTGAATGAAAACTGCCAAAGTTCAAGGTAATACAATATCCTTTTGTCAGTACATTTTGAAATTGCCAATTGAATATTGTCTTTGAATGTTTCAAAGTTGCCCTTAACCAATTCATTAAAAGCATAGATGATATTATAATTTGGCTGGCTTTCATATTTCATGTTTGTCTTCAGGTTCAGCAAGTGTTTTTCCCCAACCAAACGGGTATTGGCTTTAATTTCCTGGTTTAATAGCATAAGGACTGTGACAAACTCCTCTTTCCATTCCATTTCATTTAATATGTCAATATGTTTCTTGAAAAACGCGACTTCCTTGGTAGGATCTGATATCAGCGAAACATTTATTGAATCAAAGGCTGATAAAAGAGAAACATGGTCAGTGTATATCAGAAGCCTTGTTAATAACTCAATGAAAATTTCATACTTATTTTCGTTTTTATAATAGCCTGTTTCAATAACGCCAAGAACTGCAATTTTCCATTGATCGTAGGAGTTGTTGTAAAATACGGTATAATCATCAATTAATTTCTGGTGATTATTGCGCAGGTCAATATTTATTGATTCTGTATTTCGGTAATAGGGGTCAAATACCTCCATGATCAATATTACTGAATCTTTTTTTACTTCCAATTCGGCTAATTTACTACCCGGAATATTTTCCAAACCCGAAAATAGATTCTTAATCCCCAATAATTGATTTTCCCGCGAATCAAGATAACCATTTATGATTTCAGGGAATAAATTGTCTTTGGCCAAATTGTAATTCGAAAATTTTATATAATAATTATAATTTTCATTTCCCGGGAGGATATTCTGAAGCTTTTTAAATGCTTCAATATACTTCATTTCGTCTTTCAATTTTTTACTATCGTTGTAATAGCCATTGAATTCAATATAGTAAGGCCAGTGCTTTTCGGGGATCGCTATGGCATTGGAAATATACTCCACTTCATAGGTAAACTCAAAGGGTTTTGTGATATCAATTTTCTTTTTTGGATAAACAATAAGCAACTTGCTGATTTTTTTTGAATTGTCCAACATGGTATGGGTTCTGCTTGCCAATGTGGGAATATCAGATTGTTTAATTTGAATTGATTGAAAGTCCTTTGAGTCTCCTTTGCTTAATTCCCAATCACCTTTTGCAGCTATGGTAAAATATAAGGAATCATTAAATTCATAATAACCGTCCGGTATATCAGTTAATCCCAATGAAGTGGTCAATTGAATGTCAATACTGTGTTTCTTGTTTATCTTTAGCTCAGCGGTTTGACCTGAGGCTATAAATGTGAATAAGCCTAAAATAAAAATAAGTAAATAGCCCTTGTTCATATTGCTTGGATTTTATGGTACAAAAATATCCCAATAAAGTGTTATGATCGTTACAAAAATAGTAAAGTATATTGAATTGACTATAATTGTTTGGAGAATAAATTAAAGATCATGTTTTTTATGCAAAATTTTTTAAGCTGAAATTCGGATAAATAAAAAAAGACCGCTCACTTAAGCAGTCTTTAAAACATTATCCTGTAATGATTATTTTTGTTTTTTGATTTCTGCCAGGTACTTGTCTTTTATCTTGTCTATCTTCTCCCTTTCTATTTGATGGTCATAAATCCTGACACAATCAATCACACAATTTTTCCTGAAAATGGTGGCAAGTGCGGCATCAAATAAATTGTCCTCCATATTCCGTTTCATGTCAAGAGTGATCTTCTCGAAGTCTTCCCAGCTAATGTTTTGAGGGATTTGAAGATAACACATATCACTGTCCTCATGATCAAGATAAAGTCCGGGTACCAGCATTTCGAGTTCAAAAAACTTATTGATTTTTATCAGCCCATCATAAGGGTTTACTTTTTTATATTTCGAAAACTGTATATCAACTTTTGAAACAGCACAAGCAACTCTTTAATGTCTTTATAACTTTAATGTACTTTATCCGAATACAGGGCATCATTTCATTGAAGACGTTGATGAGTCTGGTACTGCATCAAACGTTTTTTTGAAATTTTTCTTTACTTTCACAGCGAGGCCTGCATGACTTTTTCACCTCATAGTTTTGTTTGGTAACTACAAAAAATGGAGCCGGAATTAATCACATGATCATCAGGAATTGTTTTTCCAAGGACAACCCTAAATGGTGTTTGTTCAAGGACCATGAATCCGCCGGCCAACCCTTCTTCAATGGTGGCAAGCATTTCTTTTAATGACGTTCCAACAGTTTCAAATAATATTTGTTTCTTTCATGATAAAAATGTCAAAATTGATACTATAATAATAGTGCTTGCAAAGATATAAAAAAATTAAACATATAGAGTTCTGTATATGATAAAATCAGACTTGTATTTTCTATCAATTAGGCTCTTGGTTATCAGCAAAACATGAGATCCCAGAAGCATAATGTAGCCTCTGTTTCAGCAGTTCCATTGTATTTTCACCAATAAATTGTTTGTGAATAACAATTCTGAACATGTATTCGTCGAACCATTCATCCGTCATGATTAAATGACCCTGGTAACCCGATTGGCCCCAACTGTTTTCCAATAGCCATTTTGTGGGTTTCCCGTCTCGTATATCCACTGCCACTAATGCCATCCCATGAGTTGACCCGCTTTCGAATGTTTGAATTCTCTGCTTCTTATCCAGGTTGAAGTCAACACCAAACAAGGCATCATAATCAAAATTGTTAACATCTAAATAGCCCCTATCTTTATCCAATTGTTTTCCGACATCACATGAAAAGTACATGGCTTCATTGTTTTGAATGGATTGAACAGCAAAGGCTTTTATTTTTTCCGCATCGAGATTGATGTATTTCCAGTTCCTTCCTTCGTGAATGTGACGATCAAATTCAATTTCATAAACTCTTCCAAATTCGCGTGTTGGATCATTCATGAACATTACATAATCTTCAAGGTTTACACTAACAAATTCCTCAAAAAATGATTTTGGAGTATATGTTTTTAATTCAGACAGGTTCCCTTCTTTATTTTCATAACGCCAGCTAAATTCAGTAGGCGGCTCACCCAAAGTAATAGCTAGAATCCGGTATATGTCATTGAGCATGGATTCTTTTGTTTTTCGCAAATCATTTTCCTTTTTCCCGTTTTTAGCCATCTCTCTGAGGAATAGCCCATTTTCTTTTAACTTCCGTCTACGAATCGGGACATCACGCTCGTGCTTTTCGCTATTGAATGATTCGGGAAAAACATCCGATGGAACGACTCCATATTTACTGACCACATCCACCACTCCGGTCCATTGACCTCCATCACCGATAACATTTTTAAACAACCACTCCACTTTTTTGTCATCCATGGGCTTGTCAACAGTTGCTATAATCCCCTCCAAAAAGATTTGCCTTTTCAACTGATCGAAAAAGAAGTTGTAATTGTGGGAGAAGCTAAACTCCTTCATGTTCTTTTGCCAATAACTTTCGCTCTGATCACATTCATCCCGGTAAACAACCAGCACCTGCCTGTTGATTTTTGATCGGTAATTCCATTTGTTTTAACCCGGTCAGAAAAGTAAGTGTCTATTGTTCCAAGGTTTTCCCTGTTGATAGCCAGTTTCCAATGTCATTTGAAGAGACTGCATTCATGATATTTTTGCATGCTCTCATCCCGATTAAAGGAAGTTCGCATATTAACAATGTTTCCTCATTGATCGCACTCTTGTTTTGGGCTGATAAACTGAGGTGAAAAACAGAAAACAGAAAAGCGACAATGGTAAATAGAATTTTATTCATTTATTTTGTTTTAAGGTATTTCGGCAAATTTAAAAAATTGGCAATTGGGATGGAAAAAAGATACTATAATTAAGTACTTTGTAATACCTGTTTTTAGTTATTGATATTTCATATATAAGTATTTGAATATTATATTAAATTTGGTAAGCCAAAACAAATCGGTAATATGAACAGTAAGTTAAATTTCCCCCTGTTCCTTCTTATGGTAATTGTTTTAGTAATTGTAGCTTTTACAAATAGCCAAAGTGCTTATGCGCAACTATCACAAAAAACATCTCAACTTCCATCCGAAGACTGAATTACCAAATGGGTTTAACGAATTATTTGCCGTCTCCGGCGAATGTACCCTATGCCATAACAGCATGACCAATGCCCATGGCGAATTGGTTAGTATTGTTGCAGATCACTGAGATCATCAATGATGGCAAACGCTTCTAAAGATCCGTTCTTGGAGGGTAAAAGTAGCGCCCGGTGAAACACTGTTAATCCGCATGCAGAAGTACTGAGATGTTTGTACGAAATGTCACGTTCTGCTGTACACAAAAAAATGCTCACCTTATGGGCCAAGCTTTGTATAGTATTGCAGAGATGGAAAACGATCCCCTGGCATTGGATGGTGTCTCATGTACGATTTGTCATCAGATTAAAGCCGAGTCATTGGGGAACTATTCAGGGAATTTTCAAATCGGAGAGGATAAAGATCATCTGTATTCGAAAATCCATTTGGCAACCCCATGATATTCAATACCGGTTATACCCCTAATTTCGGAGCCCACATTAAGGATTCGGAATTGGTGTGCTTCCTGTCATACCCTTTTAACCAACTCTGTTGATTTGAACGGAATACCTACAGGAACTGAGTTTGTTGAGCAGGCGGTATACCAAGGGCTGGAAAAACTCTTCTTTCCCTTCTTCTGGGAATTTCCTGCCAATCATGCCATGTGCCTGAGATCACTGATACCGTTAAGACCAGCACCATGCCTCCCTGGCTTGAAGGACGCTCCCCTTTTGTAGCATCAACTGGCTGGCGCAAATGTATTTATGTCACCATGCTGAAAGAGAATTTGAGGAGCTTGAGGTGTAACTGCTACGGAAGTGATGGATTCTACCATCAACCGGGCAAAACGAATGCTGCAGCAAAATACGCTGAACCTGCAAATCGAAGAGGTTGCCAGAACGATGATACCTTGTTTGTTGATCTTTCCCTTTTGAAAATATAGCCGGACATGTTCTACAGCATATCCCAGCAGAAGGGCTTTTGTTGAGTTGGTCGTGATAGCTGATAATAACGATACTGTTTTCCATTCAGGTAAAATGGATGCTGATTATAATTTGATCAATGAAGAGGATAGCTTATGAACCACACCATGATATAATCAACGATGAATCAAAAGTGCAGATTTATGAAATGGTTATGGGAAATGTCAATTATGAACCCACAACAATTCTTGAAAGAGCCTTTGTTCAAATTTCTCAAAGATAACCGGATTCCCCCAAATGGATTTACTCTCTCACGTAAGTTATGATACTGTTCTGATTGCAGGAAGTGCATTGGTGGATCCTGATTTTAATAGAGATAGCGGAGTGGAAGGAACAGGAGTGGATATCATTCATTATCAAGACTCCGGTTTCAGGATTGAATACTTCCCTTACGGTAAATGCTATTGTCCATTATCAAACCGTCACCAATAAATGGCTGGAAGATATGTTTACCCATTCGTCTGACGAGATAGATACCTTTAAAGAATTTTATGATGCAGCAGATAAAGAGCCTGGTTGTGGTCAAGGAAATATCTTTAGTAAGCACTGTCACATCAACCGGAAATAATTTTGAAAACAATTTCACGATCTATCCCAACCCCGTCAGGTTTTGTTTATACTGAAAATTCCAAATCTTTCCACGAAGTCAACTTTATGAAATGGATGGGAGACTGGCTCATATAAAATTGACACAAATTTTCCAGAAATGCCGGAACGTTTATTAAAATTAGCAACCTCTTCCGAAAAAAGGGAGCTTATCTTGTGGTTTTAAAATCAAAAACAGGAGAAGTCTTTACGGACAAAATTTTAGTAAATTAGCCGCATGAAATTTAAAGTTGGTGACAGAGTTAAGTTCCTGAATGAGAACGGGGGAGGGGTTGTGAGTAAAATTGTCAGCCCCAGTATGGTAGCGTAGCCATCGAAGAGGGCTTTGAGATCCCTGTCATGATTGGTGTTCTTTTGAAAATCGAATGGATGCACTTGTTGATTCACCCAAACACATGTTCAGGGAAGATTACAACATCAATGTGTCTGCTGCCGAACCCATTTATGAAGATGATGACCGAAATATTGCATTAACGGGAATGGTTCAAAAGGAATTCTTTCCGAGGGTGTTTATTTTGCGTTTGTACCCCACGACCAGAAATGGCTGATCACCGGGCTGCTTGATGTATACCTGGTTAACCACACCGGTTTCGATATCCTTTACAGCCTCTTTCTTGAAAGGGAAGATATTGGTTTCAAGGGATTTGATTACGGTTCTGTGAATGCAGCTTCGATGGTACTGCTTGAAACAATCGATAGAGAGCAGGTTGGGAAATGGGAAAAAGGTATTATCCAGGTTCTTTTTCATAAAGATAACGACCAGCATATATTAAGTCCCGGGAATTCCAATTTCAAGATCAAAGCAACTCGATTTTACCAGGAAGGAAATTATAAGGATTCTGAAATAATGGAAGGGAAATCCGTTCTAGTTTCATTACTACCGTTAAGCGCACAGATTTCCATTGCCAAAAGTGATGTGCCGGTGAAAGATGAACAACCGGAGCATGTGGTTTCCAAATCCAAAGATGTAGAACCTGAACACATCATTAACAAGCACAAAACCAGCCCTTTTGAGGCCGTTGTGGATTTGCATATTTACGAACTGATTGATGATTACGAAAACCTTGCAAGTAGTGAAATGTTGAGGGTCCAGGTGAACTACTTCACCAAATGCCTGGAAAATGCAATTGCAAACAACCTTAAGAAAGTGACCTTTATCCATGGAGTGGGAACCGGTGTTTTAAAAACAGCGATCAAAGAAATCTTAAAGGATTACCCCAGGATTGAAATCCGCGATGCATCCATGCGGCAGTTTGGTTATGGTGCAATGGAATTGGTGATCAGAGGTTAGCAGTAGTTCGAAGTTCGAAGTTCGGAGTTTGAAGTTTGAAGTTCATTGTTCGAATTCCCTGTAAAGTGATCCTTCTGTCCGAAGAAATTTCCTACAGCAAGCCATATTTACGAAGCGGCAAAAAAGTTTTTGAACTTTTGTCCCAACCTGCCTGTCTGGCATCCAAGCAAGCTGCAAAATATTTTTGCAGAATTAATAATTCAGATGTTGATTTTTTTTGTACCTTGTTCACCAATTAAACCATAACCCTTTACATCATGGATGCAACTTTCAGTCAATTGGAGGAAGTCAACTTCCGCAAGCTGATCAAGGATTCCATCAAAAACAATACGGATTTGATCAACCAGATCCGTTTCCTGAAAAATATCATTTCCAACCTCAACATTGCCATCTTTATTCATGACCTGAAAAAACTCCGCCATATCTGGACCAATAGAAACTATTATAAGATTATTGGCTATACCGACCAGGAAATGAAACAATTAGGGTTGGAGTGGGCTCAACAGAACTACCACCCTGAAGACATTCACATATTGAAGGAGAGAATTGATTATTTCCTTGAAAACAAGGGCGAAACCTATTCCGGCGTTTACCGGATTAAGCACAAAGAAGGCCACTGGGTATGGGTCTATTCCAGTTGTGTGGTATTCAAAAGGGATGATGAAGGTTTCCCCATTCTCATACTTGGTATCTGCATCGACTTCTCCGACAACTTCAAAACCATGAAACAGTTTAGGGAGTTGTATAAGGAGAACCAACAACTTATCGACAATTGTCAATTGCCAAACTGACCAAGCGTGAAAAAGGGTCATCAATGATTGCACAAGGCAGTACCAGCCAGGAAATTGCCGATGCGATTCACATAGCTCATCCACTGTTGATAACCACCGTAAGCACATGCTCAAAAACTCAAGCTCCGCAACATCGCCGACCTGACACGCTTTGCTACCGAGAATGGATTGGATTAGAACTTTGTTGTTCATCGTTCCTCGTTTGTTGGTTTCTCAGTCTCCATAACTGAGAACTGACAACAGCTTAATAGAACTTTTATATGGCTAATTAGACTACAAATCCCATTTCTTTCCTCCATCGAGCTCCTAACTTTGAATTTCAACTATCGAAAAATGAACCTTTTGGGTTATTGACAAATAGATTTATATTATTGAATTTGCAAATACTAACTAAAATCTATTAAATATGAAAAAAATATTACTTTTTATTGCAGCTGGGTTAATATTTAATTTATTAACACCAAAAATTAACGCTCAATATAGAATTGAATCACTATCTAAATATGTAATTGATACAGTGTTTACAGAAGATGGAAATATCATAATTTCGATTGTTTTTATAAGAAGCCACCAGCAAAATATAGAGCACCAATTGCATATGCTACAGATGGATCAGTGGTTTTGCCCTATGTTCCCGGATTTAATTGGTGTTTTGGATGCTCTGCAACCTCTGGAGCAATGATGGCAGGTTATTATGATAATGTTGGTTATCCAAATAATTATATTGGACCGGAAAATGGAGGTGATGCCATTAGATAACAGTTGCTGGCCTGATTGGATTGATTCAAATGGAAATACTCTACACTCCCAATGTCCTTTAAGTGCTACACGTAAGTCTTGATGGACAATTAATCAATGGTCATGTTGATGATTATTGGTTTCATTATGGTTTCAAGGTAGAGATCCCTATGATAGTTTAGGATGGGTTGAGCATACATACGGAGATTGTACGGGTGATTATGTAGTAAACCAATGGATAAATACGGTTGATTCGATTAATGAAGATGCTTCGACTAAATTTGAAATTTATGGTGATGGATCAAAAACATACTATACTAGTACAAGTGATGAAGATGGTATGAAAGGACTAAAGACTTTCTTTGAATCACGTGGCTATAATGTTCTGGATGCATATACCCAATTGACTGATAATACATTAGCGAATTATTTTGCTTTTGATGATTTCAAGAATGAAATAAATTCTGGTAGACCAGTATTAATCCATGTAACAGGGCATACGATGTTAGGATATGGTTATGATGATAATTCGAATTTAATTTATTTACACGACACATGGGATTATAATCAGCACAGTATGACTTGGAATGGACAGTATCCTTATGAAGAATCGCAAGGAAATATTATTTATTTGCAGCATATTGCCGTTTCAGTGATAGAATTAGAACCTAGTGCAAATACAATTTGGACAGGAGCATTAAATACAGATTGGTTTAATGTAAGCAATTGGACTAATGGAGTTCCTACATCCGTTATGGATGCTATAATTCCTTTTGTCACCAATTTACCAATTATCTCAAGTAATGGAGCTGTTACAAATAATCTTTTGGTTGAGCCTAATGCAAAAATTGAAATACATCCATCTGGAAATTTGACTACTTTGGGACTCTATACAAATAATGGACAATTAATTTTAAATAGTGATGCAACTGGAGCGGCTGGATCTTTTATAGATAATGGAGGTTTAGACGGTATAGGCACATTTCAATTTAACAGGTACTTAAATTCTGCTCCATCAGGGAACAGTGGTTGGCATTATATTTCATCACCGGTTAATAATTCTGTATCGGGTGATTTTGTAGGATATTGGTTAAAAGAATGGCAGCCAAACGGGAATACATATTTTGATATTGATCCTTTTGGCCCAAATCCCTGCGATCCATGTGATTGGTCTAGACTTAATGACCCTATAAGTGTTATGCAGGGTTATTCAGTTAAGCAAGATTTAAGTTATCCATCGTATTGTCCTGGATGATACCTGAGACAGGTGATGTAATAGAGTTTGGTGGTGATGATAATCTTAATACTCACTAAGGAAATGAACCTATGGATGTACACCCTCTACTGTACCTTCCCCAACTTCTGTTGCGTTAATGTCAAACATTAATACAGGACCATATGATATTGATGTAAGTTGGAATGGAATTGCAAATCCTGTTACAGGTCCCCTTTCATAGTGGAACTTAATTGGGAATCCATATTCAGCGCCAATTAGTTGTGGTGGTTTTACTGCAGACTTCCCTCCTGAGGTTAACCAATCTATTCATTACTGGGATGATGTAAATTTGACTTATGCTGTATGGGCTGCTGGAGTAGGTACTAATTATATTCCTTCAGCACAGGGTTTTATGGTAGAAGTAAATACGCCAGGAGTTTGGAATATTAATGTAATTAATGGTTATAGAACTCATGTAGGTGCTGACAAATTTTATAAAACAGATATCAATGATCTACTTGTAATACAAGCATCAGCCAATGGCTATATTGATAAAACATATGTTCGTTTTCTTGATGAGGCCACATCAAGAATTGACAGATTATACGATGCACACAAACTATTATCCAGTTCTCAAGGCGTACCTCAAATATACACTATAATTGGTGATGAGATTTTAGCCATTAATGCTTTACCAGAAACAGGAAGTGTCATTGGCATTTGTATCTGAAACCAATGGTTATTATACAATTGAAGCTATCGAAACCAGTGAGTTCAATAAGGTTTACCTTGAGGATAAGAAAATCGGTATCTTGATAGATTTATTGGCAGATGGTTATTCTTTCAATTATAAATCTAGCGAATAACCCTAATGATTACTATCCATTTTGGAATATCTCAACAAAGACACAAGACTGTGGTCTTGTCATCTACTCCAATCATAGCAACATCATTGTCTATAATATCAACAACCAACAAGGAGATGTGAATATTTACAATGTTGTTGGACAGTTTATAACTTCACAGAAATTGGAGGATGGTTTAAACAATATTACTTTGGATAATGCAAACGGCTATTACATTGTCAACGTCAGAACCTCAGAAAATGTGGTCAATAAAAAAGTTTACATCAAATAAAAAAATAGAGCAATGAAAAGTTTAATGAAAATATCAGCTACAATTGTTCTTCTTCTTATTTCTATAATTGTTATTGCTCCAACCCCTCCCATACGATCCTGGTATAGGAGGTGGTTCAGGCAATGCTCCGGTTGGCGGCGGAGCCCCACTTGGTGAGGGGCTCATTGTTTTGCTCTCTATGGGGGTTTGTTACGGCGTGAAGAAATGGAAGGCAATGAAAGATTCGACACGATAAGTATTAACCCATTAGCCTGTCTTATCAACCTGAAATAGAGTACGGGATTAATATTTAGATAACCTCTTTCCGGCAAAAGAAGAGGTTTTTTTATTCCTCTTCATCCTCTCCACGCCGTCATTTCGACGAAACGGGCAGGCCTTCAGGCAGGCTGAGGAGAAATCTGCCGGTTTCGTGGCAGGATTCAACTTGTTAACAAGATTCAGAAAGCGACCTACAGATTTCTCAGTCGCCACACTCCTTCGAGAAATGACAGTGTAAAAAGGGGGAAATGACAGTGTAAAATGAAATGACAGTGTAAAATGAAATGACAGTTTTTAATTATTTTTGTGTTCAAACATGCCCAAATGCGTTTCCACAATTATTACATATACATCCTTACCAATAAAAACAAAACCGTTTTATACATTAGATTACAAATGATTTGAAGCGAAGGCTCTATGAACATGAAAATGGAATTAATCCGGGGTTTACAAAAGATACAATTGTCATTTTATGATATACTATGAAAACTTTTCCTTTATTCAACATGCAATCGACCGGGAGAAGGAAATTAAAAAATGGCAGGCAGGAGAAAAAGAAAAATTGATTGCTACATTCAATCCGGAATGGAAATTCCTGAATGAAGAGGTTTATCGGGATTTTTAATGAGCAGTCATTTCGACGAAAAGGATTGGCCATAAACCCAGGCTGAGGAGGAAATCTGTATGTTGTACACCTGGATGCCCTTTATTGGAAATCAGGGAGACAATGGGAAGATTTCTCAGTCGCTGTGCTCCTTCGAAATGGCAGTATAATAAGAGAATGAGAGTAAAAAAAGCTGGACACAATCGTGCCGGCTTTTGTGGAGCTGGAGAGTCGAACCCTCGTCCAAACAAGCAGCAAAGTGCTTTCTACATGCTTATTTTATTGTTGGTTTTCGAATACAAGCCGGGAATAAACACCCAAATTGTACCTTATCCCTTTTATCTCGTTCTGCAACCAGGGCCTTTACAGAACCAGCCCGATGTTATGAGCACCCCGTGATCAGTCGGAATCAGGCTTGTCCTCCTGCGGAATATCCCGTCCCGTCACCTTGTGTCGGGGTTAAGCCAATAATCTACTAAACTTCGATTAAGCTGCGAGAGCGTAATTAGTTTCGCCAATTGTGGTTTGAAGATAGTTTTTAACGAGCCACATCCTCAACGCCCGGCATGCTTACAGTTCCACTGGCCTTGCTGTCAAATCCAGTCAGCCCCGTGTGAAATTAAATTTTAGTTTTTAGAGGGTTGGATTTTAGATTGAAAAATAATCAACAACTAAGACCTAAGACCAATTCCACGACAAAATTACGAAATATTATTATCTAAATTATTTTTTGATTTGTTATGATGATTTTGTGTTATGGCAATTTGAGTTTTTTTAATCGATTTCCATAAAATAAAACTTTTCAAGAATTGAATTGTCATATATTCGTTGACCGCTTATATTTGTTTATTGCATTTAATAAAATTTAGAATTATCATGAAGAAGAAATTAACCAGTTTCAAGTTTTTTACTCACTTCCATTTTCATTTTATCTTTTCATTTTTCAGGCTTTACACAAAGCGAAAAGAGAATGATTCATATTTTTCAGAAAAGACTTTTTGCAGGCCTGGAGTTCAGGAATATCGGACCGGCCCTGATGTCCGGGAG
This sequence comes from Bacteroidales bacterium, assembly GCA_041393255.1. Taxonomy (GTDB): domain Bacteria; phylum Bacteroidota; class Bacteroidia; order Bacteroidales; family JAADJA01; genus JAADJA01. The sequence continues at coordinate 40,913 of JAWKKM010000023.1, read as the reverse complement.
GATCGCTGATATTGCCGTTCATCCGCAAAATAAAAGCATCTGGTATGTGGCTGTTGGATCAGGCGGTGTTTGGAAAACAAAGAATGCAGGAACAACCTGGGAACCATTATTTGATAAACAAAAAGTTTATTCAACAGGCTGCATATCTATTGATCCTTCCAATCCACATGTTATTTGGGTAGGAACCGGAGAAAATATTGGCGGCCGCCATGTGGGTTATGGTGATGGAATCTATCGCAGTGATGATGATGGCCTCACATGGAAAAACATGGGATTAAACGAATCGCATCATATTTCTGAAATAATAATTCATCCAACAAACTCCAACATCATATGGGTAGCTGCTCAAGGTCCGCTATGGACAAAAGGAGGGGATAGGGGATTGTATAAAACCATTGATGGAGGGAAAACCTGGAAAAAGACCCTTGGCGATGATGAATGGGTTGGAGTAACCGATATTGCTGTTGATCCAGGAAATCCGGATGTGATGTATGCTGCTACCTGGCAACGGCACAGAAATGTGGCCGCGTATTTGGGAGGAGGACCCGGAACTGGATTGTACCGCTCTTATGATGCGGGTGAATCCTGGGAAAAACTGACAAATGGCCTTCCGCAATCAAATATGGGAAAAATTGGTTTGGCTGTATCTCCTCAAAAACCGGATGTGATATATGCTGCCATTGAGTTGGATAGAAGAAGTGGAGGGGTATTCCGTTCTGAAAACCGGGGATCTTCCTGGGTGAAAATGTCGGATGCGGTGGCAGGTGCTACCGGGCCTCATTATTACCAGGAATTGTATGCAAGCCCACACCAATTTGATAAAATCTATTTGGTAGATGTTCGGATTCAGGTTTCAGAAAATGGTGGAACTAAATTTACCCGGTTAAAAGAAGATGCGAAGCATTCCGATAATCACGTTATAGTTTTCAGGGAAGATGATCCAAATTATATGTTGGTAGGTACTGATGGGGGTATTTATGAAACCTACGACAATACCGAAAACTGGCGGTTTATTGACAATTTGCCGTTAACACAATTCTATAAAGTCGCTGTTGATGATGCTGAACCTTTTTATAATATCTATGGTGGAACGCAGGATAACAGTACTCAGGGTGGGCCGTCACGGACAGATAACCGGCATGGCATCCGCAATGGCAGATTGGTTTCTGACACTTTTCGCTGATGGCCATCAACCGGCCACAGAACCTGTAAATCCTGATATCGTTTATTCGGAATGGCAGGAAGGGAACCTTTGCCGCATTGACCGGACAACTGGAGAAATTGTTTTTATTAAACCACAGCCTGAGGAGGGAGAAGCTCATGAACGTTTTAACTGGGATGCGCCTATTTTAATTAGCCCTCATTCACCTACACGCTTATATTTTGCTTCCCATCGAATTTGGAGGTCAGATGATCGGGGAGATTCATGGACAACAATTTCAGGAGACCTTACCCGAGATAGGAGCGTATTACCCTTCCCATTATGGATAAAGCTGGTACTGGGATTCTCCATGGGATATGGATGCCATGTCGATGTACAATACCATCACATCTTTGGCTGAATCTCCTTTGAAGGAAGGGTTGATTTATGCAGGTACTGATGACGGCATTATTCAGGTTACTGAAGATGGGGGCTCCAATTGGAGGAAAATTGAAGTGGGTAGTCTGCCAGGTTGTGCCTGAAACGGCTTTTGTAAATGATATTAAAGCCGATTTGCATGATGCCAATACGGTTTATGTTGTATTGGATAACCACAAATTTGGAGATTTGAATCCCTATGTTCTAAAAAGTGCGGATAAGGGAAAATCATGGATTTCAATAAAAGGCGACATTCCGGAGAAAACGTTGGTTTGGCGTATAGTTCAAGATCATATCAATAAGAATTTATTTTTTGCGGCTACTGAATTTGGAATTTATTTTACCATCAATACCGGGCAGAATTGGATTAAGTTGATTGGAAATGTTCCAACAATCTCTTTCCGCGACCTTGCTATTCAGCGCAGGGAAAATGATCTGGTTGGCGCTTCGTTTGGAAGAAGTTTTTTTGTGCTTGATGATTATTCTGCCCTTCGTTCAGTTTCACAAGAACAACTTGAACAAGAAGCAAGTCTTTTTTCGACACGAAAAGCGTGGTGGTATATTGAGCGCCCGGTGATCGGATTTGATAAAAACGGTTCGCAGGGAGCAAACCACTATATTGCTCCGAATCCGCCGTTTGGAGCCTGTATTTACCTATTATCTCAACGATGATTTGAAAACAAAAAAGGCCATTCGTCTTGAGCGCAGGAGAAAGCCTTAACAAAAGAGAATAAAGACATTCCTTTTCCAGGCTACAGGACGAAGTTGAATTGGAAAGGAGGCAGGAAAATCCAAAATATGGCTGACGGTTACCGATTCGAATGGCGATGTCGTCCGTCGTTTGCAAGGCCCTGAGACGAAGGGATTTCACCGTATCGCCTGGGATTTGTATTGTCCTCCAACAAAATATGTTAAAGGCAATGAAGACCCATATGATCAAACTGCCCGGGGCTAATGGCTTCACCGGGAACCTACACAGTTACAATGTCTAAAGAGGTAGATGGTGTCATTACCCAGCTTTCAGAACCTGTAAATTTTGAAGTAGAACAATTACGGGAAGGTGCCTTGAAAGGTTCATCACCTGAAGCCACTGCTGCTTTTTGGAGGGAAGTGGAAGATATGCAAAAGTCGGTTAATGCGGCATCCCGTGTTCTGAGAAATACGATCAAGAAAGTTGATGCAATGCAAGTTGCATTATCCCGTTCTGAATTGAAACCAGGAGTATTGGAGGATGATATGTTTGATTTACAACAAGATCCATTTGATATTGATGAAAAACTGAATGGAAACGGGTCCAAAAAAGAGATAGGGGAAAAATCACCGCCTACTTTAAATGATCGTTTATCTGTTGCATTTTCAGGAACATCCAATTCAACTTACGGCCCAACTCCGACTCATCAGCGTAATCTTGAGATTGCGCAAAAACAATTTGTTGAGATCAAATCGGAATTGGATGATATCACAAAAAACAGAATACCTGTGCTGGAAGAGCAGTTACTGGAAGCGGGTGCACCATGGACTGAAGGTGGGCCGATACCGGAGTAGGATTCGTATTTGAGTCTATTGATGTTTTAAGGATTGATGTTTTTCCATGAATTTTAGAACTCTTTCCTTTTCAACAGTGTTTGTTGCTTTGCCATCTTTTTTAAAGGTGCTTCCAACAATAAATCCATCGGCCAATGGGTAATAATCTTCCAGGTTTGAAATGGTAACTCCGCTTCCCAATAATAATGGAAGGTGCGTATTTTTCCTGACAATTTCTAATTCCTTAATATCGGCTGCTCCGCCGGTTCGGTTTCCCGAAACAATAATGGCATCCGCAAGCCCGCGCTCTGTAAGGTCTTTTGTTTCAAGGTCAATCCCTCTGTTTCCCAAGGGTGTTGCATGCTTTACAGCAACATCAGCAAAGATTAGAGCATTCGATTTAAGAGCAGCTTTTAACCTTAAGGTCTCATGCGCCTTTCCTTCAATCATACCCTGGTCGGTTATGACAGCACCTGTATGCACATTTACCCTGATAAAGGAGGCATCGGTTGCAGTAGCTATAGCCATGGCAGCTGCGGCATCATTTCGCAATGCATTTACTCCAACAGGCCCTTTATATAGATTTACAATTTCTCGTGTAACAGAGGCCATAGCGGCTATTGTTTCAGGAGGTAACTGGCTGGGATAAAACGGTACATCCCTGAAATTCTCTACAATCAATCCATCAACACCGGCATTGGCATACATTTGTGTTTCCGTTAGAGCGATATCATAAATTCTTTGGATACTTCCATCATAATTTGGCGACCCTGGCAAGGGCATCAGGTGAATGCAGGCTATGATTGGTTTGGTCATAATTGAAAAGTCCTGTTATAATCCATAAATTGTTTTTCTTAAAAGCTTCAAATACTGTTAAATGAATCCGTACATTGCATTCAAAGACGCTTTCTTATCCTCCTGATCTTTTGCTTTATATCCATGATCCTTTAGAATCTCTAGAATTCTATTTACGAAATCACCTGGATCGGATTTCCCCATTTTTGACAGTTCCACCTACCACATTTGGTTTAAGATTTTGCCCAATTCTTTAAGATCATTGTCAGAACCGATAAATCCTGTAGCTAACTGCTTTGCCTTTACGCTTTTTACGATCAAGCATAACACTCAAGTCCTGTTGCTGAATGGGGAGCGTTTCTTGTTCATTATCCTGTTCCTTCTTGTATTCAAAATCAGGATTTGTTGAATATACAACACCCAAACGGTCTTTCCAGTCTTTAGCCATTTATTTTTTATTAAATGATTGCTATTTATGATTTAAGTTCTTCCAGTAAATACCGGCCTGTGTAGCTTCCATCAAAAGCCGCAACTTCTTCCGGCGTGCCTGCACAAAGAATGTTGCCCCCGCGTTCGCCACCTTCAGGCCCAAGATCAACAATGTAATCAGCAACCTTTATGACTTCCATATTGTGTTCAATGATAACCACGGAGTTGCCCTTATGAACCAATTTTTGAAGGACCTGTAACAGGACATTCACATCCTCAAAGTGCAATCCGGTAGTTGGTTCATCAAGAATGTAGAATGTATTTCCAGTGTCTTTTTTGGAAAGTTCGGCAGCCAGCTTTACCCTTTGCGCTTCACCACCTGAAATGGTTGTTGATTGTTGCCCAAGAGTAATATACCCAAGACCAACCTCCTTAATGGTTCTGATTTTTTGGATAATGGCTGGAATGTTTTCGAAAAACTCTACTGCCTGGTTGATCGTCATTTCCAGAACATCATTGATGGACTTCCCTTTGTATCTCACTTCCAGGGTTTCCCTGTTGTACCGCTTGCCATTGCAATCTTCGCAATGTACATGAACATCAGGAAGGAAATTCATTTCTATAATCCTGATTCCCGCCCCTTTGCATGTTTCGCAACGGCCACCTTTAACATTGAAAGAAAATTGCCCGGGTTTATAACCCCTGACCTTAGCCTCAGGGAGCTGAGCATACAGTTTTCTTATTTCATCAAAAACCTTTGTATAGGTTGCTGGGTTAGAGCGGGGTGTGCGGCCAATCGGTGATTGGTCAATGTCAATAACTTTATCAATGTGTTCAAGGCCTTTTATCGATTTAAAGGGCATCGGTTTTCTTTCTGATTTGTAGAAATGCTGATTGAGGATTGGATAAAGGGTTTCATTGACCAATGTTGATTTGCCGCTACCCGATACGCCTGTAATACAAACCAGTTGGCCAAGGGGGATTTTTAAATCCACATTTTTCAGGTTGTTGCCACAGGCACCGGATAGTTCAAGGTATTTGCCGTTTTCCGTTCGCCTTTTTTCGGGGATCATGATTTTCTTTTTACCCCTAAGGTAGGCACAGGTAATGGTGTTGCAATCAATCATATTGTTAGGAGAGCCTTGAGCTACAATTTCGCCTCCATGGAAACCTGCTCTTAGCCCAATATCAACCACGTGGTCAGCAGCGAGTATGGTTTCTTTATCATGCTCTACAACAATCACTGAGTTCCCAATGTCACGTAAATCCTGTAATGACTTAATCAATCTTAAGTTATCCCGCTGATGCAATCCAATGCTGGGCTCATCAAGAATGTAAAGCACACTTGTCAATTGTGTTCCAATTTGAGTAGCAAGTCGAATACGCTGCGATTCACCACCGGAAAGGGATCTCGCTGGCCGGTTTAGATTCAGGTATTCAAGGCCAACATCCAGAGAAATTTAATACGGGATTTTAATTCCCGGATTATTTCATGTGCTATCCTTTGGTTTTTTCTGATAGTTTATTCTCCAATTGGCTAATCCAATCATTTAATATTATCAAATCAAAATTGGCAACTTCGGAAATGTTTTTATCATCAATTTTGAAATACAAAGATTCCCTTTTTAACCTTAGCCCATTGCACTCATCGCAGTGAACTTTATTCATGAAATTGTTAGCCCATCTTTTTATGCTGTGAGAAGATGTTTCATTAAATTCGATTTGAAATGAAATTCACAACTCCCTCAAAATTTAATGAATATGTAGAAGTAACGCCAAGGTATTCCTTTTTAATGGTATAGCTTTCATCTGAACCATAAAGGATCGTTGAAATGGCTTCCTCTGGAATTTCTGCAATGGGAGTGGTAAGTTTAAATCCATATTTTTCACCAATGGCTTCCATCTGATGAAATATCCAACTGTGTTTGTACTCACCAATTGGAGCTATTCCACCCTTCTGAATACTTTTGGACCTGTCCGGAAATATTTTATTCAGGTCAATTTCAGTAACTGTTCCAAGCCCATTGCATTTGGGGCAGGCTCCATAGGGTGAATTGAAGGAAAAAGAATTGGGTTCCGGTTCATTGTAGGAAATTCCGGAAACAGGACACATCAGCGAACGGCTGAATGCCTGACTTCATTTGTATCGTGGTCGAGGATCATCAGAGAACCTTTTCCATATTTCATAGCTAATTGCGTGGATTGGACAAGACGTTTTTCATTTTCTTCAGAAATCATTATCTGGTCAATCACAATTTCTATGTCATGAACTTTGTATCTGTCAATAAAGCAAACTGACCCAATTCTTTTACCTCCATCAACCCTGACCTTTAAAAATCCCTGTTTGCGGAATTGCTCGAACAATTCACGGTAATGGCCTTGCGGCCTTTTACAACCGGTGCAAGAATGAGGATTTTCTTATCTGAATAGGAATCGGTTATCAATGATAATATTTGGGACTCTGTGTGCCGGATCATTTTTTCATCTGAAACATAAGAGTAGGCATCCGCGATCCGGGCATATAGCAATCGTAAAAAATCATATATCTCTGTAATCGTTCCAACTGTTGACCTTGGGTTTTTATTGACCGATTTTTGCTCAATGGATATTACAGGGCTTAACCCCGATATTTTGTCCACATCCGGGCGCTCAAGATTCCCGATAAACTGCCTTGCGTAAGCCGAAAATGTTTCCATATAACGGCGCTGGCCTTCTGCGTAAATAGTATCAAATGCCAATGAAGACTTTCCACTTCCACTCAATCCGGTGATAACAACAAGTTTATTTCGTGGAATTCTAAGGTTTATATTCTTTAAATTATGGACACGGGCTCCAAATACTTCAAGGTAGTCTGTGTTATTAGTTTCTGTTTTCTCAGTTGATATGTCAGTTTCTTTTCTCACTATATGCTTTAAAAAAATCGTGCAAAGATACGGGGAATTTTTGGCTTAAGACATCTCGGATCATTGAAAACTTATTTTGGAATGGTTAAAGTTAGATGATTCATTTTTTTAACATACCTCAATGGTGTTATTGCTAATTTTGTACTCATATCATATTTCATTTGATATTAATATTGATGAAAATAAAAAAGAGAATAATAGTGTTAGTGGTATTTGCCATCCTTATTGGGCTGGCATTTTATCCTTCACCTGATAATCAACCCATAAAATATGTCGATCGGCAAAGCGGGGAAATAGAAGTCGAGAAGGTTGCCGGAGAAAATTGGCTTGTCTGGTTATATAATAATCCAATTGGCGAGTTGAGCCTTCATGCTTTGGTTAAAAGGAAATTTGTTTCGGATTATTACGGGAAACATATGGACTCTCCCAAATCAGCGGATAAAATTTCTCCCTTTATTGAAGACTTTAACATTGATTTGAGTATAGCTCAAAAGCAAGAATTTGAAACTTTTAACGACTTTTTTGTACGAAAATTGAAACCTGAGGCAAGGCCTGTAATTCCCGATTCAAATGTTGTAATTTCTCCTGCTGATGGAAAGGTATTGGCCTATGCCAATATATCAAACCAGGATTTCATTGTAAAGGGATATAGGTTTAATGTAAATGATTTTTTAAATGATTCGGCCCTCGGGAAAAAATATTTAAACGGAAGTTTAATGCTTTTCCGTCTGTGTCCGGTTGACTATCATCGTTTTCATTTTCCTGTCAGTGGCGTTGCATCGGAACCAACATATATTGACGGGGATTATTATTCGGTTAACCCAATCGCAATAAAGGAGATCATTGAAATTTTCTGCTTAAACAAAAGACAATATGTGCAAATTTCAACGAAGGATTTTGGTGATGTTATCATGGCTGAAATTGGTGCCACTATGGTAGGAAGCATAATTCAAACCCATCACAATAAAAAGGTTTTAAAAGGTGAAGAAAAGGGATATTTTAAGTTTGGAGGTTCATCTGTTTTGTTACTGTTTGAAAAGGATAAGATTAGGATTGATGAATATTTACTATTTAATACTGCCAATAATCTTGAAACGGAAGTAAGGATGGGCGAAAAAATAGCTGAAGGCCATTAAAGAATTTAATTCAATTCATTTACCTTAAGAGTGTCATTAAAAATATTCTCTGAATTTCCCATTTGCTCCCCAAGTATTTCAAAATTCAAATGTCCTTCTTTTGGAATTTTGATAAAATAAGTTCGCTGCGATTTGTTGGGAAGGTGATCCGTTCTAAGCCAGGGGTTAAACATTTTTAATACTCTGTAATTGATATTGTTTAGTGATGCAAATTGATATAAGTCTGGAATCGTTTCTGTAATTTTAATTTCGGAAGTTGGTATGTGTGGATATAAATCGACTTCCCTTAGATATATTCCATATTGCGTTGGTTTTTCGATTATTTCCTTCATAGCCAGTATTCTGAAAACATATTTTGAGGTTTCTTCGTTGAGGTACATGGAGTAGTAATCAGTCACTCCCTGTTTCTCAATGGTTTCGTGAATCCTCCTCTTTCCGGCATTATAAGCTGCTGCCACCAATGTCCAGCTGGCAAATTCCTCGTATGAATCGAGAAAGTATTGGCAGGCCGCCCTTGTTGATTTCTCAACATGGTACCTTTCATCAATGGCATCGTTTACTTCCAGCCCATATTCCTGGGCCGTCTTTTCCATAAATTGCCAGAATCCTTTTGCTCCCTTCGGTGATGTAACATTTTGAAAGCCGCTTTCAACCAGTGAAAGGTATTTAAAATCGCTGGGGATATTATACTCGGCCAAAATGGGCTCAATTACCGGAAACCAACGGTTTGTCCTTTTTATCAAGCCAATAGTTGAGGAGTGAAAGTAGGTATTCCGTAGCAATTCCTCATCTAATTTTTCCCGTATGTAAACTATTTCCAACGGTGCTTTTTCTCCTGCAAAATCAATAGCAGAGGGAATTTCAGGCGTGAAAATTTTATAGTATTTATGAAATGCATCAAAGTAGCTTTTGTCAGTTGTTTTCTCTGTGAGCGTTGCATAATTAAACAACAATATGATGCACGCCGCAAATAACATAACGGTGGTTAATAAATATATTCTTCTCATCAATCGTTTCTCCGCAATTTATTCAAATTTTGTTGTGATGTCATTAAATAGCGGGGCATGCAAATCTTTGTCGGAAACAACCGGATTTTCGATGTTCCAATTTATTTTCAAATCAGGATCATTCCAACGCAGACTTCCTTCTGCCTCCTTATTGTAATAGTTGGTACATTTATATTGGAAAATGGTGTTATCCATCAGCGTTAAGAATCCATGCGCAAAACCGGGAGGGATCCAGATGATGGTTTTATTTTCTTCTGTTAGTAGTTGGGAAATCCATTGTCCGTATGTCGGAGAATTTTTCCTAATATCAACTGCAACATCCAGCACTGAACCTTTAACCACTTTTACAAGCTTACCCTGTGCATGCGGTGGATTTTGAAAATGCAAGCCCCTCAAAACGTTTTTTTCTGACATTGATTCATTGTCCTGAACAAAGTCAAGATCAACACCTTGATTGCGCAGAACATCCACCCGAAAAGATTCGAAGAAATAACCACGGCTATCTTCAATTACTTTGGGCTGAATTATGAGCAGGCCTTCAAGTTTTGTTTTGGAAATTTTCACGTAATCTATATTGTTGATTACAAATGAATCACCTCATCATAAGCCGCAGCCACAGCTTCCATAACAGCTTCCGACATTGTGGGGTGAGGATGAATGGATTTTAATATCTCATGGCCTGTTGTTTCCAGTTTCCGTGCAACAACTGCTTCTGCAATCATTTCAGTAACATTGTCACCGATAAAATGTGCTCCAAGCCATTCGCCATATTTGGCATCGAAGATAACCTTCACAAATCCATCTTTATTTCCTCCGGCGCTTGCCTTGCCGGAAGCAGAATAGGGAAATTTTCCAACCTTGATTTCATAACCGGCTTCTTTAGCTTGTTTTTCAGTCATCCCAACAGATGCCACTTCAGGTGATGTATATGTACATCCCGGGATGTTCCCATAATCAATGGGTTCGGGATTTAGTCCCGCAATGGCCTCCACACAGCAGATACCTTCTGCCGATGCAACGTGTGCAAGGGCTGGCCCCGCAACAACATCACCGATGGCATAGTAGCCGTCAACATTGGTTTTATAAAATGGATCAACTTGTATTTTTTCTTTTTCCGTTTTAATTCCAACTTCTTCCAGTCCGATATTTTCAATATTGGTAGCAATTCCAACGGCTTGAAAAGTACTACTTCAGCTTCAACAATTTCTTCGCCTTTTTTGGTTTTGATTTTTACCTTGCAAAGTTTTCCCTTCGTATCCACCGATTCAACAGACGAATCAGTCATTACAGTCATCTTCGCTTTTTTAAAACTACGCCCCAATTGCTTGGCCACTTCTTCATCTTCCAACGGAACAAGCGTAGGCATAAATTCTACAAGGGTAACCTCCGTTCCGATTGAATTATAAAAATGGGCGAATTCTGATCCAATGGCTCCCGAACCGACCACAACCATTGATTTGGGTTGCTTAGGCAAGGTCATGGCTTCACGATAGCCAATGATCTTTTTACCATCCTGCTTGAAGTTTGGCATTTCCTTCGAACGGGCACCTGTAGCAATAATAATATGACTGGCTTTGTATTCGGTTATTTTCCGGCATCATCAGTTACTTCGACTGCTTTGCCGGGTTTCACCCTTCAAAAGCATGGAATATGGTCAATTTTATTTTTTTTAAATAAAAATTGAATTCCTTTACTCATGCCGTCGGCCACATCACGGCTCCGTTTTATCATTCCTCCAAAATCGGCTTTCGCTTCACCCTTGATTGTGATGCCATAATCCTGAGCATGGCTTATGTAGTTGAATACTTGTGCACTTTTTAGTAAGGCTTTTGTTGGAATACAACCCCAGTTAAGGCAAACACCGCCCAATTCAGACTTCTCTACAACGGCTGTTTTTAACCCGAGCTGCGATGCTCTGATAGCTGCTACGTAACCACCGGGGCCACTTCCTATAATAATTACATCGTAATTCATATCATTCAATTTTGATTGTTGAAACAAAGTGCGAAATTATAAAAAATACATTTACCGTGCAGATGTTGATAAATTGAAAGAAAGTATTTCTTGGGATAATGGATTTATTATTTTTTTCCTAGAATATTGCCTGTTTTGTTACAAATTTTAAATAATTTTATCAATCTGATAAGTATTAGTACTATTTAATTTGATTTTTAATTTCGGAATAATAGCTTTGTATGGTTATTTTATTAGATCTATTACTTAATATCAGAATACATGAAATCAAGCGGAAAAGAGCATTACACGGAAGCGGCCAAAAGGGCGATGCAATGGCATCAGGATCATTTGGGCCAAATGAAAAAGAAAAAATTTGATACCATTGCAGTTCATGGGATATACTCCATGCAGGAGGCTATGGATTTTAACCAGGGATCCATTATCGAACCCATTTATATGTCCACTTCGCAGGCTTACCGCGATGCTGATGAAATGGAAGCTGCCCTTGGCTATGAAATACCAACCTGGTGTTATTCGCGAATTGCAAATCCAAGCATGTATTACCTCGAAGGGGTTTTGGCTTTGATTGAGGGCTATGGGGCAGATATTGAAACAACCTGTTGTGCAACCGCTTCTGGGATGGGAGCCATTCAAAGTGCGGTTGATCCCTTCCTTATTACCGATCCAAAAAGGCCGAATGAGAAAATGAACTTTGTTGCAACAAGTCAGGTCTATGGCGGTACGTTTCAACAATTTGCTGTTCGCAAGGATCAGGAGAAAAACATAGAGTGGCGAAAAGTGATCAATTCAAACAACATTGATGAATGGGCTTCTCTGATTGATGAGAATACACGCTTTCTGTATGGTGAAATGCCAAGTAATCCCGGCCAGGCATTTTTTGAGTTGAAAAAAGTGATCGAACTTGCCCATCAGCATGGAATCCCAATGATTGTGGATGCTACCGTTGCTACGCCTGCTTTGATGAGGCCCCTGACATTGGGTGCAGATATCGTTGTTCAATCCATTTCAAAAACGGTTACTTCCAGTGGCTTTGGAATTGGTGGAGCTGTCATTTCCAGGAAAAATCTTGAACTCAAAATTAACAATGACCAACTGAAGGCCGACTTTGCCGGATACATTAAATTATTGCCCAATCGTGATAATGGCCCCAATATTTCTCCTTTTAATGCAATAATGGCTTTGAATGATGTCAGGACCTTACGGTCAAAAGTTGATCTCTTTAGTCAATCTACTTTGAAAATTGCAGAATACCTCTCCCAGCACAAACATATTGAACAGGTTGATTATCTGGGATTAAAATCTCACCCGCTTCATGAATTGGCTAAAGAATACCTTGTATTGGTTGATTCGGAATTTGATCCTCAATACAATGATAAAGTCAACCGTTTTGGCCATTTGATGTCGTTCAGGGTAAAAGGTGGTGGCCAGGCAGCCCGTGATGTATTTGATGGATTCAATATGATCTGGAGAGCAACCGATTTGGGCAGGATTAAATCGGTAGCTACCATACCTGCAATTTCGACGCACTCACAACAAGGTGAGGAAGGTGGAAACTCGCAGATATTCCTGCAAGTTTAATACGTTTGTGTGTAGGCGGTGAACATCCGGATGATATCATTGCCGATATCGATCGTGGGCTTTCGGTTTTGGATGGCAAGAAATACTTTGTGACAGCCCCCGAATACTCAGCCGGAGGTGCATCGTCCGCTACTTTGAAAAGATAATTAAAGAAAGAAATAATAATAAAGAAATACTATGAAACATAAAATTGGGTTATTGGGATTTGGAACCGTTGGTCAGGGTATCAGCGAAATCCTATTGGGTAAAAAGGAATACCTGAAAAAGAAATATGGATTTAAGTATAAGATTGTTGCCGTTGCTGATTTCAGGTTTGGAAATGTCTACAATCCCGGGGGATTGGATATTCCCTTGATGCTGGAAGAGGCGAAATCGGGGAAAAAATTCACCAAAGATGTTGTGGATTGGGACAATGAAAAGATCATTACTGAATCCAACGCTACCGTCTGGTGCGAGTTGACTTATACCGATTTGAATACTGGTGGTCCTGCCATTGGACATGTGAAATCAGCACTTTCTTCAGGAAAACACGTGGTAACAAGCAATAAGGGCCCGGCTGCATTGTTCTATCCTGAGATGAAAAAACTAGCCGACGAAAACAATGTTAAGTTTTTGATTGAAGGTACAGTTTGTGCAGGTACGCCGGTTATTAATCTTTCTGATGGGCCGCTGGCCGGTTGTACAATCACAAAAATTCGTGGAATTCTTAACGGTACTACAAACTACATGCTTACCGAAATGGAGAAAGGCATGAGCTACGATGATGTATTAAAAATTGCCCAGGAAAAGGGATATGCTGAAGCAGATCCGACAGGTGATGTGGAGGGCCATGATGCAAGGGGTAAAGTAACTATCCTAGCCAATATCGTTATGGATGCAGGAATTAAAATTTCTGATGTTCCCTGCCAGGGAATAACAAAAATTACTCCTGAAGATATTGACTTTGCCAAAAAAGAGGGTAAGCGCTGGAAACTCATAGGTTCAGTTGAGTTAAAAGATGGAAAAGTAGATGCTTCGGTTAAACCGGAAATGATTGACTTGTCGCATCCATTGGCAGGTGTTATGGGTGCAACAAATGCACTTACCTTTACCACTGATTTGCTCGGTGATGTCACTATCGTAGGTCCTGGAGCTGGAAAGATTGAAACCGGATTTTCAATATTAACCGATCTTCTTGAAATTAACAGGTAAGCGATGGGATGATGAAGTTTTATGCTATTTATGGAATAGGCTGAACTTTTTTTCAAGCTTATTCCATGATAGAACGAATCGCGTTTAAATAGTTTCACATTGTTAAATTTGTATTTATTATACTTCAAAGTCCAATATCTAATATCTAAAGTCTAACATCTAACATCTAAATTATTATGTCCTATACCGGAAAGTTTCTTCACATCAATCTGTCGACCAAAGAGCACTATATTGGTGAAACCGAAAAAAATCTGATTGCTGATTATATCGGCGGCAAGGGAATGGGATTTGCCTTGCTGGATCAAATGGCACCGAATCCTGACCCGTTAGGACCTGACAATCCTTTAATTTTTGTCAACGGGCCTTTTACGGGAACCAAAGTTCAGACAAGTGCCCGTACCACTTTGGTTACCAAGTCACCACTTACCAACTCAGCACTCGATAGTCATTGTGGCGGAAATTTCGGGCCTGCAATCAAGAGAGCCGGATATGACTACATGATTGTATCCGGAAAGTCGGATAAACCAGTTTATTTATTCATTGATGAAGATAGAATTGAATTTAAGGATGCTATAAACTTATGGGGAAAAGGCATTTTTGAAACCAATGACTCATTAATTGAAAAGCATAAAGGCAAAAATCCCCGTGTGGCAGCAATCGGACCAGCGGGCGAAAATTTATCCTTTATTGCTTGTATTGGTGTTGATAAGCACCGGAACTACGGTAGAGGTGGAGCCGGCGCCGTGATGGGATCGAAGAACTTAAAGGCAATTGTTGTTGACGGGGATATTCCAATTAAATATTTCGATGATCAAAAGTTCAACGAGATCAATTTGCAGTATACCCGCGAAATTACCGGAAATGAAGGTGTGAAATTCAGGAGGATAAAGGGAACGATGAAATGCGTTCGTAGCGGGCAGGAATATGAGTACCTGCCAATGGAATCATCAGTTGGTTCAGTTTGATGACTTTGAGAAGATCAGTTCGGAAGGCTGCCCGTGAAGAACTAAACTGGAAAGATACCAGTTGCTTCAATTGCGGCATTCGCTGCTCAAAATGGGCACGCTGGGATGGCCATGAGATTGAAGGGCCTGAATATGAAACAACGACGCCTTTCTGGGTTCGGGAAGCATGGTGAACAGCATTAAGGACGTTGCTTGGGCCAATGAAATTTGCAACGATTTGGGCATGGATACCATCAGTGCCGGAATCACCTGCTCGTTTGCCATGGAGTGTTTTGAGAAAGGTGTTGTTAACGATTGGAAAGGCTTGAACCTGACTTGGGGAAATGCAGAAGCGCAAAGAGACCTGCTAGAAATGATGGCCTACCGGAAAGGAGTTGGTGAATTGTTTGCCGACGGAACTAAAGTAGCTGCACAAAAAATCGGAAAAGGAAGTGAGGATTACGCTATTAACACTTATGGTATGGAATTGTCGGGTATTAACCCGAAAGGCTCCTTGACCATGGGATTGATGTTTGCTGTGGCTGATTTTGCCAGCCATACCCGTTTCTGGGTGGCCGAACAGGAAATGGGACCCGACTTCACTGAGGAAGACATGCCTCAGACCATTGCTGACGGACTCGATACGGTGAATGTCCGCAATTGCATGGTGATATGGATTTTGTTCCTCTTGACCTGGATAATTTCGCCAACTTGTTGAATGTTGCTACCGGTTCCAATCACACAGCTAAAAGCCTGATGAAGGCAGGTGAGAAAATCACTCACCTTTCCCGTAACTACAATCTCCGAAATGGCAGAAAGCATACCGATGATACCTTACCCGGAAGATTCTTTAAAGAAGAATCACTGGCAGGTTTTATGCGTGGCAAAAAGTTGAATGAAGATTATTTCAATTCGTTTGTGAAGAAATATTATAATTTAAGGGGATGGAGCCGAAACCGGTGAGCCTAACTTTAATTCACTGTAAAGCGCTGGTTTAGTGTAGAAAAATTTATGCCTTGACAATAAGTCTTGCAGTGGTTTTTATGTTTTCTTAATACCTTCGGAACTGAAGTGTTTTGACGAGAAAAAACAACATTCGTCACAATAAATAAGAATGTTTATCAAATCAGGTTTCTTATACTTCTATACTGATAAAGAATATTTGTTATATCTTTGCCCCGATTAAACCAAAAAAAAAATATACTATGGGATTTGTTAAGAATTTAAAGATTTTGCCATGCGCGGAAACGTTATTGACATGGCAGTTGGTATCATTATCGGTGGAGGCTTTCGGTAAAATAGTCAGCTCTTTGTAACGGATGTTGTTATGCCTCCAATCGGATTATTGATTGGCGGTGTTGATTTTCTCAATTAAGTATTAAACTTAAAGATGCAGTTCTTGATCCGGCAGGAGGTAGTTACACAGGCGGTTTCTATTAATTACGGTATTTTTATTAACACTGTAATTGATTTTATCCTTATTGCTTTTGCCATTTTGCAGTTATCAAGACGATGAACAACATGAAGAAAAAGGAAGAGGCTGCACCACCTCCACCACCTCCAGGACCAACAAATGAAGAGAAATTGTTGACTGAAATCCGCGATTTGCTGAAGAAGTAGTTGGAGGAGGATCATAGTAATAAAATAGCCCTGCTTTTTGGTATATTATTGCCAGAAGCAGGGCTAAGTTTTTCGAGAATCCTGTGCTTTAGCAGCTATTGGTTATTGATATTTATTCACATCCAAATAAATTACAATTACAGGGCAATAATTATTGTATCTAACCCATAATTTATTGAAATTTGCAAAAAAAATAGATAAGCATTATTATGAAAAAGGCGCATACACATTACTGATCACTCCGTTTAAAAGGATTATCTCTTGATGAAGAAGCATTGAGAAGACTTGTCAGAAGGCAGGTAGATTCAGACATAACTGGAATTGCTCCACTGGGTGTGACCGGTGAAAATACTTATGATGACCACTCAGGAAGTTAAACGGTTAGTTGAAATAGTTGTGGGAGAAGCAAAGGGTAAAAAACCCGTAATGCCTGATGTGTGTCAAGCAGGAACCTATGGAATCCATCGATCGGGCAAAAATGTACGCTGACCTGGGTGCTGATTATGTAGTGGCCTTTTCTCCATATATGGTGTTGCCAACACAAACCGCCCTCGTGAAGTATTATGAAGATTTAGCCGATGGCTGTCCGGTTCCGCTGATCCTTCATTCTTCGAAAGGAAGGACCGGTGTAGAACTGGCGCCCGAATCAACGGCTCACCTTGCCAAACATCCAAATATTGTTGCTACCAAGGATGGAAAAAAGGAGGTGGATCATTTGGCAAAACTCATCTACCTGACCCGCGATGATGATTTTTTGGTTTTTACGGGTAAAGATACAACAGCCTACCCAACAGTTGCATTTGGAGGAGCCGGATCCTTTACCGTGGCCGGAAATGTAATCCCGGATGTGATGGGTAAAATGATCAGTTTCGCCTTGGATGGAATGCATGATGAAGCCCGAAAGCTGCACACAGATTATTATCTTTTGTTTGAAGCCTGCCGTTTTGAGTCCAATCCCATGGCCGCAAAAAAAGCCCTGGAATTGATGGGGTTGATTGATGGCATTTTAAGGCTCCCTTTAACGCCCTTAAGTGAAGGAAAGGCTAAAATCCTGGAATCCATTATGAAAGAAAGGGGACTGATATGAATTCCATAAGAATTCAGGCACCGGCCACCAGTGCCAATGTAGGGCCCGGTTACGATATTTTTGCCCTTGCCCTTAAGGAGCCTTTTGATGAAGTCGAGTTGGAGTTGAATGACTCCAACGAGATCACCATAGAAATTGACGACAACCCCCATAACATTCCGACCAACCCGCAGGATAATACTGCTGGATTGGCAGCCTCAGCTTTGTTCAATGCAAAGAATATACAAACAGGATTAAATATCCGCATCATAAAGCACATGTGTTCCGGTGGTGGGATGGGTACAACCGGCGCTTCAGCAGGTGGGACCATTTTTGGTTTAAATCAATTGTTGAATTTGAATTTAACAACCAATGAGATGATTGATTTTGCCCGTAAAGGTGAAGTTGCTTCCGGCGGTTCTCCGCATGCCGATAATGTTGCAGCAGCTATTCTGGGTGGATTTGTACTGGTGAAAAGTTACAATCCGATTGATGTTTTAAAACTTGATATTCCAGCGTTTCCGGTTGTGCTAACGGCCATTCGTAAAAGCCAGCGGACAACACGTGGATTTATTACGTATGAGATCGGACAGGAAAAACTAAAGGAGCAAATGGCCCGTTGTTCGAGGGTTATGCATGCCTTGCATACCAGGGATATGGAGGAATTCGGAAAAGCCATTTCCGTTGATTATATTCACGAACCTGTCAGGGGTGCAGCCATTCCGGGTTACTGGGATATGAAGAAAAAAATATTGGATATGGGTGCTTATGGTTATACCATCAGCGGAGGAGGATCTTCCATCATCGTATTTTGCCCCTTGGAGAAACAGGATGAAATTGCATTTGAAATGGATTCATTTTTTGCATCCAATCCAAATTTTAACAAGGTTTACAAAACCTTTACTTCCAATAATGGAGTTCAGGTTGTTGAGTAATTATAAAGCATTGTAATATGAAATTTGATTTCCATGATAAAGTTGTTCTCGTTACAGGCGCTTCACGCGGAATAGGAAAAGCGGTTGCACTCATGTTTGCAAAATCCGGAGCGAATGTAATTGTTCATTATCATAAAAACGAACAGGGTGCCGACGATACCCTGGCTTTGCTTGGTGAAGGAGATCATATGAAGATTCAAGCTGATGTGTCCGACCCCAATCAGGTGGAAGATCTTGTTACTAAGGGTAAGAATAGATTTGGCAGAATTGACATTCTTGTCAATAATGCCGGAGTTGCTGAGGAGTTTGAAATTATGGATCTCTCGTATTCACAATGGCAGGCTACCTGGAAATACATTCTGGATACTAACCTGACAGGCGCAGCCAATTGTGCGTTTTTAGTTGCTAAAACAATGAAAGATAAAGGAGGATGCAAGATTGTCAATGTTTCTTCCCGTGGCGCTTTTCGGGGTGAACCTTTTTCTCCCGCTTATGGAGCTAGTAAGGCCGGGATGAACGCTTTTGGACAATCCATGGCAAAGGCACTGGCTAGGTATAATACTTTTGTGTATACGGTTGCTCCGGGCTTCATTGAAACCGATATGGCTGCTGAGATCATGGTTGGTGAAAGAGGAGAGGAGATCAGGAATCAAAGCCCATTGAAACGTATTGGAACACCTGAAGAAGTTGCCTGAACCATATTGTTCCTTGCTTCCGCAGGAACGGACTATTTATCAGGTTGTGTCGTAGATATTAATGGGGCGTCTTACTTACGGACTTAATTAATCAACTTTATAAAACTTTAATTTATAAAAATGAAAGTCCGGATTTTCAAGATCAATGGTGAAATATTCTGGTTTTCCTTTTCCATTGATTGTAAAAGCCTTAGATATCCTTCTGGTAAAAACTCATCTTTAAATTTGAATTTAAAAGTATCGTACTGCCAGTGCTCCATATCGCCGGTGAACAATGTTGCCGAGGGCAATAAAACCAGTTTCAGTTTACCGTTATGTATTGAGATTTCCGCTTTGCCGTACATTTTATCTTCGTAAACACCCTTGTAATCGTTTAGTTCGAGGCTGGGTACAGTACCCTTTACTCTTTCATTCTCTCTCTTCTCTTTTTGATATATCTATTAATTTCTGCTGTTTTTCATTTTCCAAATATAGGGTGGCCCAATCCTTTCCGGAATCTTTTTAAATATAAGTCAAGTATTTCTTTATAAACTGCTTCAACCAGGCCGGAAACTTGATTGGCAATAATAATAAAGCCGGTGTTCTCTTCAGGTATGAAAGCAATCTTTGAATGGAATCCGGGTAACCCACCTCCGTGCTGAATAATTTTTCTGCCATCATAATCAAACATGAACCAACCCAGTCCGTAGGTATAAAAATGCGTTCCTCCGACCGTTTCACCCGGTCCCGCATTGATGAGGGTATAAGGAGTTGTTAATGCATAATATTGATCTTTTGAAAAAATGGTATCGTTATCGAAAACCCCTTTGCCAAGCATGAGTTTTACCCATTGTAAAAAGTCATCAACCGATGTGTTAATACTTGCTGCCGGCCCGCAATTGTCGTAATTAATGAAATCCAGGGGTTTTCCAGCAATATGTGGCAACGCAATATCCATATCTTTTGTAAAGGTTGAGTTTGTAGTTGTAGTTGAATTCATCTCCAACGGATTGAATATTCTTTCCTTTACGAATTCGTCCCATGCTTTTCCCGAAACCTTTTTGATCACCTCGCCTGCCGCGATGAACATTACATTCTGATACCCGAATTCACTTCTGAAACTAGAAGAGATTTCCCTGTTCCTGATTCTTTTCACAACTTCTTCTCTTCCGTAATTAGTCCCATACCAAAGCAGGTCCCCATCAAAGGTTTGAAGCCCCGAACGATGGCACAGCAAGTCCTGTATCCTCATTTCTGAAGTAATATAGGGGTCGTTCATTTGAAATTCAGGATAATGATCAATTACCCTGTCATCCCAATTCAAGAGGCCTTCATCCACAAGTATTGCCATACAAGCTGCGGTAAATGCTTTGGAACAACTTGCAATTCCAAATACAGTTTCACTTGTTACTGCTTCCCTGGTGCTGTTGCTTCTGTAGCCAAAAGACTGGTTGAAAACAACTTCTCCATCCTTAATTATTCCGACAGACAACCCAGGGACTTCAAAATCCTGAATAGCTTTCGAAATGAAATTATCCAGTTCCTGATAATTGTAAACTATTTGTGATGATCCATTCCGAAAAAAAAGTAAGAAAAAAACTGCAATGAATGAAAACTTAAAATTTATAATCATGATATCTTGGTATTATTCGATTAATTATTCAATAATATTTCCTGCTATAAAAATACCTATTATTATTTTTCAACCGGTAATTGTCTTGAAAAACCTTCTTCCAATGCAATGAAGGTTTCTGTGCTTGTAATTTCCAGTATGGATTGAATTTTTTCGACTAAGATTTGTTTCAGGTGTTCGTTATCGCGGGTATAAATTTTAACAAGGAGAGAATATTTACCCGTAATATGATGACATTCTACTATTTCAGGGATTTCCATAATTCTCTGAAAAACTTCCTGATGGGTAGTTTGTTTGGTTAAATTCACCCGGATGCCAATAAATGCACAGGTACGGTATCCAAGCCTTTGGGTCAATACTCAGTTCAGATCCTTTGATTACTTTCTCTTCTATCATTTTATTCACACGCTGGTGAATGGCTGCACCGGATACACCGCATTTACGGGCTACCTCAAGAAATGGAGTTCAGGCATTTCCCGACAAAAGGGTTAATATCCGCTTATCAAGACTGTCAAGATGAAATTTTTCTTTCATGGTTTTAATCTAAAAATTACAATTTTTCAAAATAACATCAAAATTAGTAATAAATTTTCAAAATATATATGAAGCATACTATAATTAGGATATTGAGTTATAGATTTGTTCAAAAATTAATAAATAATAAAAATGAAATTTGATCCGGCAAGCAATATTCAGGATATCCTCCAATTCGGCGAATTTGGAGATGTAAATCCATCAATTACTGACTCAGCAACATTTACCTTTATGCAAGCCAATACCATGCTTGAAACATTTCATGGAGAGGCCGAAGGATGTTTCTTGTATTCACGTCACTGGAATCCCAGTAATAAATACCTGGCGGATGCTTTAGCTGCCATGGAAGGGACAGAGGCTGCCTGGGTGACGGCTTCGGGAATGGGAGCAATATCAAATGCAATCATGCAATTATGCAAATCAGGAGATCACATTGTTTCGAGTATGACAACCTATGGTGGCACGTATGCATTGCTGGCTAACTACCTGCCCCGGTTTGATATCAAGACATCGTTTGTTAATATATGCAACCTGAAAGATGTTGAAAAAGCGATAACTCCTGAAACAAAAATTATATATACTGAAACCATGACCAATCCCATGCTTCAGATATCGGACATCCCGGCTTTATCGAAATTGGCCAAAAAGTATGGAATTAAGCTGGTTGTTGATAATACCTTTACACCCATGATCGTCAGTCCATCTCGCATAGGGGCTGATGTTACCGTTAATAGCCTTACCAAATTCATAAATGGGAAAAATGATTGTGTGGCAGGGGCAATTTGTGGCTCGGTTGATTTTGTCAGCTCACTGATTGATGTCAATACTGGAACATCCATGCTTTTAGGGCCGGTATTGGACCCTTTGCGTTCAGCGCAGATTTTGAAAAATATTCACACTTTGCATATTCGCATGAAGCAACATAGTTTCAATGCAATGTATCTTGCAAAACATTTTCAGGAGATTGGACTGCCGGTAATTTATCCCGGTTTGGAGCAGCATCCGGGCCACCAAATTCTAAAGGGCATGATGAATCCTGAGTTTGGTTATGGCGGAATGATTGCAATTGATATGTTGACAACCGAAAGGGCAAATGCCCTGATGGAAAAAATGGAAGTGGCCGGTGTCGGATACCTGGCGGTGAGTCTTGGTTATTTTAAAACTTTATTTAGCTGTTCAGGAAAGAGTACTTCATCGGAAGTGCCCGAAGAATTGCAGAAAGAAATGGGAATGTCGGAAGGCCTTGTTCGGTTTTCGGTTGGTTTGGATAATGATATTGAGCGGACCTTTGAAATGATTAAATCCTGTTTATCCGAATTGGGATACATGGATTAATCAGCATTTTGGAATGCATTTGGTGTTCAATATGACGAACCGGATTATTCGTTTAAGTTAAGAATCTTTTTTATTCCAATAAAAAAATTCTTTTCAAGGATGCTATAATCGTCATCTGCAAAAAAAAGCTTAATTATCTCTTTTCTTATTTCACATTTATTGCTTGGGTCATTGCAGTATTGCTGCCCAAGCAGCCTAACGGTTTCGCTCCTTTGGTGTTCCGAATGTTTTTGAAATATCCTGTGTATTTTTTCATACTCATCCACATCAACCTTGTTTAAAATAAATTGTTTTTCTTCTTTCGAAATGGTGAAATCTGCATTTGCGGCATAAAGTAGAATATAAGTCAGGAAATCTTCTTTGGTCCAGGAATCAAATGTTGTTCTCATAAGGCTCTAGAATTAGATGATAAAATCAATTTGGTTATTAACAAATGATCAAGGCAAATGTATTAATAATTCGTTAATCGAAAGGCCATTTCTAAATAAAAATGCATTAGGACTGGTTTATAATCAGAATGAATAAAAAAAAGCGAAACTGTTCGTTTTGAACAGCCTCGCTTTTGTGATCCCGCTGGGATTCGAACCCAGGACCCTATGCTTAAAAGGCATATGCTCTACCTGCTGAGCTACGGAATCGTTTCCGAATTTGAGGGTGCAAAAATATTGCTTTTTTTAATAAATACAAACACTTTTTGATTTTTATTTGAGCTTTCCGTGTATAGCAAGCCAAATGCATTTGGGTTCTTCAGATGAACGCTTGACCCTGTGCTTTTTATGGGCGGGGATAAGAATATAATCTCCAGGTATTAATGTTATTACTTCATTATTGCTGAATTCCAAACTCGCTTCTCCCTGGATCAGCAACACCCATTCATCATTTTCCTGGTCGTACCAATCACCGGGATTATCATAAGGCTTTGAAGTTACAATCCGTTCAATTGTAAGATCCCTGGTTTTTAGTATACTTTCAAAAACCTCCTGACCGGAAGATTGAATGGGATCAAGGTTAAAAAGATTATTTGTTTTTTTTCCTTCCATATATTAGAAAATCAACAATTGGAAATGTTAAAGCTTTCCTTTTCCTTCCCTTATTACTTCAATCTCATCTCCGGTACAATCAATAATAGTGGATGGTTCATTGTCTCCAAATCCGCCATCAATAACAATATCAACCAGGTTTTCATACCTTTCGTGGATCAGTTCAGGATCGGTTGTGTATTCAATAATTTCATCATCGTCATGTACCGAAGTTGATACAATGGGATTTCCCAGCTCACGGATGATCTCAATGGGTATATTGTTAGCGGGAACCCGGATACCAACAGTTTTTTTCTTGCTTTGAAAAAGGCGTGGCACATTATTGTTTGCATTTAATATATAGGTGTAAGGTCCTGGCAGTGTGCTTTTCATTAACTTAAAAACCTCATTTTTTAAAGGCTTGGTGAAATCGGATAAGTGACTTAAGTCGCTGCATAAAAATGAGAAGTTAGCTTTTCCAACCTGAATGCCTTTTATCTGTGCAATTCTTTCGATGGCTTTTGGTTTGTAAATGTCACAACCCAAACCATATATCGTATCGGTAGGAAAGATGATCACCCCTCCGTCTTTCAGGCATTCAATAACGGTTTTAATTTGCCGCGGACTGGGGTTATCTGGATGAATTCTAAGTATCATGTTTGATAATAAGTGTTTTTTTAAAAGTGGCAAATGTACGTAATATTTCTGTTTGAATGATTGAGAATTCCCTTTGTCAAGCCTTGAAAAATTGTTCTCCTTTCTAAGCTATACATGAGATTAGGAGTTTTTGGACGATAAACCAAATAAGTAAAAACTTGCTTTTTTAGTTCAATTTATTTACATTTATGGTTTTTTAATCAATCATCAACCATCAAATTATTATCACAATGGAATGTCCTGTTTGCAAAACCACAGGGTTGCCTGAAGAAACCAGAAACTGTCCGCAGTGCAATGCGTATCTGGAAGCTTTACACCTGTTAAAGAACATTGAAAAGTCGAATAAAAAGCGATTCAATTTTGGAATTGTTATGCTGGCACTTTTGGTATTAGTCATTACAGCCTGGATAATAACTTTGTCTTTGAGCCGAAATTCAGGGAAGGCAATTGAAAATATTGCCGAAGTAGAAAAATTCTCGAATTTGAAAACAGAATTGGAGACCACAAAAAATGAGGTTTTGAAGCTTAAAACTGAGAATAAGCAATTGACGGAACAAATGGCGCAAATTGAAACTGTGAAATCAGGCCGGGTTGAAACCTATATTGTGAAGGAAGGGGAGACATTGTTTTCGATCGCCCGCCGGGTTTATGGCAATGGTTATAAATACGTTGACCTGGCGAAGGAAAATAGCATCAATGCGGCCGATAGTATTGTTGTCGGACAGGAACTCAAAATTCACTACTAACCAAAAATTTTAGAACCAATGGCTAATAAAGAGATACATGACCTCGAACTGATTATTAAATCGTATTTGAAAGATTTTGACTCCATGCAAAAAACCATTGAGGAGCAGAAAAATGAAATTTCAAAATTGTCCAAATCTCTATCTGGTAAAAAGTCAGAAGTGAAGAACCTAAAAGAAAATAATTCTGATCTTAATCTTGAACTGGAAAAAGTAAAAGCAGACCTTAAGAAATTGCAAGAACAGGCAAAAGCAAAAGCTAAACCCTAAGTTTTCCTATTAAGTCGTAAAGAGATTCGCAATTGTGCCGATCCAAATACTCAACTATTCCTTCAATTATTTTAATGGATACGAGGGGATCAATAAAATTAGCAGTGCCAACTTGTATTGAGGTTGCTCCTGCAAGGAAAAATTCAATGGCATCCGTTGCATTCATTATTCCACCAATACCTACAAGCGGGATGTTAACAGCATTGTAAACCTGCCATACCATTCGAAGTGCTACCGGTTTTATAGCGGGTCCTGACAGGCCTCCCGTAATGGTTGACAAAACCGGTTTCTGTGTCTCGGCATTAATAGCCATTCCTACCAGCGTGTTAATTAATGAAATGGAATCAGCGCCGGCTCCTTCAACTGCCCGAGCCATTTCTGCAATATCGGTAACGTTGGGTGATAGTTTAACGATAAGGGTTTTGTCCCATACTTTCCTGACGGCTTCTGTTACTGCAATGGCAGAAGGGCAGCTGGTGCCGAAAAGCATCCCGCCCTGTTTTACATTGGGGCATGAGATATTGAGCTCCATTGCAGGAACTTTATCCAGATCGTTTAGCTTTTGTGTTACCTCAATATAATCTTCGATGGTGGATCCGTTAACATTGGCAATGATGTGGGTGTTGTAGTCCTTTATGAGCGGATAAGTGTGCTTAATAAAGAAATCAACGCCTTTGTTCTGCAGCCCAACAGCATTTAGCATTCCGGAAGCTGTTTCCGCCATGCGGGGATAGGGGTTTCCTTCGCGGTTTTCCAAAGTAAGGCCTTTCACATAAATACCACCCAGTTTATTCAGGTCAACAAATTGGGCCATCTCTTCACCAAATCCAAAGGTGCCGGATGCAACGGTGACCGGGTTTTTGAATTCGAGATCGTGTATTTTTACCTTCAGATCTGCCATTTCAAATAATTTACATTAAAAACAGGGCCTTCTATACACACACGTTTATTTCCCTCTTCGGTTGCTGTTACGCAACAAAGACAAACTCCAAATCCACAGGCCATCATGTTTTCGAGCGAAACTTCACATTCAATATTTCTTTCTACGGCTATTTTACCAATGGCTTTCATCATCGGGTCGGGGCCACAGGTGTATATCTTATCCACATCAAGTGAATTGAAAACGGAATGCTGCGTAACCAATCCCTTTTCTCCAATACTGCCATCCTCGGTGGTTGTGATTACTTCACCATATTTCGAGAATTCTTCAGTTAGCAGGATGTCTTTTTTTGAGCGTCCTCCCACCAGGAAAGTGACCGGATTGTTGTTTTTCTGAAGTTCTTTTCCGAGCAGGATAAAAGGGGCAATTCCTGATCCTCCTCCGACAATTAATACTTTTTTCCCGGGCTCGGGCAACGTAAATGAATTTCCAAGTGGATAGATCAGATTTACCTTTTCTCCTTTTTTTACTTCACCCAATTGTTGCGTTCCCTTGCCTATAATCTTTATGTAAAAGCTGATGATCCGGTTTTTGTAATCTACATCGAGGATGGAAAAAGGGCGGCGTAGAAATACATCAGGGGATTTGGGAACTTTGATTTCGGCAAAATTGCCGGGCCTGACGGGTGGTATTTCCTCAGGTGATTGCAGTCGTATAATGTAGTTTCCTTCCACCGGGTAGTGGATGTCGACAAGGGTGTGATCGCTTACTATTTTAACCATATAGAGTTAAAAAAAAGTCCCCATCAGGGGACGTGTTATTCTTTGGTTTCTTTTGTGTCGGTTTCTGTTTTTTCGGGCTGAGCTTTGTCTTCTGTCGCTTCGCTTTCTTCGTCTTTCTTTTCTTCCTCTTCAGTAAATTCCAGAATATTGTGCTGGTGAAGTGTATTGTACCAACTGATCACTTTTTTCATGTCGGAAACATACACGGTTTCTTTGTCGTAATTGGGAACGGCCTCCTCGAAAAAGGTTTTTAGTTCATTGGCGCTTGCTTTGTGCGATATGGCGGCTTCTCCGTTTTGTTTGTCGTAAATGGCTTTTAAAACCTCTTTCAAGGGAATATCCTCATCAACAGTGTATACGCTGATCTCTTCGAGGGTGCTGATGCGCTCATGGCTAAAGGCAGTGAATTTTTTGCCATCGGTAAGGGATTCGACTACCAGCCCGTTCTTTGTTTGTGCCAGCATTTTGTATAATCCCGGCTTTCCTGAAATTGCTGGAAAAATCTTGCTTAAATCCATGCTATCATATTTGAGGCAAAAATAATGATTATTTGATTTTATTGAATATTTTATTGAATAAATGAGGACCGGACTGGGTGAAAATGTGGGAATGAAAATGTTTCAAAAGAATGTTACGAATTTGCGCGCTATTTGGAGGCTGGTTTTTATTAACCGCAGAGTGCGCAAAGGATGCGCAGAGAATGATCTCCACCTGTGCCAAGGCTGCAGTGGGTGAAAATGCGAGAATGCCTCAATGCGAGAATGCCTGTGCGGGGGCAGAAAGAATGATTTAATGGGATTGCTTTAAACCGCTGAGGGCGCAAAGGATGCGCAGAGAATGATCTCCACCTGTGCCAAGGCTGCAGTGGGTGAAAATGCGAGAATGCCTCAATGCGAGAATGCCTCAATGCGAGAATATGAAAGAATGATTTAATGGGATTGCTTTAAACCGCTGAGGGCGCAAAGGATACGCAGAGAATGATCCCCTCCTGTGCAAAGGCTGCAGTGGGTGAGAGTTGATAGGGATGTCTCACATGCGTTCGACATGACAGGCAAGAAAGAAAGTTAACAATGGGATCTCTCAGGTGCGTTCGACATGACAGGCTGGGGAAAGTTACAAACTCGGACTATTTGGAGGGAATGTTGGCATTGCAAATGCTATAGAAAAAGCACCCGCTATTCTGGAAATGCGTGCGAGGTTGAGGATCATACTTTTGTTAGTTACGGATTAATTTTTTGGAGGTGGGGAAGGTGTTTTGGGATGGGATGATTTAACCGCAGAGTTGCACAGAGGAGACACAGAGTTGCACGGAGTGCTTCGACGAAGCAGCCTGACCGGCAGGCTCGGGGTGACCAAGGGTTGGTGGGGTTTTGGATGGCAAATCCAGAACAGCGGCTGGGAGTGGGAAGTCGTTGGTGACAACACCAACAACCTGCAGAGGGTTAACCACAGAGTACGCTGAGAATACCACCAAAGAGAACAGGAGCCCAGTCCCTCTCCTACGCCAAAAGGCGCAGTGGGTGAGAGTTCATGGGATGTCTCTCATGTGTTCGACAAGACAGGCAAGAAAGTTAACAATGGGATGTCTCAGGTGCGTTCGACTTGACAGGCTGGGGAAAAGTACAAACTTGGACTATTTGGAGGGAATGTATACCTATACAGGGTGGTACTCTGTGGGTTTAATGGTTACGACCCGATTATGATACTAACTATTTTGAGAGAAAATTACATCTATGTATAATTTGACAAATGTTGAAAGACAAGATAATAATTCATTGGGACTTATCTGTCATCCTAACCCTTTTAAAGATAAAATCTGCTTTACCTATTGTGATAATAGCCTTCTTGTTGAAAAAGAAATTGTGATCTATAATATGAAAGGGAAAATGATAAATATCTCTCATCACACAATAATAAAATAATCTGGGATGGCACAAACCGAGTTTGGTAAAAAATGTGAATATGGTATTTATTTGGCAAGGTCTAAAAAGAAAATAAAAGGCTTCAAAAAAAATAATATTAACCTATTAAAACCTTGAGTAATGAAAGAACTGTAATCATCATTTGCATTTGCTTGTTTTCAATATATTCCTTTTCCCAAACCTGGGTGGAATTTACACCGGCCAGAATCAATAGAACCCATTGAAGTATTATTGATTCCAGTCTTCTAGTGGAATTTGAAGTATTGATTCCAGGCATGTATGATACCCAAATTGACACATTCAATCGTATTGAACTAAAAGGAGCTACAAAACTGGATTCTGTGGGATACCCTGAAGTACCTGTGGTTTCGTTTCTCGTGGCAATACCGGATTGCGGGGATATAAATTTGAATATTGATTTGAAAGATTCAATCAAATTCTCAAACTATAATATATACCCGGCACCAGAATTCGTAATGGATTCAACACCTGAGGGCCATAAATATTTCGGGAAGTTTGTTTACAATGATACAGCTTATATTACTGACAGTTATTTTCCTGGTATCATATCAGAAACTATTGACAGGGGGGCAGTGCGTTCACAGCAGTGCATCAGGGTGTTGTTTTACCCGGTGCAGTTCAACCCGGTATCAAAGTCAATCACGGTTTATTCTGAGGTTAAAATTTCACTGGTATTTACCAACCCATTCCGAATGATAAACAACAATGTAGGTATTTTTAATGAGATGCTGAGCAATTCTTTGATCAATTACGAATCGAATGGGTTAAACGCTTCAGTTAGTTGCGGTGTCGGGGTGCAACAGAAGAGGGTGATGTTCACTGGGTAACCACATTAATGCCAGGCGAAAGGGTAAATGAAAATTGGCGATTACCTAATGCTTGTAATTTAACACATGCTGTTTAAAACCATTGATATGAAAAAGATAATATTAACAATCAGTACTGCTTCTTTTAGTAAATATTACTCTCCATTGAATGTATTACAAAGGCCCCAATCCCGGTGAAATATATTTTCTTGGGCCAACATATACTGGTGAAGGTTTATATTACTCAACCAATTATGGTATGACTGCTATTTGTTCTGACTCTACACTTGATTACCTATATAAATGCTGACTATTTATCAGGAGTAGTATATTTTGTTACACTATTTGAAAGTCTTTATGTTTCAATGGAATATGGCAATCAGGAACCTGGCAATATAGAAATTCGGGGATAAACTTGTTAATAAGCAGTGGTTTAACAGAAGGTAACATTTATAGCGCTATAGTTTCCCACAGTGAAGATTTTAGCAGTAATTTCATTCCACATATGTACAATGGTTTTTCGGTAACTTGAAAGATACTGAAATTGATAACCAAATCAATACAGGATATGCAATAACACGAATTACAAGTGTTTTGGATACTTTATATTACTTATTACAACAGATAATTTTGAAAATTTAAGCATTCAGAATAAATTAGAAATGAACAGTAGTGATGTTGTAAAAATTAGCAGAGAGAGGTTAATGAAGGGGAATTATTCTTTTTAATAAAAATAATTGCCAATTATTATATAATAGCAATGAATT
This sequence comes from Bacteroidales bacterium, assembly GCA_041393255.1. Lineage (GTDB taxonomy): Bacteria > Bacteroidota > Bacteroidia > Bacteroidales > JAADJA01 > JAADJA01. Next base: position 10,186 of record JAWKKM010000023.1, on the reverse strand, counting down.
TGGAACATTTTGGACAAAATTAAATAATTACAACCAATCTGTTGAATTTGATATGGTCGGTGGTAAGACTGAAGGTGAAGTTTATATGCTTTACCGATTTTTTAATCTGATGTGGCAAAACGCACACACATATGTTTTCCACTCCAACGACTATGGAATTACTTATGATGTTTACCATCCTTTTGCAAAGGCCAGGAACCTTTAGTTGCCTTTTCTGCCAAGTTAGCAGAAGATGCCCTGAATGCTTTGATATTAAATCTGTTGACAGTATATATTATGTAACCGGTGATATGCCTTTAAATGTACAGTTTTATAATTATTCCATCGGGGATATAAATACTTATGAGTGGGATTTTGATAATAATGGAATAATTGATTCGTATGAAGAAAACCCAATGTACACATACTCTGATACCGGTTGGTTTTCAGTTAGTTTAACAGTTTATGATGATTATGATACGAATTCCTTTTTAAGGGAGAATTACGTTTATGTTTATGAGTTGACTGATATTGAAAAACAAGATGAAAGTTCATTTGGGATAGCATGCTACCCTAATCCCTTTAAGGATAAGATTATTTTTACATTTTTAAACAATGGGTTAATGAATGAAAATGAATTATTGATCTATGATATAAACGGAAGGATTGTTAGCAATTTAAAACAAAAGATAAAAAATTTTCCTAAGGATGGAACAAATTCTATAGGATCGAAAATGCAAATAGAATTTACATAACAGCAATAAAAATCAAGAAATTACGAAAAGATTGTTCTAAACAATTAGAAACTTATAGTTATGAAAAAAATTATTATTTGCGTTTGCATTTGCCTGTTTTCAATATACATTCCTTTTCCCAAACCTGGGTAGAATTCACACCGGTAGAATCAATAGAACCCATTGTAAATGTATTAATTTCCGATAGCCTCTAACTGTGGTAGAATTTGGAAGTATTGATTCCAGGCATGTATGATACCCAAATTGACACATTCAATCGTATTGAACTAAAAGGGCATACAAAACCTGGATTCTGTGGGATACCCTGAAGTACCTGTGGTTTCGTTTCTCGTGGCAATACGGATGGGGATATAAATTTGAATATTGATTTGAAAGATTCAATCAAATTCTCAAAACTATAATATATGACATAAATTCGTAACGGATTCAACACCTGAGGGCCATAAAATATTTCGAGGAAGAGAGTTTGTTTACAATGATACAGCTTATATTACTGACAGTTATTTTCCTGGTATCATATCAGAAACTATTGACAGGGGGCAGTGCGTTCACAGCAGTGCATCAGGGTGTTGTTTTACCCGGTGCAGTTCAACCCGGTATCAAAGTCAATCACGGTTTATTCTGAGGTTGAAATTTCACTGGTATTTACCAACCCAACCGGGCCGGTAAACAATAATGTGGTATTTTTAACGAAATGCTCGGGCAATTCAATGATCGGGAAATTATTTTCTAATGGTTTGAATGCCTCGATAAGTTAATGGTGCCGGAGAACAACAGGAAGGGGATGTTCACTGGGTAACCACATTAATGCCGGCGAAAGGGTAAATGAAAATTGTGATTACCTATTGCTTTATGTTTAACTTTAGCCTTTCTTTAAAACCATTGATATGAAAAATCTTATGTTAATTTCGTTTTATTTTACGAAGCTTAAATGTATTTACTCAATCCATAACCAGAGGGCCTGATATTGGGGAGATATATTTTTTGGGGCCAACGCATACAGGAACAGGATTATATTATTCAACTGATTATGGGGAAACTGCTGTTTGTGTAGATAGTGTAAAAATATTATAACAATTGCCGCAGATGCAACGCCTGGAGGAATATATTGTTACACTTATCCTATCAGCCTGTATTATTCTGCAAACTATGGCAATTTTAATAGCTGGGAATTTAAGAATAATGATGTTAGTGCAAATATTAATAGTGGGATGATCCCCGGACATATCTTTTCATCAGCAAGTAGATATAGCGAAGATTTTGGTGTTAATTTTATCTATCATTCATCAATTGGTTATTTTGGTAGTTCAAAAAACACAACAATTGACAGAGTGAATGAGGATATAATTTATAATAATATCTCCAAAAAAAGTTATTTCAGATACTATTTACTATGTTTAGAAGTTTCCAACAAATTTGATAGCGTTGAATTAATTCTATAGAATTACTATCCATGGTATGAGCATATTGAATTGTCTGCTGGATTTAGTTCTGGTGTTGTATATATGTTAGATTATACTGAAAGTAAGTTGTGGATAAGCCACGATTTTTTTGATAATTATTATCCTGTTGACACATTCAATTTTGCCGAAAACTATATTACAGGTATAGAAGGTGGAAAAACGGATGGTGAATTTTATATATTATATTCTTATCATAATTACTATTATGAATCTTCGCATATATTTATATATCACTCAGTCAATTACGGAAAATCCTTTGGGGTTTTCACCTTTCTCAAAAAGGAAACGACCTGTTTAGCAAATTTTTCAATAGACAAAGAAGTTAATATAACAGAACCAGTAGAATTTTCAAACTTTTCTATCGGTGACATACAGGAATATCAATGGGATTTTGAATGATGGAACAATCGATTCTTATGAGCAATCACCGGTTTATATTTATGCTGATACCGGTTGGTATTCTGTTAAGTTATCAGTGGTTGGTGTAAAATGGCACAAACTCGTTTATAAGAAAACTATATTCATATTATTGACACAACAACAAAAGTTTCCACTAAAAGCATATCAAGTATCTCTATTTTACCAAATCCATTTGAAAACAGCCTAACTGTTTCATCCATTAATACAACCGAACCCTTACAATTTCGATATATAATTTAAAAGGTCAGAAAGGTCTTTGAAAGGTATTATCAAATACCGCATCAATTATTATAAATACAATTGCTTTAAATACAGGAGTTTATATTCTTAATATATCAAGTAATAATAATTCATCAAATTATAAAATCGTAAGCAATTATGAAAATGCTTTTTATTTAACTTTAGCCTTCCTTTAAAACCATTGATATAGAAAAAGATAATTTTAACAATCAACTTTCTTCTTATAGCCATTTCAACGTTTCCCGGTGGTATATAACCAGGGGCCCTAACCCTGGGAGATTTATTTCATGGGATATACCTATTCTGGTGATTTTGGTGCGATTTATTATTCCACAGACTTATGGACAGACTGCCGAATGTATGGACTCAACAATTAACTCAAATCTGGCTATGCGAATTACTGCCGATAAAACACCGGGTGTAGTTTATTATGTTACGATGGTGGAAGCTTTATACATATCATATGATTATGGAACAATGAATTCTTGGCAATATGTAAACAATAATATTTATTTGCATATAAATAGTGGAATTATTGATGGATACATTTATAATTGAGTTTAATGCTCATAGTACAAATTACGGGCAAACATTTATACCTCATTCTTTTAATGGATTTTTTGGAAGTTGTTTAGAGCCAGAAATTGATAATGAACCGGATATTGGATATGTATTAGTTAATAAATATAGGGTATATGATTCAAATAATTTCTATTAAAATCAGTTGATAATTTTTGAGCCGGATTACATTATTCTTTTTTATCTGGAATCAGAGATTCCGGAAGGTTCGCAGGTTAAGCAGGGAATATATCCTGGAGAATTATTCTTTCTAAACGGAATTGAATTTTGTTTACTCATATCACAGGATTATGGAGCAAACTGGATTGAAACCAACTCATATAATATTAATTTGTCAAATTATTTCTCAATAAGAGATATGATTGGAGGAAGAACAGAAGGAGAAATATATACACTTTACAGGTGGAGCAACCTGATGGAGCAAAATGCCCACTACATTCTGTATTCAACCGATTACGGTATCGCTTACGAAGGATTTTTCATCCCTTTGCAAAAGGTCGGGAACCGTTGTTAGCTCAATTTTCAGCACAAAACAGCAGACGACGCAGTTTCTGGTGTAGATATTAAAACCATTGACAGCATTTATTATGTTACCGGAGATATGCCTCTTAATGTCCAGTTTTACAACTATTCAATAGGAGATGTAAATACTTATGGTGAGTTGGTAATAATGGGACAATTGATTCTTATGAGGAAAATCCTGTGTCTTACCTATGCTGATACAGGGTGGTACTCTGTGAGTTTAACAGTTTACGACGATTATGATACTAACTCATTTTTGAGAGAAAATTACATCTATGTATATAATTTGACAAATGTTGAAAGACAAGATAATTCATTGGGACTTATCTGTCATCCTAACCCTTTTAAGAATAAAATCTGCTTTACCTATTGTGATAATAGCCTTCTTGTTGAAAAAGAAATTGTGATCTATAATATGAAAGGGAAAATGATAAAATATCTCTCATCACACAATAATGAAATAATCTGGGATGGCACAAACCGGTTTGGTAAAAAATGTGAACCTGGTATTTATTGTAAAGGTCTAAAGAAAATAAAAACTTCAAAAAAAATAATATTAACCTATTTAGTACATGACAAAAATTAATAACAAGCAATGCTACAATATAATATGTTAATAACTTGGTGATAACTTATGCGAAAACACATCACATAAGCCCTGATATTTAGTATCTTAGGTGAAAACGACCAAGTATGACACCAAGATGCTTAAACACTGAGCCGAGTAAAAATACTGTTTTTATTCGCAAACGTTATCATCAATTTTCCGGAACAAAGTGAATTTGGCCCGAATAAAGTTCTTTGGCTTATTTATCTGTGCGCTTTGCAAGGTTCAAACTGTTTGCTTTGAAAAACTGGCAGCTACTTTGATACGGACGTTAATGTGGATTCGTCTCTAAGAAGAATACAGCGTTTTGTAACAGGTATGCTGGATATAAGCTAGTTGCCCGTTTTGTGTTCTCGCTTTGCCACATTCGGGACCATATCGGTTAACTATGGATAGAACCAACTGGAAATTTGGAACATCCGATATCAACATACTGGTACACTTGCTGTGGTTTATCAAGGGGTTGCTTTTTCCTGTGCTATACAAGATGATGCCCAAGTTTGGCAACTCTTCAACCAAGGAGCGAATCGAGTTGATGGAAGACTTCATTGAGCTGTTTGGCGTTAAAGCATTGATTGCTTGCTAGCAGACCGAGAGTTTATAGGACAACAATGGTTGGCATATTTGAACTGCCGTCACATCCGCTACCACATTCAGGATCAGAGAGAACTTCTGGGTGATTATCCCGAAATGGTCATCGTGTGAAGGCTTATCTTGGCTGTTTAATAATTTGACTCTCAATCAATACTTTTATCTGGGGATCGTTTATGTCAATGGGCAACTTTGCTATCTGTCGAGAACTGCCAAAAATCACAAGCCGTCAAAACAAACTGCGAACTTCAAATCATTGTTTCTTTCCAACAAACCTGATGAATCGACCATTATATAAACAACATTGGCGAGTTGAATCTGCATTTAAAGCACTGAAAACAAGTGGTTTTAATAATGAAGACACACATCAGCTGATATTGACCAAAAACATAAACCATTTGCTTGCTCGATGATTTTGCTTTTTGGGCATATATAGCTGGTGTTTTGGACTCCATTCGCCCTATCAAAATCAAAAACGTGGTAGAAGAGCTAAAAGCGCTTACTCAAATACGATTTGACATATCTGGCAAGTGTGTTGTTTTCCAATGATATAGATAAGTTATCGATTGTTGTAAATTTTTTGTCATGTATAATTAACCTATTAAAACCTTGAGTAATGAAAAAGAACTGTAATTATTATTTGCATTTGCCTGTTTTCAATATTCCTTTTTAAACCTGAGTGGAATTTACAAACGAAATCAACAGAACCCATTGTAAATGTATTGAATTCCGATAGCCTGATAGTGGAATTTGAAGTATTGGTTCCGGTATGTTCGTCCACTACAGTTGATACTTTAAACATTGTGGAAATTAAAGGGCACACAAAGTTAGATTCGGTGGGTTCTCCCGAAGTGCCTGTGGTTTCGTTCCTTGTGGCGATACCCGATTGCGGGGATATTAATTTGAATATTGATTTAAAGATTCAATCAAATTCTCAAACTATAATATATACCCGGCACCAGAATTCGCAATGACGGATTCAACACCTGAGAGCCATAAATATTTCAGGAAGAGTTTGTTTACAATGATACTTCCTATACAACTGGCGTGATTATTTTCCAGGGATCATTTCAGAAACTATTGACAGAGGTACAGTGCGTGCACAGCAGTGTGTCAGGGTGTTGTTTTACCCGGTACAGTTTAACCCTGTATCAAAGTCAATCACGGTTTATTCTGAGGTTAAAATTTCACTGTTATTTACCAACCCAGCCGGGCCGGTAAACAACAATTTGGGTATTTTTAATGAAATGCTGAGCAATTCAATGATCAATTATATTTCCAATGGGTTGAATGCCTCGGTGAGTTGTGGTGCCGGAGAGCAGCAGGAGGGGGATGTTCACTGGGTAACCACATAAATGCTAGACGAAAAAGGGTAAGCTGAAAATTGTGATTACCTAATGCTTTATGTTTAACTTTAGCCGCTTCCTTTAAAACCATTGATATGAAAAATCTTATTTTACTTTCGTTTTATTTTACAGCTTAAATGTATTTACTCAATCCATAACCCGAGGGCCTGATATTGGAGAGATATATTTTCTCGGTCCAATAGCATCGTCAAATCATCAAGCTATTTACCGTTCTACAGACTTCGGTGAAACAATTACATGTATGGATAGTGTTTCAGGTCTAAATCAAACCAATTATGGCAATAGCTGGCGATAAAACAAGTGGTGTACTTTATTTTGTAGCTTTAATAGAAAAGCTATACTTTTCTGATAATTACGGGCAATATGGTTCATGGGTATTCAGGCTTAATTTACAAAAACTTTTAAAGTGGGGTAACAGGTTTTATTTTTGAACATGCCGCTACACATAGTGAGGATTATGGAGTGAATTTTATTGATCATGTAGGAAGCGGAGTTTTTGGTACATTGCAAGAAGCAGAATTAGATGTACAGTTAAATATCAGTTATATCACGACGAAGATTTGGGGGCAAAATGATACTTTATATTTATTCAAATCAGAGAATTATTTTGATAGTGCATATTTAGTGAATAGAATTTAACCTGAATGAAGAGCCAATACGAGATCTAAGCAGAGGATATGAATCAGGTGAATTATTTACTTTTTTACCATACGACAATTCAATGTTAAGATATAGCAATGACTTCGGATATTCATGGGAAACAAAGAATATTCTTTATTTTAATAATTATGCCAGTGTTGATTTTACAGGAGGCAGACAGCCGGGCGAAGTTTATTTTGGTATAACTTATTCACAGTTTTAAATTGGGATTATATAAAACATATTTATATATATCATAGCCTGGATTATGGAGAATCATTTACAATTTATCATCCTTTCTCTTATGGGGCAGACCCGTTTTACGTTAATTTTGATGCTGATACAACATCAGGTACTATACCATTGCCGTTCAGTTTATTAATGGATCAAGCAGGGAAAACCTTTCTTATGAATGGGACTTTTCAAAATGACAGCATTATTGATTCTTATGAACAAAACCCTGTTTATACATATTATGATACAGGAATTGCTAATGTTAAACTTAATATTACCAATCCGGATTACCAAACAACAATAACAGCGATAGTAAAAGAAAACTTCATATACGTTAAAGATACAACTACTCATGTAGGATTAAAAAGCAATAAAGAATCAATTTCCATTTATCCAAATCCGGTTGATCAGGAAATGGAAATAAATGTATCAGAAACATTTACCGAATACAAAATAACTATATACAATATTTGTGGAGAGGTTATTTTTAAAAGTCATAATGCAATATTAACCTCTAATAAAACCACCATTGATTTTAAGGATTTCACAAATGGTATTTATATCATAAGAATAGAAGATAATGACAATTTTTATGTTAATAAAGTAATTAAAAAATAATGTTATGAAAAGGTTTATTTTTTTTTACCTAATTGTGCTAAGCATTTTTTCTTTAAATGCACAAAACTATATAGAATTCAATCCCTCCGAAATTATCACCCCCATTTCAACTGTTGTTTTATCAAATGATACAATCGTTGAGTTTACGGTAATTATTCCAGGGATGTACGACACTCCCATTGATTCTTTTAATCGTATAAATATAAAGGAACATGTCAGATTAGACTCTGTTGGTTTTCCTGAAATACCAATAGTCAGCTTTCTTGTAGCGATTCCAGATTGTGATAGTATCAACCTGAAAATAAAACCATTGGATTCAACTCTAATAAACGGATATAATATATACCCCGCACCCGAAATGGTACCTGATACAACACCGGAAGGATATAAATATTTAAGGGAAGAGTTTGTGTATGATCAAACTGCATATTCAACCGACAGTTATTTCCCCGGAATAATTTCAGAAACCATTGACAGGGGTGCAGTGCGTTCACAGCAGTGCATCAGGGTGTTGTTTTACCCGGTGCAGTTCAACCCGGTATCAAAGTCAATCACGGTTTATTCTGAGGTTAAAATTTCACTGGTATTTACCAACCCAACCGGGCCGGTAAACAACAATGTGGGTATTTTTAATGAGATGCTGAGCAATTCTTTGATCAATTACGAATCGAATGGGTTAAACGCTTCGGTTAGTTGCGGTGTCGGGGTGCAACAGGAGGGTGATGTTCACTGGGTAACCACATTAATGCCAGGCGAAAGGGTAAATGAAAATTGTGATTACCTAATGCTTTATGTTTAACTTTAGCCTTTCTTTAAAACCATTGATATGAAAAAGATAATATTAACAATCAATTTTCTTCTTATAGCCATTTCAACGTTTCCCGATTGGTATATAACCAGGGGCCCTAACCAGGGTGAGGTATATTTTCTGGGGCTAACATATAGTGGCGAAATAGGCCTATATCATTCCACAGATTATGGCCAGACCGCCCAATGTATGGACTCAACCATTTGGCAGGCTATGCGAATTACAGCTGATAAAACTCCAGGGGTTGTTTATTATGTAACAATGGTAGAAGCAATATATAAATCTGATAACTACGGAACGCAAAATAGTTGGCAATATGTAAACAACAATGTTAACCTTGAAATTAATAGTGGTGTTGCTGAAGGATTAATTTATAATGCATTCATTTCACATAGTGAGGATTATGGTTTTAGTTTTATTCCTCATTCATACAATGGATTTTTTGGTAGTACATTAGAAGTTGAAATTGATATTGAACCAAATGTAGGATATGTGCTGGTGAACCAGTTAGGTATTAATGATTCAGTGTTTTTATTAAGATCAGTTGATAATTTTGAAAACCTGGAATTACAATATTCTTTTCATAAAGAAACAGGTTTTAGTAGTACAAGAAGGATTAGCAGGGGAGTGAATCCGGGCGAACTGTTCTTTTTCTTTTGCTATGAAGGCCGGTTGTTCTTAACACATGATTATGGAGCAAGCTGGATTGAAACCAACAAATATAATAAATCGGATATTTATATAAGCGATATGGTAGGAGGCCGAACAGAAGGAGAAATATATAATCTTTACCGGTGGAGCAACCTGATGGGGCAAAATGCACACACCTATATTCTGTATTCAACCGATTACGGTATCACTTACGAAGTTTTTCATCCCTTTGCAAAAGGAATAGAGCCATTGTTATCGCAGTTTTCCGCCAAATCTGAAGATGATGCAATGGGTAATTTAGATATAACAACCATTGACAGTGTGTATTATATTACTGGTGATATGCCTCTCAATGTTCAATTCTACAATTATTCTATTGGAGACATAATTATTTATGAATGGGATTTTAATAATGATGGTGTAATCGATTCTTATGAAGAAAGCCCTGTTTATACTTATGCTGATACAGGGTGGTACTCTGTGAGTTTAACAGTTTACGACGATTATGATACTAACTCATTTTTGAGAGAAAATTACATTTATGTTTATGAGTTGACCGATGTTGAAAAACAAGAGAATAATTCATTGGGACTTATCTGCCATCCTAACCCTTTTAAAGATAAAATCTGCTTTACCTATTGTGATAATAGCCTTCTTGTTGAAAAAGAAATTGTGATCTATAATATGAAAGGGAAAATGATAAAATATCTCTC